>NZ_JAHZCJ010000001.1:460126-718057 GCF_019422935.1 Desulfovibrio sp. | reverse complement strand
AGAGCCTTACAGGCGCATATGAAAAACCCCCGGCTAAGCCGGGGGATATTTATTTATGTGTTGTTGCCGCAATAACCACGCTTGGCTTCGGTTGACCACATCGATGGATAAATAATATAAAGTATCTTGTCGCAACCCTGTCACTGGAGATGTCATGGACCTGAAGAAAGGACAAAACATAATTGATGTCTTTGATGCGCTGTTACAGTCTACAGATCCAGCCCTCGCGCATGTGCGGGTGGCGGCAGACGCATGGACGCTTACGGAAATTGTCGGCCATCTTGTGGATTCTGCTGCCAACAACCATCAGCGGTTTGCCCGCTTGATATCGGGCAACCTTGAACAGTTTCCCCCATATGACGCGGAAATATTTGTGACTGTTCAGCAGTATGACGGCTGTGATTTTGCAGAAATGGCAAAGTTCTGGCGGCAATATAACTGGATGCTCATGCACATAATGCGGGCAATACCCGCCACGGCCCTTGAGAATATGTGGCAGCGCCCGGATGGGGCAAAGTCTCTACGGACTCTTGTTGAAGGCTACTTTGAGCATATAGAGATGCACACAGGCCAGTATCGCGAGCGCTTGCAGCGGGTAACGACTCATATTTTAAGTTAGAAACAGGAATTAGCGGTAAAATATCAAATTTTTCATCTGGTTCTGAAATTTAATAAAGTTCATGAAGGCATGAAGTTCATTACAATCTCAGACAGGAATGAACTGAGTTGAATATTCAAAAGCTCACTATTTCCCTTGCAGGTATTGCCTATGATGAATCTGTCGGATTTTGGAATTCTTATTTCTGCTATAGGTGGTGTAATTGTTATATATGAAAAAATTTTTGAAAAACGAGACAAATTTATCATTAAGTTTGATTCTTATCGTCCAGAAATGGATGATAGAGATGCAATGTTTATAGTTAGTAAAAGCTTTCGACCTATCTCCATAAGAAACTATGGCTTTATAAAAGAGGATGGACAGTTTGAGTCAATCCCTTGGATTGGTGAATGCGCGTCAGAATGCGACAACTATGATATTGAAATAAGAGGCACATTAGAGAATATGGAGTATAATCAAATTTGCGAAATTAAATGCCGCACTGGGGGGCGTCTTGTAGGTGCTTTTGCAATAGGATCTACTCAGAATTTTCCGAAATTCGCATTTGGGCTGAATGTTAATCCTGTTAAAAGACTATGGATTCGCTTAAAAATTTATGGAGTTACATATTTTGAATAGAGCTTCATCGCCACAAACGAGAAAAGGGAATTCATGTTTCCATGAATTCCCTTTAAATCTCTGGTCGGGATGAAAGGATTTGAACCTTCGACCCCTTGAACCCCATTCAAGTGCGCTCCCAGGCTGCGCTACATCCCGACGCGAAAGGTGTATCTACGCGGAACCGCCGGGTCTGTCAACTTTTATAATCATTCCAGGATTTTTCATTTAACCGCGGCGCAGAGCGCCGCAAATCCACGGCACACCACCATAATCTCCCAACTACACTCCCAATGCGGGCATCCTTGCCCAAACCTCTTTCCATCCATCCGCTTGCGGGCGAAGGAATCTACCGAGTAAGTCACTGGCTATTTTGACTTGCATTGTCCCTCACGCTGCGCAATTTTAGAAAAGCCGTCACTCCAACAGGATTACCTGCCATGAACATCATTTTGCGCCGCGTATACACACACGATGCCGAGCCAGCAGGAATACGGGTTCTTGTGGACAGGCTGTGGCCCCGGGGGATTTCCAAAAGCGCAGCCCTGTGGGATGTGTGGCTTAAAGATATCGCCCCATCAGACAACCTGCGCAAGTGGTTTGCCCACGATGAAGCCAAATGGCCAGAATTCAAGGAGCGCTATTTCGCCGAGCTTGATGCCGCCCCGGCTGTAGTTGGGCAGATGCTGACCATCCTTCGCCAGAATCCGACCGTGATACTGCTCTACGCCGCTAAAGCTACAGAAATAAATAATGCTGTGGCGTTGAAAGAATATCTCAAAAAAATGGATGTTTGATGTTCGAGAAAATTATCAATGAGAAATAATTCTATAACTAACTATTTTTATAATATTTTTTAGTATGGAGATTTATTGTTATGAACAGGCAAGATAAGAAAAGATTATTGGAACATATTTTTCTGGCTGTGCTTGAAGCGTTCAGCAGGCCAAATCAGCATGAACCTCAGCTAGTTGCGAATCTGGTTTGGTATCTGCCATATTTTATCAACAGGCTTTCCCTTTCTAATGGTAACGCTGTGAAAACTGGTGGCGTATTCGTGCATGCACAGCCATTTGTGAAGGTAGATAATTTTCCTGAGGCAAGGCCACAGTCTGTAGAACTTGGTGATCTCCTGTTGTTACGGACAGCATACCTGAATGGCCAGCCGCAAGATCACCGTGCAATGCTCTTGCAGGCCAAAAAAGTGGATAGAATCCCGACACTTCCGGATAATAAAAATCAGCATCATCTCTATGCGAATTGGCCCATATTTGAATACACGCGCGCGTCACGACATTTGAATGGAAAACGAAGACACCTACAAGGGCCAGATTTATACAATGCGGCTAAATATTTACTAATATCCACAGAGAATACAGATCAATGCGAAGAGTGTCATACTTGTTCTGAAAGATTCCACAATAGATATTTTTGCCGTCATCAACTATTGACTGCACATCCATCATTACCCATCCTATCGCATTATTACTGTTTTGCAACTGATTTGCTTAATTTCATCCTTGGAACCTCTGGCAAGTCGTACAACACAGATGTTCACAATGCTGAAACAGGCTGGAATAAAGTCATTCAAGACCTTACTGCGATCACTGCACATAAACATTCTGCTTTTATGGGAAGAGCATCACAGGATGACTCTGAAGAACGCGGATCAGGCAGCAGCACTTTTTTTGTGTCTGGCGAAGTAGAATCACAATCCCGCTTGTTTGAACTGGGGGTGACTACTGAGGGAAGCAGTCTATCTGGCCGTAATGTTCCACCAGATGTACCTGGCAGGGAATACCTTGATGACAATGACAATGGCGGCGGCGTTTCTGTGCTAGAATTTGCAGTACATATGGAGCGCACGGATCACACTGAGTAAAATCACCTATGCCAGCTCTAAACAAAAAATTGGCCTCTGCCCTAAGTTTTAGAGCAATCATTTGCATTCAGGACAATTAGCTTACAGTTCTCCTAACTTGGCCATCAGGATGGGGCTATGAAAGCCTCATTTTTTCAGGTTGGAAGAATCCCCTTGCGGCAAGAGCCCCACGGCCTGCGGCATCATCCCCCAATGCCTTGAAGACCGGGTGCACTTTCTTGGCAACACATCACGCTCAGGCACCTGTATGGCGCTTGCATCGCATCATGCACGCAAAGCAATGGAGGAGCTTTCTCAAAAAAATGACTATATTGAATTGAGCACAAGGCCCGGCTACAACAGGCTGTTTGCAGCCAGCATGCGTTTTTCATAAACACACGCAATCATTACATCATGGTAATATCAATCGCATAATAACCTCTCGCCGATAACCATATCACTTTGAAAAATCATTTAAAAAAATTAATCTTACAGCCCAACGCGTCATGCTACTGCATTTGATCAAAAATATGCCAGGGCACTACTGCTTGCAGAACATATACAACTTGGGATAAAAGAATACAGCAAGTTTACATACGATTTGCCACTCCAGAGCTCCTCCCCCCGGAGTTGGGTGAACTTTATTGGACCTGATGCGGCGGTGTGCACAATTATAGGTGTTACAGTGCGCCAGAGCGTCTGTGCCAATAAGTCGTTCTCTGCTCCTCCCCCCTTTCAGGGCAGATTAAAGAACAGTTCAAAAAACGCTGTGCAACAAGATACGTACGCGCTCAATGTACGATTCTGCCTGTTCCGCGTTTTTTGCACTTGATGCCCAACTGTTCTGCCAGTGCTTATCCACAAGGCAGAATGGTGTGGTTACTTTACTCTGGAGCACCGTTATCATGGCCTTAAGAAACATCAAACTTTCCGGGAAGTTGACGTCTATTGGAATAGCCTTTGTATTGCCTCTGGGCGTTTTGCTTTACATCTCTGTATCCAACATCAATTCGCAAATATCTTTCAGCAGTCTGGAAACCCAGGGTAACTCTTTCCAACGCCCGTTGGAACATCTGCTGGAGTATCTGCCAAAAGCAACACAGCCAGATGGCCAGCGCAAGGTTGATCAGGCATTTGCCGAACTTGAGGCGGCAAACAGGCTGCATGGATCTGACCTGCAATTCACCGCTGATGGCTTGAATGCTCGTGGTCGCTCCCACCTTTTTCCAGATGCTATTGCAGGCCGGTGGGAGCAACTGAAAAGCAGGCAGAATGATGCCGCCGCGTTCAAAGAGGGTCTTGCCCAGTTGCTGGAAGATGTTTCGGGCATGATTACTCACTGCGGCGATACCTCGAACCTGATTCTTGATCCGGATCTGGACAGCTACTACACAATGGATATGACCCTGCTCACGCTGCCCCAGACCCAGCGTAGAATCGCGTCGATCCTTGATTTTGGCAACGCGACCCTGCTCGGATCCCAACTTGGAGAAACCGAACGGCGCCAGTTCCACACGTTTGCTGCAATGCTCCAGGAGTCCGACTATTCCCGCATTCTGGCTGACACACAGACGGCCCTGAACGAAGACCCCAATTTCTATGGAGTCAGCCCTACGCTTGCGCCCAAGCTTAAGGCGGCGCTTGAAAGCTATAAAGCGGCCACGGAACCTTTTATTGCAATGCTCAACAGCATTTCGGCTGGGGCAGCAATATCTCAACGTGAGTTTATGACCACAGGCGAAAAGGCATTTGATGCAACCTTTCGCTACTGGGAGGTGTGCGCCGCTGAGTTGGATGTGTTACTTGCTGTGCGCATCGATGATTATAAAACAAAACGCGTAACCATGCTGTTGGCAACGGGCTTTGCGCTGGTACTGGCCTCGCTGGTGGCATATCTGGTGGGTCGCGGCATTACGCGCACTATCAGGGGCATGGTGGCGTATAGCAACGCGGTTGCGGCGGGCAACCTCCACGCAATTCTTAAGGCTGACGGCAGCACCGCCGAACTTAATCAACTGAAAAAAGACCTTGAAGCGATGGTGACGGCACTCAAGGAAAAGCTTGGATTTGTGCAGGGAATACTCGGCGGCGTTGCCACCCCCTGCCTGGTGGTTAACCAGGAAGGCCGCATCACATATCTGAATCAGCTCTTGTGTGATTTTCTGGCTATGGAACAAAGGGCCGATACGCACTTTGAAGCTCATGTAACAAATTTTTTCCGCCACAATCCAGAAATATCAGGCGACATACTCACCGCGCTCAAAGAAAAACAGGCAAACCCTGGCCGCACACTTGAAGGTCACGATGCAAAAGGCAAAGCATTTTTCATAAAACTTGATGCCACCCCCATATATGATCCGGCAGCAGCGTTTATTGGTTGTTTTGTCCAGTTTACAGTCCTCACAGAGCTCCGGGAACAGGAGGAAAAACTGCTCACATCAAACAGGATTATTTGCGAAACAGCTGAACAGGCCGGATCCATTGCCGGGGAGGTTTCAACGGCAGCAGCGGAGCTTTCAACGGTTGTAGAGCAAACGAGCAAGGGCATGAACACCTTGCACGTCCGCACGGCTGAGGCAGCTGTGGCCATCAGGCAGATGAACGCCTCCGTTGTGGAAATTGCCCAAAATGCCTCCGACGCAAGCCTGCAGGCAGACAAAACCATGCAGCAGGCCAAGAAAGGTGCGGCTACGGTGCAACAGTCTGTCGCAGCAATTGGCCGCGTGAAGGGGCAAACAGACATTTTGAAGAAAGACATCAGCGGCCTTGGCGATCAGGTGGCCGACATCGGGCAGATCATGAATGTCATTACCGATATTGCCGATCAGACCAACCTTCTGGCTTTGAACGCCGCAATCGAGGCAGCCTGAGCTGGTGAGGCTGGACGCGGATTTGCTGTAGTTGCCGATGAGGTCAGAAAGCTTGCAGAAAAAACCATGAGGGCAACTGCGGAAGTCAGCTCTGCCATAACCGCCATTCAATCTGGCGCTGGCAAGGCTGCTGAAGGCATGGGAGATGCCGCTTTAGCCGTGCACGAAGCAACGCAACTGGCGGACCAATCCGGCGTGGCATTGCATGAAATTCTGGAACTGGCTGGTTTAACCACTGATCAGGTGCGCTCCATTGCGACCGCTGTTGAAGAACAGTCGGCAACAAGTGAAGAAATACACCATGTGTTGAATGAAGTCAGCGGGGTGGCAGATCAAACAACCAGCGGAATGGAACGGTCTGTAACTGCGGTGGAACAGCTCGCATTCCAGGCGGGGGCGCTCGACAAACTTATTCAAAAAATCAGCGGCAAAACCTGCCTGCCATCCGGCGCTTAATCTGCAAAAACGCAGTATGGCTGATCAACAAAAGGGTTGGCCTGATTGGCGTAACGTTCCACAATGCGCAGCTGTGCTTGCCGTCTTAGCCTGCAACTACCACGGTATCACGCCCTGCTTCCTTGGCGGCATAGAGGGCCTTGTCTGCCCGGATCAGCATGACGGCCAGCGATGCCTCGGCGGATTCTGGCGATTCGGCCATGTCCGCCATATCTGCGCTCAGCGCCACGCCTATGCTTATTGTTACCAAAAGCTCGTTGCCGTCATGCCGCAAGGGATTCGCTGACACCGCATGCCGTATGCGGTGGGCAAGCTCTTCGCCTTGCCGGGCGTCCGTGCAGGCAACAAGAACCACAAACTCCTCGCCACCATAACGCGCAAGGAGGTCCGCACTGCGCACGCTGGCATTGATTATCCTCGCAGTGTGCTGCAACACCATATCGCCTACATTGTGCCCAAAGGTGTCGTTGATACTTTTGAAATGGTCAATATCAAGCATCAGGCAAGCGCACTGTTGGCCTGCTGAATACGTTTTTTTAAGAAATTCCGTGCCCATTGCCTGCAAAAAACGGCGGTTGTGCAGGCCAGTGAGCGCATCTTTCTGGCTCACGGCCTCGGCCTTTTTGATCTGCCTGGCGACCCTGAAACTCATTACAGTAAATGCGTCAAACAGAATTTTGAGTTCGTTGGGCATATTTTGCTGGTCACACAACTGCCCTGTTGCCTCGTAATTATTTTTGCGCAACTCAAGCGCATAGGCCGTTAGCTCCTCAAGTGGAGCTTCAATACTGCGGGAAAAACGCAGCATCAGTGGCATCATGAGCAATATGGCGCACAACGATCCAAGGCCGACAAAAATTGTAAGCCAGCGATATCCTGCCAGGATTTCATCAACTGACCGAAAATACACCAGCCGCCATCCACCATTCCCGACAGCAACAGAAGCGCCGAGCATGCGCACGCCCTGATCGTTCACAAAACTCTGACCTGATTCGTCAAGTTGCATAAGTTGCAAGGGGAGTTGCTTTGCAGCATCGTCTGCGTTGCTTGCAACTGCCCTGTGGGGAGCAAGGATGTTTCCTTGGGCATCGCACAGTATCAGGCCCATCTTGTCAGGAACAAAAGACCCATGCAGCCAAGCGTCCAGATCGCCCACGAAAATGGACAGAAATACGACTCCGTCAAACTCCCCGGCCTGGTTAGTCACAGGCATTGAAAACATGCACACGGGTTTGCCGGAAACCCGCCCATTGATTCCTGTAGTAATTGCACTGCGGCCCATCATTGCTTGCTTAAAATAATACCTGTCTCCGCCGTACAAACCTGGTTTGCCCATAGAATCAATTTCTGAAATGCCCTGTGCATTGACAAATACCGCTGCTGCAATGCCCGTGTGGCTTTCATCGTAATCGCTAAATTCTTTTGCAGCACTCTCCATATCTGATCTGTGCGCTTTAATAACCTTTGTCAAAAATGAAACATCCTGAAAGCATACGTTCACATAGGCTTCAATTGTATTTTTATTTTGGCCCAGGATTTCGGCAAGCTGTTTTTTTTCATGCTCGATAAGGCGTTCTTGCTGAAAAAAAACAAAAAAAAGTGCCGCAATGGTGATTGGAATGCAGACAATGGCAATGGTATAGGCGCGAATACGTCCCCTGATCGTATCAAATCGAAAGATACTCATAAGTCTATGTCTGTTCATGACCATCTCGCTGCCTGTCAGATTTTTCTTTTTTTGCCTGCCTGAAATCATTAGCAATATCCATTCCAATACTTTTTTGTTTCATGCCACGATAATGGCAAAAAATCATATATGCCTAGTACGATGTCCATCGAAAGCAATTAAAATAAATCTTAACAATACAATTACAGTAAGAAATTAGTGTTGTTATATGAGTTATAACCATAGAAATTGTCATGAATCAAGACATGCGCCTATACTTTGAGACAGACTCAAAGGAATTTTCTTATCGGATAAAATTTTTTTCATGTTTACGCCTAATTATGCATTCAAAAAAAGAGTTCAAAAAAAATTATTACGCGGTATCTATTCTTCAAAATATTCTAAAAGTATGAATCACAATTTTAAAAGATATTTTTAGAACAGCAAGCCCTATGAACGCTATCAAGATAGCAGCAATCAATTCAAAAACAAGATAATCATATTTTTATTATAGCGCACTGCACTGTAAAAACAATAGGATCAACATTACTACAGTAAATTGTATCACTCTTTATAAAGCAAGTATTATCTGGTATCATATTTATTAACATTTGTTCGTTTCATGAACGTCAGCATGTGAAAAAAATATTTATATTTATGAAATATAAACATTGTAACATAAATTCCGAAAATAAAATTGCAGCCCTACTACCATTGATACCGCTGTTTGCTGCAAAACAATAAATAGCAAGCGCTTGTTGCGACATGTCTTGTCAGCATGTTGCGCTGTGCTCAGCCCAGATATGTCACTACAATTGCCTAAGGAGCCGTTTTGATCAGCCAGATACTGCATACGTTGCGTGGAAAATTTATCCTCACTATTTCGGTTGGGGCCATAGCCATGGCCGGGCTATTTTGCTTTTCTTTGCAGGCAATTAACAATATTGAAATCAAATATGCCCACACCCGCGATACCGCCATCGCAGGCAGGATTATTGCCCTGGAAATAACGAAAAATATAAATTATTTTAGCAGATTAACTAGAAACATCATGCTTGGCAGCAATATTGATAAAGACCTCAAGCAAATAGACACAGCCATTGCCGCCGTCAAAAAGCACTTTGCGACACTCTCCTCCCTCAAGCTGCCCGCAGACTCCAAAGCTTTGACGGATAAAGCTCATGAGGCGGCCATTGCATTCATGAACAATGGGCAGAGCCTCGTTGCTCCCTTAAAGGATATGCCCGCGGACCAACGCTACCTCACCTACAAGACATATGAAAAAGAAGCCACGCCCTATGCCGTGGCATTCCGCGAACATTTTGAAAAATTTGACGCAAATATTACCGCCCTTGCTGAAACAGCCATGGCCGAAATGAATGATGACATCGCATCGCGGCGCACCCTGATGTGGATCGAATTTATTTTTGCCATATGTCTTGTGTATTGCGCAGGATATTTCCTGACAAACAGAGACCTGCGCGCCATGCGCCAATGTGTGTCTTTTGCCTCTACCCTTGGCGCCCAGCAGTCAGATGAACGTCTCGCTGCCGAAAATTTTGCCAGCCTGAGCACCCTGGCTCTCGCGCTGAACAGCACCGCAGACAATCTGGCTGCTTACCGCAGGGCTTCTTCCACCGCTCAGGCTGAAGCTGAGCATGACCGCGAAGAAGCCAGAAAAGCCCTTGCAGAAGCCCAAAAGGCGCAAGCTCTAGCAGAGAACGCCAAAAGCCAAGGGATGCTCCACGCTGCCAGCCAGCTGGAACATGTGGTTGAAATTGTCTCCAGTGCTTCGCAGGATCTTGCGGTTAAGATAGACCAATCCCGTAGCGGAGCTGACGATCAGTCTGGCCGCGTGCGCGAAACCGCCACGGCCATGGAGCAAATGAATGCCACCGTGCGCGAAGTTGCCCAAAATGCGCAGCAGGCCGCCGGCATTGCAGATCAGACCCGGCAACAGGCTCTGGAGGGCTCACAGATTGTCAACGATGCGGTCAAGGGCATTGAGTCGGTGCACACGCAATCGCTTGCCATACGCCAGGATATGGACGTGTTGGGCAAACAGGCCGAAAGTATCGGGCAGGTGATGGGCGTTATTGCCGACATTGCCGACCAGACCAACCTGCTTGCGCTCAACGCCGCCATAGAAGCCGCCCGGGCGGGCGATGCCGGGCGCGGTTTTGCCGTTGTTGCGGATGAAGTGCGCAAACTGGCGGAAAAAACCATGTCTGCCACTCAGGAGGTGGGCCGTGCCATTGGCGATATTCAGGCCGGAACGCGGAAAAATATCGTGAATGTGGAACAGAGCGCCAGCGCCATTGAAGAGGCTACCAAACTTTCCATTCGCTCCGGCGATTCGCTTAAGCAGATTCTTGAGCTTGTTCATTTGGTAAATGATCAGGTTCAGGCCATTGCCGCTGCAAGCGAACAACAATCTGCCGCCAGTGAGGAGATCAACAAGTCTGTTGAGCAGGTTGCAACCATTTCTGCCGAAACGGCTCAGACAATGGAAAATGCAGCGCATGCCGTTGATGGCCTTGCGCAGCAGGCGCAGGTGTTGCAAGGGCTAATCCGCGACATGAAAAATCAGGGCTGAAGCTCCTGAGTGTAATCTTTCATTGCGAAAGGCCGTCCATCACCGGGCGGCCTTTTTGCGTCAGTGCAGCAAATATTACGCACTCACATCCCGCAGATTTTGAAATCAATAAGCAATATTTTTACGCCGCAGTGTATGGACACAGTACGCAAGGCGCATTAGGCTGTTTATAACCAAAATGCTTGGAATGCCCTCATCTGCATTCCAGGCCGATTTGCGGGGCATAACAGTCTCCGTGGTTCATGGCAGCTGCGAAAATCATTACCACATTTAACATGCCAATTTCATTAGTTTATAATTGTGTAATAATTTTGTCCGCACTTGCTGCGGGCCATCAACTTCATGCTTTTGGGGGAGGCGCACCATGCAGTTAAAAGTAGCGACCCGGCTTTGGCTGGGCTTTGGTTCCATTTTCTTTCTGATGCTGCTCAGCGCCTTGATTATGCGCCACTACCTGAGCCAGGCCGACAACCTTGCCGACACAACGGCCGATGAAAGCATGCCGCTGGCCATGCTGGCAGCGGATATGAAGCTGCAAACAGTGCAGGTGCAGCAATTCCTGTCTGACGTTTCCGCAACGCACAACCCTGATGGCTACAAAGACGCGCAAGAAGCTGCGGATGCCTTTCATGAACACGCAGAGAAATTCAAAAACAAATTCGCTCTTGAGAACAATAAAAAATTACAGGAGAGGCTAGCCTCGCTGGTCAAGTCGTTTGACGCCATGTACGCGATAGGCCGCAAGATGGCTGATACTTACATAAATCAGGGCATTGAGGCTGGCAACGAACTCATGGAAGATTTCGACAATGCCACAGAAGCTCTCACAACGGCTCTGGAACCGTTTATTGAAGAGCAGACTGGCGTGGCAAGCCACAACCTGGGCACCTTAAAGGACGAGCTTGCCACAAGTCTGATCCTGCAATGGGTTCTGACCGGGATTTCAATTATTACTGGCTCGCTTGGGGCATTTTTTACAATCCGGTCATTCATGACGCAGCTTGGAGCGGAACCTGCCGATGTGGCAGAAGTGGCGCGCAAAATCGCCCATGGCGACCTTGAAGTGGATATGAGCCTGCACGGCAGCCGTAAAAACTGCGGTCTGTTCGCCGCCATGAGCGAAATGCGCGACAAACTCAACGACAGCTTCACTGAAGCTTCCACGCGGCAGGCTGAGGCAGAACTACAAGCCGAAGCCGCCCGCAAGGCAACAGCCGAAGCCCAGCAATCAAAGCTGATGGCTGAAAGGGCCAAGGCAGAGGGCATGTTGCAGGCAGCGCAGCAACTTGAAGAAGTGGTTGAAGTAATCTCTGGCGCTGCGGAGCAGCTTTCCACGCAGATAACCCAATCCAGCCGCGGGGCGGATGAACAGTCAAACCGCGTGCGCGAAACTGCCACAGCCATGGAAGAAATGAATGCGACAGTGCTTGAGGTCGCCAAAAATGCCCAACTCGCAGCAGGCGTTTCTGGCAACGCTCAAAAACAGACTATGGAAGGCGTGCAGATTGTGAGCACCGCTGTTGAGAACATCAAGTCCATTCATGCTAAATCATCGGCAATAAAGCAGGATATGGGGGCATTGGGCAAACAGGCTGAAGCCATTGGCCAGATCATGAACGTCATTGCGGATATTGCCGACCAGACAAACCTTCTTGCGCTCAACGCCGCCATTGAGGCTGCCCGGGCTGGCGATGCAGGCCGGGGCTTTGCCGTGGTGGCTGATGAAGTGCGCAAACTTGCAGAAAAGACCATGACAGCCACCCGTGAAGTTGGGGACGCCATCAGCGGCATTCAGCAGGGCACGAGAAAAAATATTGATAATGTGGAAGACGTGGGCGCAGCCATTGAAGAAGCAACCACGCTCTCTGCCCGTTCTGGCGATGCATTGCGGCAAATACTTGAATATGTGGAGCATGTTAACGATCAAATCCAGGCAATTGCCGCTGCAAGTGAGCAACAATCGGCAACCAGCGAAGAAATCAACAGATCCGTTGAGCAGGTCGCAACTATTTCTGCCGAAACTGCGCAGGCTATGGATCACGCAAGCAAGGCCGTGGATGCCCTATCCCAGCAGACGGCTGCACTGCAAGGGCTAATACGCGACATGAAAAATCACGGCTGATGCGCCTTTTCTTTTCGCTGTTCATGGCCGCCTTCGGGCGGCCTTTTACTTTTTTGACAGATATATGGCAAAGCAATCTTAAATAGCCACCATGTGTTAATGATAACATTTATCAAATGTAACAATTGCAATGTACTTGCAATCTTTTTTCCATCTCATTATATATCGAATATAGAATTAGTATTCCTTACAAACACATAACCAATTGTGATGCTCCGGCTCAATCTGCATCAGATACGCACGATTTGTAAACGACACCCAAATATCCAAGAGCCTTAAGCATCCAAGCAGAAAGGAAAATTGCGCCAAGCAGTCCCCCCTATCTTTACCCGCAAGCTATTGGAACAGGAGATAACAAACAAAAAGGTTTGCAGCCATATCAACAACTTGTGAAGGAAATGCCAATGACTAATCTTCTTGGTGAATTTTTTGGAACGATGATTCTGATTACCTTTGGTGCTGGCGTTGTTGCCTGCGTTCTGCTTAAAGACTCCAAGGGCAACGGCGGCGGCTGGATTGTTATCACGGCGGGCTGGGCTTTTGGCGTCATGCTCGGCGTATTTACCTCGGTGGCGCTTGGCGCGCCCCAGGCTGATCTTAACCCCGCAGTGACCCTTGCAAAGACCATGCTGGGCGTCTACGGCGCGAGCCAAGCCTTTGTAACCATGCTGGCGCAGATCGCCGGCGGTTTCACCGGCGCTGCCATTGTCTGGCTTGCCTACCTGCCCCACTGGGCCCCCACTGAAGATCCCGGCCTGAAACTGGCGGTCTTCAGTACCGCGCCTGCCATCCGCAGCTACGGTCAGAACTTTTTGTGCGAAGTTATCGGCACCTTCATGCTGCTTTTTGGCATCTTCGCCATTTTCCACACCAACAACGGCACCCTGCCTTCTGGTTACGGCCCCTACATGGTGGGCATCCTTGTGTGGGCTCTGGGCCTCAGCCTTGGCGGGCCCACCGGTTACGCCATCAACCCCGCCCGTGACCTTGGCCCCCGCATTGCGCATGCGGTGCTGCCAATTGCGGGCAAGGGGTCTTCTGACTGGGCCTATGCCTGGATTCCAGTGTGCGCTCCCATGGTCGGCGCCGTGCTTGCCTATGTTGTGGGCAAGGCCATAGGTCTGCTTTAGACCGTTTTGAGCAACTCCGTGCTGCCAGCAGCGTACTGGTTTCCAAGCTCCTGCGCGTTGCGGCAACAAACACCAACCATGCTTTTCGGAGGATTATATGGCTCATAAATACATTCTGTCTCTTGACCAGGGCACAACCAGCTCGCGCGCCATTCTTTTTGACCGCGATGCCAATATTGTTCAGGTTGCGCAGCGGGAATTCACCCAGATATTCCCCCAGCCCGGCTGGGTTGAACATAACCCCAATGAAATCTTTGACACGCAGTCGCATGTTGCCAAGGAATGCCTGAAACACGCCAACGTGCAGAGCAACGAACTGGCCGCCGTGGGCATCACCAACCAGCGCGAAACCACAGTTGTGTGGGACAAGGCCACAGGCGCCCCCGTATACAATGCCATTGTGTGGCAAGACCGCCGCACGGCTGGCTTTTGCGATCAGCTACGCGCTGCGGGCAAGGCTGAGGTAATTCGCCAGAAGACCGGCCTCGTGCTTGATGCCTATTTTTCTGGCACCAAGGTTCGCTGGATACTCGACAACGTACCCGGCGCGCGCGCCAGGGCCGAAGCTGGTGAGCTGCTTTTTGGCACAATTGATACATGGCTTATATGGAACTTCAGCAAGCGCGGCGCGCATGTGACCGACCCTTCCAACGCCAGCCGCACCCTGCTTTTCAACATCCACACCGGCCAGTGGGATGATGAACTGCTTGAAATCATCGGCGTGCCGCGCGCCATGCTGCCCGAGGTGGCCCCTTCCTCCAGCGTTATGGCGCAGACCCATCCCGAATTTTTTGGTCAGGCTGTGCCCATCGCGGGCGTGGCTGGCGACCAGCAGGCCGCTACCTACGGCAATGCCTGCATGACCGAAGGCATGGCCAAAAACACCTACGGCACGGGCTGCTTCCTGCTGCTCAACACGGGCACCAAGGCCCGCGAAAGCAAGAACAACATGCTGACCACCGTGGCGTGGGAAACGCCCAAGGGCCGTTATTACGCCCTTGAAGGCAGCGTTTTTGTGGGCGGCGCTGTGGTGCAGTGGCTGCGCGACGGCCTCGGCTTTATCCGCGACTCTTCTGAAATGGAAAGCCTTGCCATCACCGTGCCGGACAACGGCGGCGTGTACCTTGTGCCAGCCTTTGTGGGCATGGGCGCTCCCTACTGGGATCAGTACGCCCGAGGCACCATGGTGGGCATCACGCGCGGCACCAACCGCGGGCACATTGCCAGGGCGGCGATAGAATCCATTGCTTTGCAGACCCTCGACATCATGGAGGCCATGCAGAAAGACGCGGGCGTTCCCCTGACCACCCTGCGCGTGGACGGCGGCGCAAGCCGCAACAACATGCTCATGCAGTGCCAGGCCAACCTCACCGGCGTTGTTGTTGAGCGCCCCATGGTTACGGAAACAACCGCCCTTGGCGCGGCCTACCTTGCCGGTCTGGCGGTGGGCTTCTGGGAAAGCGAAGAACAGCTCTGCGCCCAGTGGAAGCTTGACCGCCGCTTTGAGCCAAACATGCCCGAAGACCGTCGCCAAGAACTGCTGCACCAGTGGCACCGCGCTGTGGAGCGGGCCAGAAGCTGGATTGAAGAATAAGTTTCGCCCCGGCCAGAGCCGGACGCGCATTGCCTGACCAACAGGGCTGCTCCACGAGGGCGGCCCTGTTTTGCATTTTAAACTGCTGTTACTGCAAGGTATGCCTCGCAGATTATTGATTGTTATATTTTCATAACACTCTGTTATTGAATATTGTTTTTTAATTATTGCGTGTATTATCTGCATTGCAAATTTTTATGAATACGGCTAATTTGACATTGAAATTAAATTTCAAACCTGCTAATCCGTGACCTCACCTGAACAGTATTCTCAACCCTGCCCGCACATCTGAATGTAAGCGGCGCGTTTCGCCAACCATAAGGATATGTAATGTTGTGCCATTCTCGCCTTAACCTTGCCGAAAACGCCACACGCCACGAAAAACTCGTCCCCTGCAGCTCTGCTGTGACAGAAATCATTCACCAGCTTGCGGAATCACTGGGTAAGGCCATAGACGCCAAGGATACCTATACCCTCGCCCATTCAGAAGAGGTTGCCATCATCTCGCAGGCTTTGGCTCTTGCAATGGGCCTGGGGCACCAGGCTGCCGACATAATCCATGTGGCTGGTCACCTGCATGATCTTGGCAAAATTGGTGTTCCTGACGACATCCTGGCCAAAACATCCGCTCTTACTCCCAAAGAATGGCTGGCAATCCGCAAGCATCCAGACATGGGGGCCGACATTCTTGCTCCCATAGCCTGCCTTCGGGATTGCGGCATTGTGGATATGGTGCGCGCCCACCACGAACGTTTTGACGGCAACGGTTACCCGCAAGGGCTTAAAGGTGGCCACATTCCGCTGGGCGCACGCATCATCACCGTTGCGGATAGCCTTTCTGCCATGCTGCAATCGCGCCCATACCGCCAGGCCAAGACTTTTGACGAGGCCTGCCGCGAAATCATCAAAGGCACCAGCAGCCAGTTTGACCCGGATGTGGTCAAAGCCTTTATGAGCATCAGGGACAGACTGCGCGACCTCGTTGCCATGTTGCGTGCAGATTGAACATCCATCAAAACGCGCCAGAAAATCCAGCATGCGGAGCTGTGCGCAACACCCTTCACAGATTGTAATCTGCTGAACCTGCGGTTCATGTTGCTGCCGGGTATCTGCAATTCAGGCAGTCACCCTATGCAAACTGTTTGACTGCCTTAAAGTAAGTGGTTAACTTGTCGTTTTGGCAAATGCACGGCCCACGCTGTGTTTCGTGAGATTTTGTCCTCACGGTGTGGATGCTGTTGGTTGCTGCGCAGTGCAAACGCACGGCATTCGCCGTGCCACTTTTTTGCCCAAGCCCGCGCAACCAGCCAGCTATCGTTTATTTGCGGCAGGCCTTTGCGCCGCTATGCAGCCGGATTCTGACCCCCGGCACACTCCTGACCTCTGAATTCCAGGCAGATTTATGCAAACAAACATATCATCGGCCATGAGTCGCGAAG
This sequence comes from Desulfovibrio sp., assembly GCF_019422935.1. NCBI lineage: Bacteria > Pseudomonadati > Thermodesulfobacteriota > Desulfovibrionia > Desulfovibrionales > Desulfovibrionaceae > Desulfovibrio > Desulfovibrio sp. The sequence continues at coordinate 701,107 of NZ_JAHZCJ010000001.1, read as the reverse complement.
CGCTCAGACGCCGCACTTTCGGCATTATTTCCCACCCTGACGCAGGCAAGACAACCCTCACGGAAAAGCTGCTGCTGTTCGGCGGGGCCATCCAGATGGCGGGCGCGGTCAAAGCCAAAAAGGCCCAGCGTCATGCCACTTCTGACTGGATGGAAGTTGAACGCGAGCGCGGCATTTCCGTTTCATCCTCGGTGATGAAGTTCACCTACGCCGATCATATCATCAATCTGCTTGATACGCCCGGTCACCAGGACTTTTCAGAAGACACCTACCGCGTGCTCACGGCTGTGGACTCCGCTCTCATGGTCATTGACTCTGTCAAGGGCGTTGAAACGCAGACCCGCAAGCTCATGGAAGTGTGCCGCATGCGCGACACGCCCATTCTGACCTTTATCAACAAGCTTGACCGCGAAGGCCGCGATGCCTTTGACCTTTTGAGCGATATCGAGCAGACCCTGGGCATTCAGGCAGCGCCCATGACCTGGCCCATTGGCATGGGCAAGAGCTTTCAGGGCGTGTACGACATTGAGCGGCAGGCCATCCGCTTTTTCGCGGAGGACGGTAAAAAAACCTCCCGACCCAAGGAAGCTCTGGTCATCAACGGATTGAACGATCCGCAACTTATCGAACTGATTGGCGAAGACGCCGCCGAGCAACTGCGCACCGAGATTGATCTGCTGGAAGGAGCAGGCTTTCCTTTTGACAAGGAACTGTACCTCAAGGGCAAGCAGACACCTGTGTTTTTTGGCAGTGCGGTCAATAATTTCGGCGTTCAGGAGCTGCTCGATACTCTTGTGCGTCTTGCCCCCGGCCCCATCCCCCGCGTGGCGGAATGCGCCACGGGCGAACGCGTGGTCAATCCGCTGGAGGAAGATTTTTCCGGCGTTGTTTTCAAGATTCAGGCAAACATGGATCCCGCCCACCGCGACAGAATTGCCTTTATGCGCATATGTTCCGGCAGGTTCGAGCGCGGCATGAAGGTCAAGCACCACCGCATCGGCAAAGAGGTGCAGCTTTCGCGGGCAATCACCTTTATGGCGCAAGACCGTGAAGGCGTTGAAGACGCATGGCCCGGCGACATTATCGGTTTGCATAACCACGGCACGCTGAAAATCGGCGACACGCTCACAACCTCAGAAGTGCTCAAGTTTACGGGTATTCCCAACTTTTCGCCCGAGCATTTTCGCCGCGTGCAACTGGCTGACCCCTTGCGCTCCAAGCAGCTTGCCAAAGGGTTGAAACAGCTTGCGGAAGAAGGGGCCATTCAGGTTTTTCGCCCGATCACAGACAGCTCTCACATTCTTGGCGCAGTGGGCGTGCTGCAGTTTGACGTTATCATTGCCCGGCTCAAGGCCGAATACGGCGTTATTGCCCTGTACGAGCCCTGCCCCATTTCTGCTGCGCGCTGGATAACCTCCAGTGACCGGGCGGCGCTGGAGTCTTTTAAATCCGACCAGCAGTCAAACCTCGCCTACGATGGGGACGACTGCCTTGCCATCCTTTCCAGCAGTGAATGGCGGCTCTCGCGGATTATTGAAGAATGGCCGCAGATAACATTCCACACCACACGTGAAATCAGATAGCCGGGCAAAAACTTCATCTGTTCGCACCTGCATAAGATTGAATAACCGCACAAAATCCTGCAAAAACGGATTTTTGTGCGGTTATTTTCAATTCTGATTACATAGTGAGGCACCGCAGGCCGCGCCTTACGGGGATATAGAGTTTTTGCCCCCGCAAAACCGTGCTTGAAAAGTTGGCAAAGCAGGCATATATGGTCTACTTGATTAGCCTTAAGCTTTGGCCCTTTTTCTCAGGTGCTGCCTCGTTGAGGAAACCCACACGCCTGCCCCCCGAAACTTTCTTTCAACCACTCCTTTATGCTAAAAAGACTTCTGATTTTTCTATGTATGCTGATAGCCATGCTTGAGGTGGCATCCTATTTCTACATCAAGTATATAAATACAAACATTCAGATGCCATCTTACAGTCTGGTGAACGTTAACAGCAAGTTCTGGACGTTCAGCGACGAGCATTTTGGCGTATGGCACCATCCATCATCCACATATTTGCACAAAAAACCCTGCTTCACGGCCCAGTACACTTCCAACGCCTTTGGCATGCGCGACAAGGAGCGCACCAAGGATGCAGACCAGCCGCGCGTGGTTATTTTGGGCGATTCTTTTATTGAAGGATGGGGCAACAGATCGGAAGACAGGCTCTCCAACCTGCTTGAGGCTTCGACCGGCAAGGAAGTGCTTAATTTCGGCACATCCGGAGGTTTTGGCACCATTCAGGAATGGCTGCAATACAAGCATCTGGTTAAACAATTCAGGCATGATGTTGTTCTGCTGGGCATTTTGCCCCGCAATGATTTTGAAGATAACAGCCTGGATTTCTACTATACGCAGGACACGGACGATTACCGCCCATATCTGGTTGGCGATTATCCTGATTACAAGCTTTTTTACCCGGTTAAAAACTTGCCCCAACCGACCAAAGTTCAGGCCTTGGCCAAGAGCTTCAAGCTCACCCTGCTGGAATGGAGCTGTCTGTACCGGGTTGCTATTTATCTGAATGATTTCAAGATTGAAAACATGAAGCTTGTCCCCCGCTGGACACCTGAAAATACCGGTGATCCTTCGGGCGGATCCATGTACTATTCTGTGCCCGAGAACGAATGGAACATCATGCGCTATTCCATTGAACAGCTTGTTGCCGAAGCGGGCAACCGCAAGGTTATTCTGTTCACCATTCCTGCCTATCAGGATTTTGAACACTATGACGGCAAGGAGCCGCCCCTTGCCCGCATGCTGCGCGAACTGGCCGGGCGCACCGGTGCGACCTATGTGGACTTGATGCCTGCCATGCTTGCGCGCGGCGTCAAATACCCCGACCTGTATTTCAGTTGCGACAAGCACTGGAATGCCTTTGGCAACGCTGTTGCCGCAGACATTCTTGAGCCATACGTGCGCGCCGCGCTGCAATCATCCCCCGCTGCAAGAGGAAACTGATGCAACACCGCAAACTACATTTCGGCTTTTTGCCTGCTGCCGTGAGCAACAAGGAATGCGCCGATACCGCTATGGCCATGACATTGATATGTCTGTTGGCCGTCATGTTTACCAAGTCGCTCACCCTGTTGCCCCTTGCTCTGGGGCTGCTGCTGGCGGGCATGATCTGGCCCCGCGTGTATTCGCCCGTGGCAAAGCTCTGGCTGGGTCTTTCCCTGCTGCTTGGCTCCGTCATGTCGCGACTGCTGCTGAGCGTCATATTTTTTATTGTGGTGACCCCGCTGGCGCTTGTCATGCGCCTTTTCGGTCATGACCCCATGCGCCGCAAGGGCTGGAAAAAGAACACGGATTCCACCTTTGTTTCGCGCGACCATACCTTTGAAGCAAAAGACCTGGAACATCCTTTTTAGGATTTGTTCCTTCAGGAGATATCAATGGATTTTCTGAAAGACCTGCTGCAATTTTTTATGCAGCGCAAAAAATTCTGGCTGCTTCCCCTTGTGCTCGTTCTGCTGCTGTTTGGCGTGCTTGTGGTGATGACCAGCGGCTCGGCCATAGCGCCCTTTATTTATTCTGTTTTTTAACAGCATCTGGTCAGGCGCACCCGGCGCCGACGACACATGGGAGCCTTCATGCCCAGAGCCATTCTTGGCATTTCTGCCTATTATCACGACTCCGCAGCCGTGCTGCTGGTGGACGGCAAAATTGTGGCAGCCGCTCACGAAGAGCGCTTTTCACGCATCAAGCACGATTCCGGATTTCCCAGCCATGCTGCCGCCTATGTGCTGCGCGAGGGCGGGCTGAATATTGCCGATCTTGAGGCTGTAGCTTTTTACGACAAGCCCTACCTCAAGTTCGAGCGCCTGCTTGAAACCTACAACGGCTTTGCCCCGGCTGGCCTGCGCAGCTTTCTTTCTGCCATTCCCGTCTGGATCAAGGAAAAGCTCTTCATGCGCTCCATGCTGCGCGAGGCCATAGCCAAGCTCGGCCCCGGCTCGCCCAAGATGCTTTTTCCGGAGCATCATCTTTCGCACGCTGCCAGCGCCTTTTATCCCTCGCCCTTTGACAGGGCCGCCATCCTGACCATTGACGGCGTTGGCGAATGGGCAACCACAACCATTGGCCTTGGCGAGAACGCCAGCATCCGCATTCTCAAAGAACAGCAGTTCCCGCACTCGCTGGGCCTGCTCTATACTGCGTTTACTGCGTACTGCGGCTTTAAGGTCAATTCGGGCGAATACAAGCTCATGGGGCTTGCGCCTTACGGCGATGGCGACATGGAGCTTGTGGAAAGGCTCAAAAAGGCCATCTGCGACAGCCTTGTGGACATTCGCGAAGACGGCTCCCTGCTGCTGAACATGGAGTACTTTGACTATGCCACCGGCCTGCGCATGTACAAGCGCGACAAGTGGGAAAAGCTGCTGGGTATTCCCCCACGCGATGCGGAAAGCGAAATCGGTCAGGAATATATGGCCTTGGCGCTGGCTATCCAGCAGGTGACGGAAGACATCGTGCTCAAGCTGGCCCGCACAGCCCGCGAGCTGACCGGCTGCGACAATCTGGTTATGGCGGGCGGCGTGGCCCTGAACTGCGTTGCCAATGGCCTGCTGATACGCAGCGGCATCTTCAAGAATGTGTGGATTCAGCCCGCCTCCGGCGACTCTGGCGGCGCGCTTGGGGCTGCGCAGGCCGCCTGGCACATCTGGGGCGGCAACGAGCGTCCATCTCCCAACGGTATTGATGCCATGCAAGGCTCGTATCTTGGGCCAGAGTTTTCGCGCAACGACATTCTGCGGGTCGCGCGCCGTTTTGACGCGCCCTATACTGAATACACCAACCTTGAAGAACTTTACTCCACGGTGGCCCAGCATCTGGCGGACGGCGCTGTGGTTGGCTGGTTTCAGGGCCGTATGGAATATGGCCCCCGGGCCTTGGGCGACAGGTCTATTCTGGGCGACCCCAGAAGACCAGAAATGCAAAAAAAGCTGAACCTCAAGATCAAGTTTCGCGAGGGGTTCCGACCCTTTGCGCCTTCTGTGCTTGAAGAATACTGCGCCGAATGGTTTGATCTTGACGCCAAGTCGCCCTACATGCTTGTATGCGCCCCAGTGGCGCAGAAGCACCGCACGCAATTGCCGGAAAACGTGCGCGAGCTGCCGCTCTACGACAGGCTGTATCTGCAACGCTCCACGGTTCCGGCCATCACGCATGTGGACTGGTCTGCCCGCATCCAGAGCGTTTCGCGCAGCACAAATCCCCGTTACTGGGGGCTGATAGACACGTTCCGGCGTGAGCAAGGCTGCCCCATGGTAGTCAACACCAGCTTTAACGTGCGCGGCGAACCTATTGTCTGCACCCCCCTGGATGCCTATATCTGCTTTATGCGTACAGAAATGGACTTTCTTGTGCTTGGCGACATGATTTTTGATAAGCGCAATCAGCCTGAGTGGAAAGAAAATGTAGACTTCAAGTCTATTTTTACCCTAGACTGACGCATAGCTGCATCATAAATACGTATAAAACAAGAGCGGATCTCCTGAACAGGGGGTCCGCTCTTATTTTGTATAAACAACACGCTGCCCAAATGGCCGTGACACTGCTATCGCAAAATAAAAAATACTATTAATAATTGTTTAGGTAACAGGACAATCTTGTTGCCGTTCTTTGCAATATTATATAATTTGATTGATGATATATTTTTATTACTATAAGTAATCCCACCAGATATATTTCCCGTTTGTTATCAGGTAAATTTGGAGCCAAAGTGGAATTTCATATTCCAACAATGTTCGTGATGCTGGTCGCCGGTTGCATTGCACTTGCGGTGTCTGCACTTGCGGCTTCTGAACGCCATGCAGGCGATGGGTTGCGCGAATGGGGTTTGGCCCTCTGCATCCATGCCACAAGTTATATTCTCTTTGCACTGCGCGAAACTATCCCTGGTTTTTTGTCTATTGTATGTGCAAATGCATTTTTTTCCATTTCATATGCAGTTTTTTACTATGCTGTTCATATTTTTCTTGGGGTACATCCGAAATACAGATTTCTGTTCTGGGGGCCACCCCTTATTATTACTGTTGGTGTGCTCATTTTCTATGACTCGGTCATATTTCGCGTGCTGTTGGTCAATGCCATGTTGGCTATTCAGGGATTCCTGGTGCAAAAGGCGCTGTTAAGTTATAAATTTGATTTTTCTGTGCGTGGGCGCAACCTGATGCTCTTTGGCATTGGGCTGTCAATTATCACACTTGCGTGGAAATTCTGTGTAGCCATTGTTGCTCCCAATCAGATAATGAGCATTTTTCAGACCACTCCGGTTCAGGTAACACTCTATCTTGTCACGTTCATTGCTTTGATTATGGTTTCAACCGGCTTTGCCCTCATGGCAAAAGAACGCTCGGATGCGGCCTTGCGCAAGGCTGCCCTGCTGGACAGATTGACCGGCTGCTGGAACCGCATACGTATTGAAGAGATATTGCAGCAGGAAATGGCGCGCATGCACCGCTATGGGCATCCAGTTACGTTGTTGATGCTGGATCTGGACAATTTCAAGCGCATCAATGATCAGTTCGGGCACCTTGCTGGTGATGAAGTGCTGCGGGCGTTTGGAAGATTGCTGCGCACAGATATACGCGCAACGGACGTGCCCGGACGCTGGGGCGGTGAAGAATTTGTTGTGGTCTTGCCCTCATCCACTTTTTTTGATGCTGTAACGCTGGCAGAGCACATCCGTGACCGTTTGGAAACATTCAAGTTCTCTTTCGGCGCAGTGGTTACTGTCAGCATTGGCGTGGCGGCCTGCCGGGCAACTGACACTATGGAAGAATGGATGCAACGGGCAGATATGGCCCTCTATAGAGCTAAACTTGCCGGACGCAATCAGGTCAAGGTGGAGGATCTGGACGGCAGTGTCAGCAATTTTATTTGCAGCCCGTCAAGCGCTCTGCGTCTTCAGTGGAGCGAATCCTACGAATGTGGACATCAAGAGATTGACCAGCAGCACCGCAATCTGTTTGCAACAGTCAACAACCTACTGCAACTGGATAGCTCCGGCGTTGATAAAAAAACAATCGGCGCTGCTGTTGAAAGCCTGCTGACGGACACGGTGGAGCATTTTCAGTTTGAGGAGCACATCCTGAACCAGATCGAATACGCGGAGGCGCCCTTACACATGCAGGCTCACAAACGCCTGCTGGACAGGGCCAACATTCTGCTGGCCCTCTTCCAACGCGACGATGCAGACCTAGCTGCCTTGCTGCACTTTATGATTTATGAGCTGACAGCCCAGCACATCATGATTGACGACAGATGCTTTGGCAAAATTGACGCTGCCGTGCATGAAACGCCTGCTCCGCCGCATTCTGCCGATCATGACTAATCAACGCTGATCTTGTTTCCGCAAAAAATATGCACGGCGCAATGCGCCAGCCTGCAATAGCTGCCTGATATTACGCCCTGCCCCGGCCCTGACGCACAAAAAATCCTGCAATGCCAAAAATCGTGGCGGGCAATATCCAGCCAAGCCCAACAGATTCAAATGGCAGCATGGCCGTCAGCTTGATGGGCAGCCCAAAATCTTCAAGCACGCTCAGGCCGCTGGCCAACAGCGCGCCAATGGTGGCAAATCGAAAAATGTTGTCGTTCTTGATGAACTTGTCAAACAGTGAAAGCACGATAACAGCGAGAGTACCTGGGTACAGAAAAATCAGAACCGGGGCCGCAAGGGAAATGATGCTGTCCAGACCCACGTTTGAGGCCACCATGCTGAACAAACCAGTGGTGATGGCCACAGCCCTGTAGCTGAAGCGCCCCTTGCTGAACTGCGAAATAAAGGTGCCCGTGGTGCCGATCAGCCCCACAGCCGTTGCCATACAGGAAACACTTATCACGACTGCCAGCAGCCAATTGCTGGCACGGCCAAAAAGCCCGCTTACAAGGCCGGATACCAGCGCGCCTTTTTCCGTATCTGCCGGAAACAGCCCGGAGCCTGTCGCACCAAGGTAGCACAGCCCGCCGTAGATTATGAACAGCAGCATCCCTGCCACAAGGCTCGACAAGCCAACGGAAAGCGCTTTCTGACTGCCGGAGGTATAGCCCTTGCCCTTGAGCGTATTCACGATAATAAAACCGTAAACCAACGCGGCCATGACATCTAGCGTCTGATACCCGGCGAGGATGCTGTTCCACGCAACCTTGGCGTCATGCACGTTGGCGTCGATCTCTCCCAGTGGCCAGGCTACGGCAGCGCATACAATCAGGATAAACCCGCCGATCTTGATGGGCGAAAGGTAGCGGGCGATGGCGTCCACCATATTTGATTCGCGATATGCCAGTAATGTAGAAATGCCAAAAAAAGCGGCAGAATAGAGAACTTTGGCAAGGCTGAACCCCTTGGACGAATAACCAAGCGGTGCAAACGAAATGGCAAAGGCAGTGGCCCCGGTGCGGGGAATGGCCAGCAACGGCCCAATACACATGATGATTGCCAGCATCATGAGCATGGCCGGGGTGCCGCCAAGTCTGTAAAAAAGCCCTTCCTTTCTGTCAATGCAAGAAGAAGCCAGCATGGCGTAAATGGTCAGCAGGGCAAGCCCCACATCTGCTGCGTAATAGCACAAAAAGCCCGTGAACCACTGCGATCCCGCTGTCAGCCCAATGTAGGGGGGAAAAACCACATTCCCCGCACCAAAAAGCATGGCGAACAAGGCCGCCCCAACCACAAATGAATCGCGCACGAGTTTTTTGTTCATAAAATTCCAGTAGTACGAGTATTACAGGGGCCTGCCCTTTGCCGTGGCACGGCGCAAGCCATCCGCGCCGCCTCAAATATCAGAAGGTGAGGCCGCAGGCTATATGGTCAGGTCATATTTTTTTTGGTCAGACGCGGCAGGCGTTCAAAAATAATTACCTTTCAACACGTTATATACGCATTATATACATAAGCCAGGGCAAAAAATTCGGCTCTGCCGTTTATTGCAAACAGCAGAGCCGCTACAGGTCAAGACCAGTGAGGATGGCCCAAACCTAAACTCGATGAATCGATCTATTTGGCTACAGCAAGAATAACCTGCGAGGCCTTAACAATGGCGGTAACCTTTTTGCCAGGTTCCAGGCCAAGGTTCTTGATGCTGCCCATGGTCACAATGGAGGCGATGGAAGCGCCGCCGGGCAGTTCAACAATAACCTCGGCATTGACCGCGCCGGGGGTAACCTTGCTCACAGTACCGGCAAACTGGTTGCGGGTAGAGAGCAGATAGTTTTCTGCATCATTCATCAGCAACACAAAGCTGGCCTTGATGAGGGCCATTGCGCTGGCGCCGGGCTTGAGGCCAAGATTCTTGGTGCTCACCTTGGTAATGGAAGCAACAATATTGATACCGCCTTCAACTGCCAATTCAACTTCATCATTGACAGCACCAGAGTTAACGGCAACAACTTTACCAGAAAAAACGTTTCTTGCGCTGGTTTCCATATGATTCTCCTTCAGTTTGCGGAGTGACTGGAATAATCGGGGGGAGGACAACCTCCGCTTTGTATGGATCAAGACTACAAGCTTTGCAGTTAAATAGCCAACCACTCGCACCGTTACATTGATAAATATTAATATGCTGTTATTTCATATAATTGAATTATCCCGATTTTTACTAAATGCGTGATTATAAAAATATTTTTTGGATGTTTCGACAAAGGCGCAGCGCAACCCGAATCCACTGAATATGCAGTCTATCCCCGCCGCCAGCCCGCGCATGGTGACAATGTGCTCAAGACACCGTACACTGCTCAGCCACAAGCCGAGTTCTACTGCGCCTAGCGCGGAGCCAGCTTTCCCTACAACAGCAGCCTTCAGTGGGGCCATGGCAGCAACGCCGTGATTAATCGTGCGTGTGACACATGCCCAACTGCCAATATCTGGAGAACGCATGAATACGTTTGATGTTGTTATTATCGGCGGCGGCCCTGGCGGAGCCAAGGCCGCAGGCATACTTGCCCGTGGTGGAAAATCCGTTGCGCTGGTTGAAAGCACCCATATGGGCGGCGTATGCCTTAACTGCGGCTGCATTCCCACCAAGCTGCTGCTGGGCGCAACCGCTCCCAAGGGATTGTTGCGCGGCCTTGAACGCCAACGTGTAGCCAAAGGCAGCATTGAGGTGGATTACGATGCTCTGCAAAAACGCATTCAGCGTTTTGTCAAAGCCTCATCTCAGACCCTGAGCAAGGGGCTGGAGCAGCTTGGCGTAACGCTCATTGAAGGCCGCGCCGCTTGCGCCAGCCCCTCTGAGGTCATGGTGACAGCCGCAGACGGGAGCGTGCAGAATCTGCGGGCAGAGCATATCATCCTTGCTGGCGGTTCCCGTTCCGCCGCATTCCCCGGCATGACGCCCGACCATGATGCTGTTCTGGACAGCACGGACATGCTGCGCGTGCCTGCTGTGCCGGAAAGCCTGATTGTTGTGGGCGCGGGGGCTATCGGCCTTGAAATGGCCGACTTTTTCAACGCAATGGGCAGCAAGGTTACCATTGTGGAAGCCGCACCCCACCTTGCCCCAACGGAAGATGCTGATCTTGGGCAAGAAATAGCAAAGCTCCTTGGCAAAACTGGCATAAGCTGCATCACAGGCGTTAAGGCGGCATCGCTGACAACGCGTGAGGGCGCGGCTGTGCTCGTGCTTGAGGACGGCAGGGAACTGACCGCCGCCAAGGCCCTTGTGGCTGTGGGCAGAACGCCCAACACTGATGATCTTGGAGCGGAAAAAGCCGGATGCACGATTAAAGCACGCGGTTTCATCACTGTTGACGAGCATCTTATGGCTGCCCCCAATGTTTACGCCATTGGCGACATCAACGGGCAAACCCTTCTGGCGCATGCTGCGGAGCATCAGGGCGCGTATGTGGCGCGGCGCATTATTGGAGCGCAAAGCGGCCCTTACGCTTCCGGGCCTGTGCCTTCCTGCGTATACGGCAGCTTAGAAATCATGCGTGTGGGCATTACCGCCAGGCAGGCCCTGACCCAGAGCGGCCCGGTGGCCGTTTCCAAGGCGCAACTCATGGGCAACGCCATTGCCCAGGCTGGGGGCGATGCGTCGGGCTTTATCAAGATTGTGTGGCAGAACGACTGCATTGTGGGCATTGCGGCTCTGGGGCACGGAATTTCGCACCTTGTAACAGCGGCGCAGCTGCTGCTCATAGGGCAATACCACGGTTCTGCGCTCGATGCCTTCATGTTTGCGCACCCGACACTGGACGAAGCGTTGCACTCCGCTCTGGAAGCGCCACAAGAACCTTTTGCTGGCTGATCCAGAAATTTTCGCTTTCCCAACCGTTCAGCCCCGGTCAGCCCCATAAGCCGACCGGGGCTTTTTGTTGCAAGCGTCACATTCCTCATATCGGATTAGGTATTTTTTTAAATTCTTGTCAAACTGCATCATCTTGTCTAAAAAAAACCTGCTTGAATCAATGTTATGCGGAAGTTTTTTCGTGCAATCCTTACCCCCCCTATCAGGAGAGCAACATGCCTTATGTTGAACGAGTGTTAAATAACCTTAAAGAAACATATCCCCATGAACCTGTTTTTTTGCAGGCTGTGCAAGAGGTGTTGCAAAGTCTGCAACCCATCCTGGACAAGCAGACTGAATACGCAAAAATGAAAATCCTTGAGCGGATTGTGGAGCCGGAACGTTGCGTCTCCTTCCGCGTGCAATGGATGGACGACACAGGGCAGGTTCAGGTTAACCGGGGGTATCGGGTTCAGTATAACTCGGCTCTGGGCCCGTTCAAGGGCGGTCTGCGCTTTCACCCCAGCGTGAATCAGGGCGTGCTGAAATTTCTTGGCTTTGAGCAGATTTTCAAGAACTCGCTCTCGGGCCTTGCCATCGGCGGTGCCAAGGGCGGCTCGGATTTCAACCCCAAGGGTAAATCCAAGACGGAAATCATGCGCTTCTGTCAGGCATTCATGACGGAACTCTGGACGCATATTGGTGCAACTGTTGACGTGCCTGCTGGCGATATTGGCGTGGGCAGTCAGGAAATCAGCTTTCTTTTTGGGCAGTACAAGCGCCTGACCCGGCGCTACGAAGGCGTACTCACCGGCAAAAACCTGCTCTTTGGCGGCTCGCTGGCGCGGCCTGAAGCCACAGGCTACGGCGCTGTGTATTTTGCCCAAGCCATGCTTGACGCGCGCGGCCAGAGTCTTGAAGGCAAGGTCTGCACTGTTTCCGGCGCAGGCAACGTGGCTATCCACTGCTGCCAGAAGCTTATTCAGGTGGGCGCAAAACCCGTGACCGTTTCCGACTCGCGCGGCATGATCTATGACCCTGAGGGCATCAGGCTGGACGTGCTCAAGCAGGTGAAAGAAATTGAGCGCGGCCCCCTCACCCGCTATGCGGAGCTGGTTTCTTCCGCCAAATACACGCCTGTGGCGTCCTATCCCGCCGGGCGCAATGCAGTGTGGAACGTGCCCTGCTTTGCGGCTTTTCCCTGCGCGACGCAGAACGAACTGAACCTCGCGGACGCGGAAACCCTGCTGGCCAACGGCTGCGGTTGCGTGGCGGAAGGTGCAAACATGCCCTCAACGCTTGACGCAGTGCATGCCTTTATTGCTTCCGGTATTGCCTACGGCCCAGCCAAAGCAGCCAACGCGGGCGGTGTGTCTGTGAGCCAGCTTGAAATGGCGCAGAATGCCAGCATGCAGCGCTGGACGTTTGAAGCGGTGGACAACCAGCTCAAACACATCATGTACGACATTCACCAGCGTGCCGCCGCCACTGCCGCAGAATTCGGTCAGAAGGGCAACCTTGTGATGGGCGCGAACATTGCGGGCTTCCGCAAGGTGGCTGACGCCATGATCGCCTTGGGCGTGTAACACTACGGTTGGCAGCCTGCCCTGAGCATGCCTGCCCGCAAGAATAACAAAAAGCCTGCTGCGTTGCGAAATATTCCTGAGAAGGACACATTCCGTACCGCACAGGCTTTTTTGTATTTACGCTATATCTCGATGCGGCTGTTTTGCAGTTATGATACCTTGGTGGTGTCGCCCAGCCCCAATGCCCGCTGCATCAGCACAACATCCACCCACTGGCCGAGTTTGTAGCCTGCGGACTGGAGCACACCCGCGTGCCTGAAGCCATGCGCCGCATGCAGGGCAATGGAACCAGCGTTGCCGCTGTGGCCGATAACAGCCACCATCTGCCGCCAGGGGCCGCGCTCGCACCGCTCAATGAGCGTTTGCAGCAGCGCATGCCCAAGCCCTTGCCCCATGGCCTGTTGCGCAACATAGATGGAATCTTCCAGACAAAATCTGAAAGCTGACCGCGTACCGTACAGACCAGCGTAACAATAGCCCACAACGGTATTGTCCTGCCGGGCCACCAGATAGGGCAAACCAAGTACGAGCACTGCCTGACGGCGGCGCTCCATTTCTTCCACGCTGGGCGGCTGTTCTTCAAACGTTGCCAGCCCGTGCAGCACATGCCAGGCATAAATGCCCTGCACTGCCGCCATATCATCCGGTTGCGCGTCATTCACAATAATGTGCGGCGCACCGCCCCCGCTAGAGCGCAAAGGTTGCGAATCCATGGGTACAGGCCTCGATGTTGCGAGTAAGCTGTTTACCAGCCGTTCAGGTGAACCTTGCTTTCGTTGAATCTGTCTGCCTCGGCAAAGGGCTGCGCAGGATGCCCCATAACCACAAGACCGAGCATGTTGATCTGGGCCGGAACATTGAGCAGTTCGCGGATAGGTTCAACGCGGTCTTCAAAGGGGTGCATACCGCACCACACCGTGCCAAGGTTCAGGCCACGCGCGGCAATCAGCATGTTCTCCAGCGCTGCAGTGCAGTCCTGCTGCCAGTAGCCTGGAGCTTTGGCTTCATCTGGATTGGCGCAGACCACAATCACCACAGGCGCTTCGGCGGCCATTTTGGCATAGGGGTGCCGCTCGGCAATGGAGGCAAGCAAAGCTTTGTCGCGCACAACCACAAAGTGCCAGGGTTGCTTGTTGTGTGCGCTGGGCGCGCACATGCCGGCCTTGAGTACGAGCTGCAAGTCTTCATCGCTCACAGGCTCAGCCGTGAATTTACGTATACTGCGGCGGGTAAACAGCGCTTCAAAAACGTCCATTGAAATTCTCCTGAAAATGCTGGCAGTGAAACCGCATACTGCTATTGCGCGCAAAACAAGGCGAAATGCAGTGCGGTCTGAATACAGATAAACTTTGCCAGTGGTCAGTATGCAATAATTTTGATTTAAACAAAAGTGTGGGATGCCCGGCGCTAATGGTGCAAAAAGCCCCCTTTCTTACCCGTGTAGCGGGAGAAAGGGGGCTTTGCGTTCATTCAGGGCAAGCAAAAAGCCCGCCAGAGGCCTAGCTCATGTCCCAGTTGGGATACATGGTCCAGATGCCGCAAGGGCAGATGCCTGCGCAGATGCCGCAACCGATACAGCGGGCAGGATCAGAAACGTATTCAAATCCGCCGCCAGCGGTTTCCTTGCGGTCAATGGCCTTTTCCGGGCAGGATTTAAGGCACATCTTGCAGTCGCGGCAGGTGCCGCAGCTCACGCAGCGGGAGAATTCATCCTGCGGCGTGGGCAGATCACGGTCATGGCACTTGGCAAAATAGGCCGTGTGCAGACGCGTGGAAGGCACGAGCTTTTTCTTTTCCGGCGTGTAGGTTTCGCCGCGCACAAAGGCATCTGCGGCAAAGGCGGCATCGCGGCCCGTGCCGATGGCATGCACCAACAGGCCGGGCTTGATAACGTCGCCCACTGCAAAAACGCCGTCCATGATGCTGAGGTCGGGCTTGGGCACGATCCATTCACGGAACTTTTCCAAACCTTCCGGCAGGAAGGAGAGGTCGGGCGATTCGCCGATGGTGATAATGACCATCTTGCCGGGAATGAGCGTCCCTTCCTGGGTGATGATGCCGTTATCGGTGACTTCCTTGGTCTGCACAGGCCACACAAGCTTACCGCCCAGCCCTTCAACATGCTCAATTTCATGGGCAAAGGCGGCGGGCTTCTGCACGTCGATGCAGGTCACCTGCTTGGCGCCCATGGCATAGGCACCCACAGCGGCGTCCATACCCGCATTGCCGCAACCGATAACAATCACGCTGTCGGGCACGGCGGGCTTTTCGCCCTTGTTGATGGCTTTCAAAAAGTCAATGCCAGCCACGATCTTTTCGTGACCGGGCCAGGGGAAGATGCGCGGCACGTGCCCGCCGGTGGCGACCACCAGGGCAGAGTGCTTCTTGCGCAGTTCCTCGAACTTTTTGGCGTCAACAGGGCAATTGTTCACAAAGGTCACGCCCATGTCCTCAATGCGCTTGAGTTCCTTGCGCAGCAGGTCATGGTTCAGACGGGCACGGGGAATCACCTGTTCAAGCTTGCCGCCCATGACGGAATCGGCTTCGTACACGGTGACGTCGTGTCCCAGGCGGGCAAGCTGCCAGGCAGCCGTGAGGCCGCCAACACCGCCGCCGATCACGCCAATGTGCTTGCCGGTGCGTGTTTTGGGCTTATCGACCGTGATATCCGCAGAACAGGAACCGAGCTTGCCGATCTGCACGGGGCTGTCCAGATCAGTGCGCGTGCAGCTCTGCATGCAGGGGTTGGGGCACACGCTGCCGCAGACGGAACCGGGGAACGGCGTGTAATCCAGCACCATGCGGTAGGCTTCTTCCACATTGCCTTCGCGCAGAAGATTAAGTCTGCGCTGGGTGGGGATGGACGCCGGGCAGTTGAATTCGCAAGGGGCGGCATACTCGGCGTTCTGCCACATGGGCACACGCAGGCGGTAATCGCCACGCGCCACCAGCCCGTTGACCATAAAGTCATCGGGGGCAACATCGCTGAAAATACCGCTGGGTATCCATTCCTTACTGCGGAACTGCCCAAGGCTCACAACTTCCTTCTGGCCACGCTCCTCAAACGGCAGCGGCGTGATCTTCTGCCACTGGCTCCAGTCGCACAGTTCGCTGCGCAGGCTGGGCTGGTCAATGGCCATCAGAAAGTCGTCAAGACCAGCGTCAAGCCAGGCGATGTCTTCATTGTCCAGGGGGTTGAGGCGCACATCCTTGGGCAGCTGTCCAACAGGCCCACGAAAGTAGACAGCACCGCCAACCATGCCGACGCAGGAGCGTTCGCCCATGACCGAGGCAATATCCTGACTGTCATGGCCGCACACAACGGCCTTGCCGCCGCCCATGAATTCAAAAGAGAAGCTGCCCACGCTCTTGAGCACCCAGAGTTCCGGGGCTTCATAAAGGGGGTCGTGCTTCATGAGTGAGCCAGAGCGGGTACCCGCGCGGCCACCAATGTAAACAGTACCGGCTGCCGCGCAGTGGGCCGCAGTGTCGCCCGCGTCGCCGCGCACCACTATGCGCCCGCCCGCGTTCAACCAGCCTACGTCCGCCGAGGCGGAGCCTTCAACCAGAATCTCGGTGTTGGGCAGGCACATGGAGCCTACCCGCTGACCGGGGTTGCTGACCTTGAAGGTCAGCTTTTTTCCTTCCTTGTTCCACAGGGGGCCGCCGATGTCGTGCTGGCCCGAGGCCTCAATATAAAAGTCAGTCTCACCCTTCTCTACCGCCGCCTCAATGGCCAGCAGCAAATCCTGGGTGGACATGCGCTTGTGTTCGTCTACCGTGCTAACGCGCAGCATGTTCTGCTCCTCGCCAAAGTCTAACAGGCGTACTGGATATCCAGCTTGTCGGCCACAGCCTTGTCCGTGGTAACCAGGGCGTCGGAACGCCCAACCGGCAGCGAACTGTTGCCCACAGGGGCCAGCAGCTTGCGCAGTTCGGAGTCAAAGGCCAGCATGTAGTCCACAATGTTCTGCGCGCCCCTGTCCACATCCAGCCTTTTGACCAGACGCGGATCCTGGGTGCATATGCCCGTGGGACATTTGCCGGTATTACAGGCATTGCAGCGGCCATGCTCATTGCCGACGCAACCCAGCAACTGAATGAGGATCTTGCCGATGATAACGCCGTTGGCGCCAAGGCAGATCATCTTGAAGGCATCCGCAGCAGCGTTGCCGGTCAGGCCTATGCCGCCGCCAGCCCACAGGGGAATCTGCCCCTGAAGACCCTGGGCAACGGCAGCCATGTAGCAGTCGCGCAGCTTGGAAACAATGGGATGCCCGGTATGCTCCAGCGAAACCTCGTTGGCAGCGCCCGTGCCGCCCTGAATGCCGTCGATGAAGAACCCGCCGCAGATCTTGTAGGGATCGCGCAGTAGGTTGTTGTAAACGGAAACGGACGTGGCCGATGCCGCGCACTTGATGGCCACCGGTACGCGGAAGCCAAAGGCCGCATTGAGCGAAAGGTGCATTTTCTGCACGGATTCTTCAATGGAATACAGGCCCTGATGGTTCGGCGGCGAATGCAGGGTCGCCTTGGGTACGCCACGGATGGCCTGAATGTGCGGAGCCACCTTGGCTGCGGGCAAGAGGCCGCCGTCGCCGGGTTTTGCACCCTGACCAATCTTGATGAGCACGCCCGCCGGGTCGGTCTTCATGCGGGGCATGGCCTTGATGATGCGGTTCCAGCCAAAGTGGCCGGAGGCGATCTGCAAGATCATGTATTTGAGCTGGTCGGATTCCAGCAGCTTGATGGGCATGCCGCCCTCGCCCGAGCACATGCGCACGGGCATGCCGCATTGTTCATTAAGATAGGCTGCGGCAAGGGCAATGGCTTCCCACGCGCGGGTGGAGAGCGCGCCGATGCTCATGTCGCTGAAGATGGCGGGGTAAATCCAGTGCACCGGGGGGGTGCGCTCGGTCAGCACAAGGCTGTCGCCGTCAACGCGCAGGGGCAGTTCCTTGGCAAGCATGACGCGTCCAAGGGGGGAGCGGATATCAAAGGTATGACGCTCGGAATCCAGTGCGGGGTCGGTCATCTGACTGATGCGGCCCACAAAGATGGAATCAAGCGTGCGCGGCGGGTTCAGGTTGGTGCGCCCGCCACGCTTGACAGGGCCGTGGTGGCGCGCAAGCACGGGGAACCGATTATCCTGGTTGCGCACGGGTTTGATGGCCGCGTTGGGGCAGATTTTTTCGCACATGCCGCAACCCACGCAGGCGTTGGGGATGCTGGCCTTTTGCAAAATGACCGGGCGCGCGGAATGCTCCTGCGTCGGGTCGGGAAAGGCCTTGCGCGAAAGCGTGATGCTGCGGCGCATCATGCCCACTTCTATGGCGTTGAAAGTACACGCCGCCACGCACGAGCCGCACATGGTGCACAAATCGGGGCGGTATTCTATCTTCCAGCGCAGGTCGTTAACACTTACGTCCTGAGTTCTTACTGATTCCATCGCTGCACCGCCAGATCGTTGTCAATAACCACCATTTCCCGTTCATTGGGATAGATGTCGTTGGAGATGTCGCGGTCTGGCATGATGGCGTTCAGACCGCAGACCTCGGAGGCGATGGCCACCATATCCGAGTTTACGCCCACAACAACAGGCCGCAGCTTTTTGGAGTCGCAGCAGGTAATCATCTTGCCGTCAGGCAGAAGGCCGATGATGGTGTTGGGGCCGTTGATCTCCAGATGCGCGAGGGATTCGCGAATAAGATTCAGCACCTTGCGGTCAGCGCGCTGTTCCGCCTCCACAAAAGGCAGGGGCGTGATAACGTGCTTGTAATACTTGATGGGCCAACGCAGCTCATGCAAGACATAGTGCAAGGTGTACAGAAAATTCTGCGAGTCGGATTCAAAACCCACATAACCTCTGTGCAGCGACTTCTGGAACTCTTTGTTCTTGGTGAAAAACGTGTTTTCGCCGTTGGCGCACACGGTGTAGCCCTGCAAAAAGAAGGGATGCGCAGCGTAGCGCACGATGGCGTAGTTGGTATTCTGGCGGCACTGGGTCACGATGTTGCGCGCAGTCAGGCGGCCATCGTCTTTCCATAGTCGAAAATATACAGCTATGTCGGCAGGATCACCGATTTCTTTAAGGGTCAGCACATCGGGCCAGAACGAATAGACAAAGCCATTCTTTTTCTCGGCCAACAAACCCCGCAGCTCAAGGCGCGTGTCCAGCAGCAGGTTTTCACGATCTTCCTGACTACGGGAGCGGTATTCCTCCGGATAGTCATAGTTGCGGAAGACGTAACGGGGCATGGCCTCAATCTTGAGGCCGGGGCGTTTGTCCACTTCAGGTACCCACTGGGCAACCTGCACAAAACCCTTTTCTTCCATGTAATCGTTGACCAGCTGCACGCCCTCGGGGGTGCAGGCCAATGAAAGCAGGGGTTTGTCTTTGTAGTGGCTGAACACGCCCTCCAGGTCTTGCATAACCATAGCAAAACCGGAGTTGTCATGCCCTTCCTGCTGCGGCAGCATTAGATTGAGCGCCATTGAGGGGGGTACAGGCGTCTTGCTCTTGATGGAACCAATTCTGCACATAGCTGTTAACCTCGGGAAAATGCGTCACTTGAAGACCAGCCCGCAAAACTGGGCTACAGGGACACGAATGAACCCTCTCGTAGGGTGCAAAGTTGACTGACCTTTTGGTGTAGTCTGAAGACATGACCAAAACGCACCACGAGTTGAAGCATGGGACTGTCAAAAGACAGCCTCTGCGCTCCAACCGGCGGATCCACACTGGCGGTTGCGTTCGGCCTCTGGCGCAGGGGGGAAATTGAGTTTGCTACAAACCTTTTCGATGGGCAAGAATAAATTGATGTCCTGCATCAAAAAAAAGTTACAGTGTTTAAGTTTTGATACCATGCACAAAAACTGGTGTTTGTATGTGAAAAATCTCGTAAAGTTCTGCAAATATCTCTGGATGTACAATTTTTTTTGCAAATTTGACATATTGCCATAACATAATGTTGGCATTGTCCGATATTTTTCTTAGAATCAGACTCAGATTGGCATAATTTAAGCCCTTTTAAAAAGAATTTGATAACGCATTTCATAAAATGTGGTTATTCCCCCCTGCGAGGTAAAAGATGAATGTAAGAATGTGGCTTGTTACCCTTTGCTGTGGGTTTGTCGTAGGCATGGCGACCCTCTTTTTCACCAGCACACACATGTCCACACTTGTTTTTACGGAAGTAACCATTCCCCAGCTTTCGGCTGCATTGCAGTCAAAATATGAATACGGCCTGAAAAGTGTTGTGGATGTTGCCGCGCAAGATCTTGCCGACAGGCTCAAGGGAGTTTCTGACCCCAAGGAGCAGTACGCGCTGATTGAAAAATACACAGATTATCAGCGCTTCTTTCCCAACGACGAGGGCTATCTGTTTACCTACAAAACAGACGGCACCCGAATAAATGTGCCCACCAACAAGTCGCAGAACGGCAAAAATGTTATTGATCTCAAGGATAGCGACGGAGTCTATTTTATACGCGAGTTGATTGAAGCCGCCAAAAAGGGCGGAGCGTTCGTGGCTTACCGCTTTGACAAGCCGGGGGCTGGCATACAGCCCAAACTGGCATACACACGCATGATACCAGGCACTGACGTCATCATCGGCACAGGCGTGTATATCGACAGCGTCGAGGCCGAGCGCACCCGTGTCGCCAACCTGGTTTCCGAGCGAAATGACCACTATGACAACCTTGAACTGCTCATTTGCGGCGGCATCCTTACTGTCATTCTTGGCTTTGCATGGCTGATTACCCGCATTATCTGTCTGCCCCTGCGGCAAATCACCGGCGAAGCGGAAAAGGTCGCCCAAGGTCAGGAAGCCGCCCTGCCCACCCTCAAGGCATCCTGTCCGCTCGAAATCCGGCGGCTCAACAGTTCGCTGGGCATGATGATCGAAAATCTGCACGGCCGCATTGAAGAAGCAGCAGACAAAACCCGTCAGGCCGCCGAAGCTCTGAACCACGCCAAGGTGGCGCAGACCGCTGCAGAAGAAGCCAAGCTGCGCGCGGAATCTGCCCGCAGGGAAGGCATGCTCGCAGCCGCCCATCAGCTTGAATCCATTGCCGAGGCGCTCTCCTCCGCTTCATCTGATCTCTCGCACCAGATCAAACGCTCTGATGAAGGTGCGGAAGAATCTTCCAAGATGCTTTCTGGCGCAGCCACTGCCATGAATGAAATGAACGCAACGGTTCAGGACGTTGCCAGAAACGCAGGTCTGGCATCGGGGGCATCGCTCGAAACCCGCGACAAGGCTCTTGCTGGCGCTAAGATCGTGCAAAACGCCGTGGAAAGCATCACCGAGGTGCAGACCCACTCGCTTTCGCTCAAGGAAGACATGACCCGCCTGAACGAGCACGCGCAGGCCATTAACCAGATTATGGGCGTCATTTCCGACATCGCTGACCAGACCAACCTGCTGGCGCTGAACGCTGCCATCGAAGCCGCCCGTGCTGGGGATGCCGGCAGGGGCTTTGCTGTTGTGGCGGACGAAGTCCGCAAACTGGCGGAAAAGACCATGGTTTCCACAAGCGATGTGGCCAAGGCCATTCAGGCCATTCAGGACAGCACCGCCAAGAGCATGCAGGGCGTTGAAAACGCGGTTGGCTCCATCGGCGTGGCCACGAATCTGGCCGGGCAATCTGGCGAAGCCCTGCAAGGCATTGTGGAGGTTGTGACCGCCACGGCTGATCAGGTGAACGCCATTGCCGCCGCCAGTGAAGAACAGTCTGCAGCGAGCGAAGAAATCAACCGCAGCATTGTTGAGGTCAACGAGGTTTCACAGCTCACGGCTGAAGCTATGAAACAGGCTTCCACTGCCGTTGCCGACCTCACCGAGCAGGCCAAAAAGCTCGCCGCTCTTATTCAGGAGATGAAGCAGGGCTAGGCTGCTCTACCCCGCCATTCAGATTCCCGGTTTGCGCTTGCACGGCGCAGACCGGGAATCTTTGTTTTTCGGGCGGAACGACCACGCGGAATGCAAGTTTGCTCAAACATCCAATGGCAAACGCTTCTTGCGTTTTTGTCCGCAACACGCCACATTTGCAAAACGTTCGGCAACAGGCGGCCTGTTGCAGCCGCCTGTGCGAGGCAAGCTCCTGCACAGGCCCGTGCCCTGTGAAGCGTCCATTGCCCCTTTTCAGGAAAATTCATGAAAAACCGCATCCTCATCCTGGTGGTGTTGCTCTTGTGCGCCTGTGCCCGTCACGTATCCCGTCATGAAACGTCCGCCGACACCCTTGCAGCAACACAGTACGGCGAGGTGCAGGGTTTTGCGGCGGCAGGCGTCAAAACATGGCTTGGCATTCCTTACGCCGCGCCGCCTGTGGGCGAACTGCGCTTTCGGCGCAACCAGCCGCCCATCCCCTGGCAGGGCGTCAAAAAGTGCGTGGCATTTGGCAACAAGCCCATCCAGTACATGAACATGTTCGGGCTTGAGCGTTCGCGGGTTCCCGCCAGCGAGGATTGCCTATACCTCAACGTGTGGGCGCCGCTGACCGCCGCCAAAGACGCCAAGCTGCCAGTATTCGTATGGATATACGGAGGCGCGTACCACATGGGCGAAGGCAGCGACCCCATGTACGACGGCGCGTCCTTTGCCAGAGACGGCGTGGTATTTGTCAATTTCAACTACCGCGTCGGCCCCTTGGGCTTTTATGATTTTTCCATGTACGACAAGCGGTTTGAATCCAACTGCGGCGTTTCAGATCAGATTGCCGCCCTGCGCTGGGTGCGTGACAACATAGCCGCATTTGGCGGCGACCCGAACAACGTGACCATTGCGGGCGAATCCGCAGGCGGCACGGGCGTGTACAACATGCTGGCATCGCCCATCGCAAAGGGGCTGTTCCAGAAGGCCATCGCCGAGAGCGGCGTCACAGGAAATACCGAATCCCGCCGCATGGTCGAGATGAACAACACCATCTTTTTTGAAAAGCTGGGCATTAATCCGCGTACAGACATGGCCAAACTGCTGGATATGCCCGCGCAGGACATGCTTGCGGCCGCTACGTTCACACTCAAGGAAGGCCCGCGCCGCCATCCCGGCATCTTCATGCCCGGCCCGGTCAAGGACGACCTGCTCCCCCTGCACCCGTGGGAAGCCTTGGCCCAGGGCAATGCCCGCGACGTTAAGGTCATTCTTGGCACAAACCGCAACGAAGGCACGCTGTTTGCCCTGCTGGGCCTGCTGCCCAAGGACTGGCAACAGGTGGAAAAGATGCTGCGCGATAACGGCGCGGCTGCCAGTATCCCCGCAGTATCGGAGCTGTACGCCAGCGAAAAGGGCATGAAAAAGCTGACCACCCTCGCGGGCGACCGGGCATTTGTGGTGGATATGGTCAAAAGCGCCGATGCCCAGAGCGCCTTTAACAGCACCTATGTGTACCGCTTTGACTACGCCCCCCTGCTGCCGGAGCTGCTCTTGCTGGGCGCTGCGCATTCGACGGAGATTTCCACCGCGCTTGCCACCAATGATCATCCCTTCTGGCTGCTCACGCCCGCATCACGCCGCAAGGAGCTTACGCAGTCCATGCACGGAGCGTGGCTGAACTTTGTAAAAACGGGCAATCCCAACGGCCCCGGCGTTGCACCCCTGTGGCCGCAATACGAAGCAGGGCGGCGGCTCACCTATATTTTTGACCAGACAAACACCGTGGAATCGAATCCCCACGGCGCTGTCTATGAAGTGTGGAAAGATATTCAGCTGTACCAGTAAGTTGCGGGTCGGCTTCATTGACATGAAGCGCTCGGCTTCTTACCCTCCACACGACAACAACTATTTCACTGCTTTCATTTGCTGAAAGTTCAGGAGGCACACATGACAGAAGCCAATACCCAGATCGGCGCTGATTTTTCGCCGGATGTGGACAATATACCCGAAGATTGCGTTCTCGAGCCGCTTCACGAGCGCCGCTACCTTGTGGGTGGAAAGTTGCTGGAGTGGGCGGGCCCCGTGCACACCGTGCATTCGCCCCTGTATGTGAACGGCGAGCAGCGCGTCATAGGCTCCTGCCCGGAACTGACCGAAGCGGAATCGCTGGCGGCGGTGGATGCCGTGACCAAGGCGTGGGACAATGGCCGTGGCGCGTGGCCCACCATGCGCGTGGAAGACCGCATTGCCCGCGTGGAGGAATTTGCCCGCCGCATGCTGGCAGTGCGCGATAAGGTGGTGCGCCTGATGGTGTGGGAAATCTGCAAGCCGCTCAATGATTGCCGGGCGGAATTTGACCGCACCATCGACTACATCCGCGCCACTGTGGACGCCCTTAAAGACCTCGACCGCGCCTCCTCGCGCTTTGTGATCGAGAGTGGCATTTACGCCCAGATCCGGCGCGCGCCGCTTGGGCCGGTGCTGTGCATGGGCCCGTTCAACTACCCGCTCAACGAAACCTTCACCACGCTTATTCCGGCCCTGATCATGGGCAACCCGGTCATCGTCAAAACGCCCCGCATCGGCAAGCTGCTCTACGCGCCCCTGCTTGAGGCCTTTGCCGAATGCTTCCCTGCCGGAGTGGTGAACATCCTCTTTGGCGACAGACGCGTGGCCATTCCCGCTCTGGAGTCTGGCCGCATCAGCGTGCTGGCCTTTATCGGTTCAAGCCGCGCTGCTGATGCTTTGCGCCGTCACCATCCCTCGCCCCACAGGCTGCGCTGCGTGCTTGGGCTGGACGCCAAAAACGCCGCCATCGTGCTGCCCTGCGCCGACATGGATTTGACCGTGTCCGAGGCCGTGACCGGTGCGCTGAGCTTTAACGGCCAGCGTTGCACGGCCCTGAAGATCTTTTATGTGCACACCTCGCGCACTGAGGAATTTCTGGCAAAATTCAGCGAGGCCATTGCCGCCCTGCCCATGGGCCTGCCCTGGAAGCCGGGGGTCAAAATCACCCCGCTGCCCGTGCCCGGCAAGATAGACGACCTGCGTGAACTGGTAGACGAAGCTGTTGCCAAGGGCGCGCGCATTGCCAACCCGCACGGCGGCACCTTTGACCGCACACTGTATTACCCCACACTGGTTGCGGGCGTTACCGCAGACATGCGCCTGCACACGGAAGAACAGTTTGCCCCTGTGGTGCCTGTGGTTTCTTATAATGACGTGTCGGAAGCCGCAGAGGCGGTGATCGCCTCGCCCTTCGGCCAGCAGGCCAGCATCTTCGGCACTGACCCCGATGCAGTGGCTGCGCTTATCGACCCCATGGTCAATCAGGTGTGCCGCGTCAACATCAACAGCCAGTGCCAGCGCGGGCCGGATACATTCCCCTTCACAGGCCGAAAGGACTCTGCGGAAGGCACGCTCTCTGTCAGTGATGCGCTGCGCGCCTTCTCCATCCGCACACTGGTGGCTGCCAAGGGTTCCGCCCCCAACAAGGAACTGATTTCAGACATTGTGCGCAACAGAAAGTCCAACTTCCTGTCCACGGATTTTCTGTTCTAAGTGCTGAAATTGCTAGAGAATTAGCAGTTAAGCTAAAACTTGAGAGGCCGCGTAAGCGGCCTTTTTCTATGCACAAAATTTACTTTGATTGATTTTTTACCCCAGCTTCGGCGGGTGGGAGAAGCTGAATGGCCCGCGCTCGGCAAACTCCCCCGGCACGCGGCAGTAGTGCGTGTTCACCCGTCCATCAACAAAGTGGTGGAGCAAAAATGCCGGGGCTTCATCTGTAAAATCATCCCCGCCCGTGGCGCAGAAATTCGGCACTATGTGCATGCACACCGGGGGAGCCGTCAAGGCCGCCACTCCGTGCCACATGGTGAACATGTACCTGTGCAGATGCCCGCAGCAGAGCCTCACATTGGGGAATTTCTCCAGTATGCGGCCAAGGCTCTCGGCATTTTCATATGGCTCGTCCATCACGCCAAGGGCTGTGATAAAGGGCGGATGGTGGGTAAAGACCAGCGTGGGTCTGCCTGGCTGGGCTGCCAGCGTTTTTTCCAGCCACGCCGCAACGGGCGCGTCAAAATGGCCGGAATGCGAGCCGGGTCGGGTGCCGTCAAAAAACACAAGCCGCAAGGGAAAATCCTCAACCGTATAGCACAGGTAAGGGGCAACCGCCACATCCGCCGGGCAGTACTGCCCAAGCTCGGCCACAAGGTTTTCACGCTTATCATGGTTGCCAGGTAGCACATACACGGGCATGGGCAGCGCAGACAGCGCCTCTGCCGCAATGGCGTAGCCCCCGGGCTGGCCGTTCACCGAAATATCCCCGCTCAGCACAAGGCAATCGGGCAGTTGCGGCAAGGCCGCAATGTGGTTCACGGTTTTTTCCAGCAGCAGCGCACCGTCAGACACGTTGAATGCCTGGCTGCGCCCGGCACCCACATGCGGATCAGATATGTGTGCTACAAACATGTCAGCACCTCCCCTCGACATTTTCAACTATTTTTAATCACGGCAGCATGTTGCGGTCAAGTCAGCCTTTGTCACAAAACTGTAACACTGCTGCCTGTAATGTAACGAATACGAAAGCTATTGTTCTTGCCACAAGGCGCAATTAGTGGTAATTAAAATCAAATTTTCTCCATGCAGGCAGCACGGCCTTGTGTTACGCCTCTGGAGCCTGACCGACCACGCCCACAAGCGCGCCCATCCACGAAAGGAGCTGAACTTGTCCGCAATACGTCTTGAAAACGTATGTAAACAGTGGGGTGCGACCCACGCTGTAAAGAACGTATCCTTTGAGATCAATGAGGGTTCCCTGCTTGTACTGCTCGGGCCTTCCGGCTGCGGCAAATCCACCACACTTCGGCTCATAGCCGGGCTTGAGAGCGTTTCCAGCGGGCGCATCTATATTGGCGACCGCGACGTTACCGACCTGCCCCCGGCGGAGCGCCATCTGGCCATGGTGTTCCAGTCTTACGCGCTTTTTCCGCACCTCACAGTGCGCGAAAACATCCTCTTTGGGCTCAAGGTGCGCAAAGTGCCGGAGGCCGACCAGATGAGGCGGCTGGACAACGCCGTTGACGTGCTTGGCCTTTCCGGCCTGCTGGAAAGAAAGCCCTCCGCCCTTTCCGGCGGTCAGCAACAGCGCGTGGCCCTTGGCCGTGCGCTTGTGGCCGAAGCGGCAGTGTGCCTCATGGACGAACCGCTCTCAAACCTTGATGCCAAGCTCCGGCTCGAAATGCGGCGCGAAATCCGCGACCTGCAACAGCGCCTGGGCATGACCATGGTCTACGTTACCCACGACCAGACAGAGGCCATGAGCATGGCCGACACCATTATTCTGCTGCAGCAAGGGCATATCGTGCAAAACGACGCCCCTGTCGCCATGTATTCCCAGCCCGCCACCACCTTTGCGGCCAGCTTTATCGGCACGCCACCCATGAACCTTCTGAACGTTGCCATGTGCAAGGGGCAGGCGGTCATCAAGGGCAACGAATGCTGCCCGGTGCCGGGTGTTGTTGCAGGCGAATGCACATTGGGCATCCGCCCCGAACATATTCAGGTAACGCCTGACGGCCCGTGGGAGGCCGAAGTGCTGAGCATGGAATATCTTGGTGCGGATTCCGTGCTGGCTTGCAGCCTGGGCCAGCAGCAGGTGGCGGTGCAGATTGCGGGCAACCCCGGTTTTAAACCCGGCCACAAGCTGCGCCTGAACTTTGCCGCCGATGCCCTGCACTTTTTTGAGGCAGAATCTGGCAAACGCATGGGTGCGGCATAGCACAGCTGCCCCCTCAAACGCTATTGCGCCCCGATTTGGCTGACTTATGTAGCAATTCTGCCATAATCATCTAATTTTGATGCACATTTGCCCCTTTTCGGTAACATTCAGGCGATAGTACGGATACAGCCCCCAAACCCCTTTGAGGAGAAATCCATGAAACGTATTCGCTCGTTGTTTTTGGCAATTTTCTGTATCTGCCTGTGCGCTGGCAGCGCGCTGGCGGCGCAGACCAACCTTACATTTTACTTTCCCGTATCCGTGGGCGGGCCCATCACCAAGATCGTGGAGGGCATGACCCAGGAATTCATGAAAGAAAACCCCGACATCAAGATTACGCCTGTGTATTCGGGCAATTACCGCGACACGATCACCAAGGCCCTTACCGCCCAGCGCGGGGGCGAGCCGCCGCATGTGGCTGTGCTGCTCTCTACCGACATGTTCACACTCATTGATGAAAACGCCATCGTTTCCTACGACGAAATTGTCGGCAAGGACAACATGGCCTTTACCAAGGATTACTTTCCCGGCTTCATGCGCAACAGCCAGACCGAGGGCAAAACCTGGGGCATTCCCTTCCAGCGCTCGACCATCGTGATGTACTGGAACAAGGAGATGTTCAAAGAAGCTGGCCTCGACCCTGAAAAAGGCCCCGCCACCTGGCAGGAGCTGGTCGAAATGGGTAAAAAGCTCACCAAGAAAGATGAGTCCGGCAAGGTCACACAGTGGGGCGTTGCCATCCCCAGCACCGGCTATGCCTACTGGATGCTCCAGGCCCTTGCCATCACCAACGGCGTTGAACTGATGAACGACGCTGGCAACAAGGTCTTTTTCGACAATCCCAAGAACATCGAAGCCCTCCAGTTCCTCACCGATCTGGCCTACAAGTACGAAGTTTCGCCCAAGGGCACCATTGACTGGTCCACCACGCCCCGCGATTTCTTTGAGCGCAAAACCGCCATCATGTGGACCACCACCGGCAACCTCACCAACGTGCGCACCAACGCCAAGTTCCCCTTCGGCGTGGGCATGCTGCCCGCCAATACCCGCCTTGGCTCGCCCACCGGCGGTGGCAACTTCTACATTTTCAAAAACTCCACGCCTGAAGAACGCAAGGCTGCCGTCAAGTTTGTGCAGTGGATGACCACCGCCGAACGCGCCGCCCAATGGGGCATTGATACCGGCTATGTGGCCGTACGCCCCGATGCATGGAAGACCGAACGCATGGAAACCTACGTGAAGGGCTTCCCCTATGCCGCCGTGGCCCGCGATCAACTGGCCCACGCCGTGCCCGAGCTCTCCACCCATGAAAACCAGCGCGTGACCAAGGCTCTGGACGACGCCATTCAGGCCGCCGTTAACGGCTCCAAAAAGCCTGACGCCGCCCTCAAGGATGCCCAGCGCGAAGCTGACCGCATTCTGCGCCGTTACCAGAAGTAAGTGATCACTGTGCTGCCAGGGGGGATTGCCCCTCTGGCAGCTTTTTCGACTTAATCAGACGCAAGAGAGCAGCCCTATGTTCAAACCGGAAACCATGCGGCAAATCAACGCATGGCTGCTTTTGCTCCCCGGCTTTGCCCTGGTGGTGACGTTTACGCACTATCCTGCGGTGAGCACGTTTATCCACAGCTTTTTTATGGATGGCCGGGGGGGAGCGCCTGCCCAGTTCGTAGGGCTTGAGCAGTACCGCTATCTGCTGGACGACGAGGTTTTTCTCAAGTCGCTGCGCAACAACATCATCTTTGCCTGCTGCACCATACCCTGCTCCATGTCGCTGGCCATGCTCATGGCATTTCTGGTCAATGCGCGGCTGAAGGGGCAGGCATTTTTGCGGCTGTGCTATTTTGTGCCCACGGTGCTGCCCATGATCGCGGTGGCCAACATCTGGCTGTTTTTTTACACGCCAGATTACGGCCTGCTTGAGCAGCTGCGCTTTTTTCTGGGCGCGACAACGGGCATTAACTGGCTTGGCAGCGAGCAGACAGCCCTGTTCTGCGTGATCAGCGTTGCAGTGTGGAAGGACGCGGGATTTTTTATGATTTTTTATCTCGCAGCCTTGCAGCAAATCCCGCCGAGCCTTGGGGAGGCGGCCATGCTTGAAGGGGCTTCGCGCGCCTACTATTACCGCCGCGTGGTCATTCCCCTGCTCATGCCCACTACGCTTTTTGTGCTGATCAACGCCACCATCAACGCCTTTCGCATGGTGGATCATCTGTTTGTGCTCACGCAGGGCGGCCCCAACAACGCCACCTCGCTGCTGCTCTACTACATTTACGAAACCAGCTTCAAGTTCTGGGATACGGGCTACGGTGCAACGCTGACCATGGTGCTGCTGGGCTTTCTTGGTTTTGCCGCCTTTGTGCAGTTTGGCATCATTGAAAAAAGGGTGCATTACAGATGAACGAACAGCGCAATATGTACGACAGCCGCGGATTTTCGCGCGTGCTGGACACCACCGCCGCCTGGATGCTTGCCATTCTTTGGGCTTTGCCGCTTTTTTACGCCATCTGGACAGCCTTTCACCCGGCGGAGTTTTCCACTCGCTTCAGCCTGACCGCGCCGCTCACGCTTGAAAACTTTGCCAATGCGTGGAAGGCCGCGCCCTTTGCCCGGTATTTCGTCAACACCATCATGCTGGTCACGCTGACCACGGGCATGCAGCTTGTGCTCTGCACTCTGGCGGCCTACGCCTTTGCCCGATACGACTTCAAGGGCAAGGGCATTGCCTTTGCGCTTATTCTTATGCAGCTCATGATCATGCCCGATGTGCTGGTGGTGGAAAACTACTCCACCATGTCCAAGATCGGCGTGCTTGATTCCACCCTTGCCATCAGCCTGCCCTACATGGCTTCGGCCTTTGGTATTTTTCT
Organism: Desulfovibrio sp.; assembly: GCF_019422935.1. Lineage (NCBI taxonomy): Bacteria > Pseudomonadati > Thermodesulfobacteriota > Desulfovibrionia > Desulfovibrionales > Desulfovibrionaceae > Desulfovibrio > Desulfovibrio sp. Next base: position 670,697 of record NZ_JAHZCJ010000001.1, on the reverse strand, counting down.
GCTACGCCAGACCTTCAAGAGCGTGCCGAAAGAACTGGAGGAAGCCGCCGCCGTGGAGGGGGCCAACACCCTGCAAGTGCTCTGGCATGTCTACGTGCCACTGGCCAAGCCCACCTACGCGGCCTATGCGCTGGTTTCCATCAGCACGCACTGGAACAACTTTCTTTGGCCGCTCATTGTGACCAATTCCGTCAATTCCCGCCCTCTGACCGTTGGCTTGCAGATATTCTCGGCTACGGAACAGGGCGTGGACTGGACAATCATCACCGCTGCCACGCTTATGACCTCCGGCCCGCTGCTGGTGGCCTTTCTGCTGTTCCAGAGGCAGTTTGTGCAGTCGTTCATGCGGGCGGGCATCAAGTAGGCCGCACACACCAACACGCGAACCTCGCAATTAAAAAACCCCAGCGGTTGCTGTTTTGCAGCCGCTGGGGTTTTACGTCTATAACAGCGTCAATCAGGCCAGTTTTTCCATCCGCAGAGGAATACCCTGGCGCACGGCGCTGCCGGAATCACTTTCTGTCAGGGCAGAAAAACCCTTGCGGCTGGGATCATCCGGCACAAGATCATTGAGGTTGACGCCAGCGGCTGCCCCCTTGAGCGCAGGAATACGCTCGCCGTTTACCAGAATATCCCCAGCGCCCAAGGCCTTGTGTCCAAAACCGTGCTCTATCCCCACAACACCGCGCATGATGCCATCCGTTACCGTGGCCTGCGCCGTTTCCGAACCTCCGGGCGTGACCAGACGCACCATGTCTCCGTGCCTGATACCCAGAGCCTGCGCGTCATCCCTGTGCACCAACACCATATTGGTCGGCTTGATGGATCGCAGACGCGGCGAAATGATTGCGTAGGAATTTATGAGGTTGGATTTGAAGGAAACCATAAGCAAGGGATACTCTTTGTCAGACCAGCGCGAACGCAAGGAGGTACCGTCCACAAACTCCGCGTCGCGCAGCCGGGGAATACCACTGTAATGTCTGCCTGTCTGTGAATGCACAGCAGCGGCAGCTTCCTCATTATAAACGCACATGGCCCGCGTCCAGCGGCTTTTGGTCGCGTCGCCATCGTAGCTTTCGCTGGCAGGCTCGTAGCGCCCGCCACGACTGTAAAGGCAGGCCACAGGCCCCTGCTCTTCGGGCTGAAGCACAGTGGCAATGTCAGCCATGATGCGCCCGATGCCCGAGAGTTTTACGTCCTGCTCTGTAGGAGAAGGCAAAGTTTTACCCTTGAAAAAGGCCATATTGGCTGCAAGGCGCAAATAATAATCCTGCGGCGTGTGCAGCGGATGCAAGACACCTGCGGCATCAGGAATGGCCTTGTCGCCAAAGCCGGGTAAATTCATGCGTTTGGCGGCCTCAATCAAAAACAGCTCCATGCAGACGGGCTGGCCGCTGGCCGATTTTTGCTGGCGCGGCTCAATGGCAGGCCAGCGCGCCGTGGACATACGCGTGAGCACGCCGCTCCACGCCTCTGCAAAACCGCCCCATACCTCGTACAGACAGGGATCAGGCACGAGGTAGTCCGCATAGGCATTGGTTTCGTTATGGAAAGCGTCAATGCCCACAATGAGGGGCAGATCCTTGGGGTCTTTCAGCTTGGCATCCAGCGCGCGTTTAAGCCCGCCGTGACCGTAAATCACGTTGCCCGTCCAGTTAATCCAACACTTGAATGTAAAGGGATAGCCGTTGGCGTGCCCCAACAGGTGTTCTGCGGGCAGATTTGGCGCAGTGAGCGGAAACCAGGGCATATCTGCCGGATACGGGTTTTGCCCTGCCTCGACCCTTTGCTTGTAGGCTGTGGATTTTTCGTAGGCAGCCTTGCAGCGATTGGCCGGAAAGCCTTTTGGTTCCTTTTTGCCCGGAAAATCAGCGAGGTTATAGCGCGGCCCCGAAAAAGCCGGGTTATGGAAATTACCGGGGGCAACACACAAGCCCCCCTTGGCGTTAAGATTGCCGATGAGGGTGTTGAGCGTCAGCACCGCAAAGGTGGCATTCATGCCGGTAGCTGTCATCATGCCACCGTGGGCGTCCGCCACCGCCTTCTTGCCGTGAGCGGTAAACTCGCGCGCCAGACCAATGATGGTTTCGCTGGCAACGCCGCACAGGGCCGCGTATTCCTCAATAGAATGCGACAGCGCTTCTTCTTTAAGAAGTTGCAAAGTTGTGGCTGCCTGAACCCGGGCACCATCTGGCAGTGTGATTTCGCCGCTAAAAAACAATTTGGCTTCGGCGCATTTGTCGGCGGGCATCACTTGGCCACCGGGCGAAAGCACAAGCGCTTCGCCCGGCAGGGGTTTACCATCCGGCCCTTTGCTCTCGGCCTGCGGGGGCATACGCAGTATCTTGCCCTGCCCTGAACCAGAAAGGCACACTAGGTGGGTTGCGTTGGAAAAGGCGGCTTCTCCTGCATCTGTAGCGGCCTTGAGCGTGGGACGGCAAAGGAACTGCGCGTCATAACGCTCATTTTCCAGTATCCAGCGTATCATGCCCAGGGCCAGCGCCACATCCATATCGGGCCGCACCGGAATCCATCGGGCCTTGTCGCGCACGGCGTCAGTGGTGGAGAGGCGCAATACCGGATCCACCACGGCATAGTGCAACTTGCCGTTGGTGCGGGCCTCGGCCACCATGCGGGCAGAATGTTTGAAAGGATTGCCAGCCTGAGCGGGCGCAGTGCCCCAGAAGAGGGCAAATTCGCAGTTTTCAAAATCCGGCTTTCCGTGGGCGTTTGTAGCCAGATCATTCAGTACAAGGCCTGAACCCATGCGGAACGACAGCCCACAGTATGCACCGTGCTTGCCGAAATTGCGCGTGCCATAAGCCTGCACCCCAAACCGCTGAAAGAAAAACCGCTCACGGCCATCATCCAGAGCATAGGTCAGCAGCAGTCGGTTGGAGTGAGGCCCGAATTCCGGGTGCTGGGGATTGGCCGGGCCGGGCGTTTCGCGGATGGCCCGCAGCCCGTCAACATGGCCCTCCCCAAACAGGTTGCCGCCGTCAACCACTTCTTCAACAAGCTGTTCAAAAGGAATGGTCTTCCAGCGGCCTTCGCCGCGCTTGCCCACCCGCTTGAGGCAATGGGTAATGCGAAAAGGGCTCGCAGAGGCGTCAATCATGGCAGCGCCCCGCCCGCAGACGGTAGAACGGCGCTCGTGCCCAGTGGGTTCGGCATCCCCCGCTCCTCTGGCAGAAAGCCCGCGCAGCGCCTCGATCACAGGCATGCTCATGGGCACGGCGTGCGATGCGGAAAGCGGGTTGTACGGATTGCCCGCAACACGAACTACCTTGTCCTGCGCTTCGTCAATATGCAGACGCACGCCGCACATGGTGCAGCAGCCCCAGCAATGGTTAAAAGCAACGCGGCTGCCCTTGCCCAATGCCAGCGTGCCGTCTTCTGCCACAGTAAATTCCGGCGGCAGGGCATTCTTGTTGATGGGGTCGCGCACCGGCTCACCGGCGGTACCGCTCACAATACCGTTAAGAATTTTTTTCCCCGCACCGGCAGTGGCGGCGGCCACTGCGCTTGCGCCAAGAATCGCCGCGCCTGCGCCAATAAGCTTGCGTTTTTTAGTATCCATCGGCGTATCCGTTCAATTAAATTTAAGCCCTGGAAGAGGAAGGCAGCACAACTGGCAAAACCGTTGCCAGAACAACCAGCAGGCCAATGGTGCCGCCAAAAGCGGCCAGCGCATCCAGCGAGAGCAGGTCGGCAAAAGCTTCACGCGCGGGATACAAGGAAGCATTGCGCCCGAATATTTCGCCCATGTGGACAATCTTCCACAACAGCAAAATGGCGGAAAGGAGCGCAAACGATCCTCTGGCCGCAAGGCGGGCCAAACTGGCGCTGCCGAGCAGCAAGGTGCAGAGGGCCAGCAGTGCCATTATGGCCTCCGGCGCATGCCACCACATATCCACAAAGGCGGCATAGCCACGCGGAGCGCGCACCAGCAGGGCCAACACCGCGCACAGCAGGTTCAGCATCAGGCAGACGCCGCCGGCCTTCAGCAAAAGAACTGCATGCTTGCCGCCACGTTCAAAATCGTCAAACCGCAACCGCAGCCAGATCAGTAGACTAAGCCCGCTGGCGGCTATAAAGCCCGCTGCCGTCAACACCAATGACGACCAGTAATCGGCCCAGAGCGCCCGCCCTACACAGGCCCGCACCTCGCCTGTGGCGTAGGCCAGGGCCAAAAAACCAAGGCACACGGCCGCAAGTGCAGCGCCGCGGTTGACCGGCTGTTCTTTGCCGCTCTGCCAAACCAGAACCAGAGCGCACAGAAAACACAAGGGCAAAATATAGGCTCCCCAGGCTGTCCAGGAGCTGAAGGAAGGATGGGCAGCGAATTCCCACACGCGCAAAGGCTGTTCGAGCGGCACAAACACGCCCAAAAGGCCGCAGGCCAATGAGCTGATAGCAGCTACGGCAAGAACATATACCATGAATGGCTTTGCCCGGCGCAAAACGGCAATCCCCGCACCAAGGGTGCTGACGCCGCCTGCAAGGATCATGGTCAGGGCCAGCGGCTCCCAGGCGCCCCACTCCGGCGCATTGACAAACGGCACAAGATCTATGATTTCTCGCATGCTACGTCCTCTCCAGCGGTGTGATAGGCATTGGCTGCGGAACGGTATCCGAGCGGGTAAAGCACCTGTCCAACCCAAGATAAAACACATGCGGATCTGTAGACTTGTCAGGATACAAAACGGCTATCCTGCCCTTGTATGCTGCCAGCATCTTGCTGACAGCACTCTGAGGATCGCGCAGATCGCCAAAAATCCGTGCGCCACCCACACAATTTTCTACACATGCAGGCAACAGCCCTGCGGCAGTGCGGTGGGCGCAAAAGGTGCACTTGTCAGCCGTGTGTGTTTCCCGGTTCAGAAACCGGGCGTCATACGGGCAGGCCTGCACGCAGAATCCACAGCCGATACAGGTTGTGGCATCAATCAGCACCATGCCGTCAGCCCGCTTGAATGTGGCTCCCACCGGGCATACAGGCACGCACGGAGGGGTTTCGCAATGATTGCAGAGGCGGGGAATAACGGCCACGGACGGTTCTCTGTTCTCGGCAGGAACTCCAATCATGGCATACTCGCTGACTGTGGTACGAAAATTCCCCAGGGGCACGGCGTTTTCTGCTCCGCATGTAACTGTGCAGGACTGGCAGCCAATACAGCGCCGCAAGTCAATCACCATGGCGTATCGGGATTTACTCTCGCCTGCCCCTGCAAGCGCCTGCCCCGGAAGTAGCGAGGCCGCGCTTACGCAGCAGAGAGAAAGGAATGTTCGACGTTGCATCACGCCTCCAGTTTTTGCCGAAAAATATTCTGATTGCCGGGAAAAATGCCAATTTGCAGTTTACAAACCGCATCTGCCGCATAACAATATTAGTTTAGTCTTGTATGGATGTGAGGTTGCCGTGTCAACATTGGTATTTTGTGCACAATCATGCCGCAAAAAACGTTAATATTGCGTTAATATTGATTCAGCGTTCAGCGTGTACAATTATGTACTCATTGAACGACTTGCCTTTTCGCAATATAACTGTTTTTTCAGCTAGATATTCACAAGCCGCCAATTGGGGCTCAAGTGAAAGGCAATGTAGCTGGTGGCTGCAACCTTGTGATGTTGGGCGCAGGCGTGGCACTATGCTCCCCCTGTAATTATTTTTTGGTGGAACATCCACGTGATACCCCTTGTGAGGTGCAGGCCTTGGAGCATATGCTGAAAGTGACCAAAAGCCTGGCTGCTGTGCGGTCAGGCTGGTTTTTCAAACAGAGTAACCCACAGGAGGGTTCCATGACCTTTTCTGCTAACTCACTGAAAATTCTTTTGGCTGCCGGGCTGGTGCTGGCTGGCACTGCTGTTGCGGCTCAGGACAGCGCGGGTACAGGGCAGGAGATGTACAACAAGCTGTGCTCGGGCTGTCATTCGGCCACCCCTGCGGCAATGAAGGGCAAACCTGTGGATGCACTGGTGGCTGGCATGGAAAGGGTCAAAAACCTGAACAATGCCACCGGCGCTGCTGCCCGAATGCAACAGACGGTGCAGGGCCTGAGCCCCGCGCAGATGAAGGATATTGCAACGTATCTTAACGAGATGAAATAACTGTAATCGCAGCAAAGTATCAGGCTGATAATCTGGCAGCCCCGGCATTGCGACCGGGGCTGCTCTGTGTAGCGGCAAAATTGCGCTTGCAATGTGCTGAATAACAGGGCATATAGCTGCCTGTGCTACGCTGTTTCGGGCAGTTAGCTCAGTTGGTTGAGCACCGCCCTTACAAGGCGGGGGCCACAGGTTCAAGTCCTGTACTGCCCACCAAATAAATCAAGGGGTTATCCTTAACAGGATGACCCCTTATTTTTTTGGGCACATGGCTTGGGCACATGAGGGCATGATGTCGGGGAAGGATTCGATGGCCGCTCGACGCGATGCTTCGGATGTGTGCTGATAGTGGGTAAGGATCATGGTGGGGTTTGAATGTCCCATGATCTCAGCAACAGACTTCAAGTCTGCATCGTTGTCCAAGGCGTAGGTGGCAAAAGCATGGCGCAAATCGTATGGGCGCATGCGCCTGGTGATGCCAGCCGCCTTCTTAGTGTCTCGCCAAGCTGATTTCATGCTGTCTATCTGCTTGCCTTTGAAGTGGATGATAAACTCACACCCGGCCTCAGCATCAGAGCGACCCCAGACCTTCATTTCTTCCAACAAATTTTCCCGAATCGGCACGTCTCGGAATGGCATATTCTTGTTTTTGGCAGCACTCCACACTCGAATCGTTTTTCTCTCAAAGTCGACATCCTGCCACTTGAGCCGGAACAATTCAGTCGGGCCGATACGAACTCCAAGGAAAATTCCCAGCATGACGGCTCGGTACACGTGCCCCTTGGCAACCGCTAGAATTGCGGAAACCTCTGCTGGCGTCGGGGGAGCAATCCGTTCATGCTGTCCCCTGGGTAGTTTCATGCCTTGCATCGGATTGGATTCAATGAACTCTGAGTCGGCAGCCCAGGACAGGGCCGCACGGAGAATGGTAAGTCGACGGTGTGACGTGGTTGTTTTAACGCCTCGCTCAGCTTCATCACTGATGAACTTAACGAAATCCCGCTTTTCCAGGCTGGACACTTCTCGGTTCCCGAACACGGCATGCACATGCTTCAGGTGTTCGAGAATGGTACGCAGATTATTGTCGCTAAACCTTTTGGCCGAAAGGTAGAGGGCTATGACTTCGCGGACCGTGCCGCCAGTACTGATATTCTCATCCTCTGCTGGCCGGAATGACTCGCGGTCATACTTCAAGCGGTGCTGAATCAGTGAATCTTCTTTGCGGGCTTCGGCAAGCGTGGGGAATGAGGCGCTTTCCCTCTTTCCCGTGAATGGATTGTTCCAGTAGACTTGATAAGAAGATGCCCGCTCGTTACGCCTGCGAATAGCCATTTCAAAACCTATTGTTGAGGTCTGTCTGCACTCAGGATAGCCAACTGCTCTTTGACTGAGAGGTCGAACAAGTCAGTACGCTGCCGCCTTTTCTTTGGGACACGGTTTGACGACTTTGGCCTAACCTCGATTCTCGAAAGAGCTTCTTCAAGGTCACTTCGTCTATACCGTATGCCTTTGCCGCCGATGATTGAAAAATCCATTCTGGGAACACGAAGGCGCTGCAACATTTTTTCCGTGGCATCAATGGTCTTGAGGCCCAGAAACAGGCGCGCATCTTCTTTGGTTAACAAGCATTGCATATATCCAGCCTCCTTCGATCAGCGGGTTCCTTTCACCGCAGTATTCAACCGATCCGTAGCCGTGCAACTTCGTCCTCGGCGGCTTTAAGCTGCCTTTTCAGTTCTGGCACAATCTCATTGGCCATGCGGTACAGTGCTGAAAAATTGGCCCTGGTTTCCTCGCATGACCTTTCAAGGTCAGCCTCAGAGGCTTCAAGAGCCTTGAGCAGCCTCAGAATGCGTTCATCCTCGTCACTGGGCGTGCCGCACTCGTCGGTAGCTTCAAATCGCCACAGGTCACGTTCCTCTTGGGATATTTCAACCGTGCTCATTCATCGGCCTCCTGTGGCCACGAAGCTCTGTGAGGGTAATCGAATTGCCAGAATTTCAGTTTGCCAATGGCAGGCATCGGCGGCAGGGGCAAAGCCTTGCCGATCATCCACCAGAATTTTGAGGATTGGTCGGCCCATGCCGATTGCTGGTTGCCAGCGCTCGACGCCAAGCAGCCTGTGAACTGCACAGCCCCGACGATGCAGCCGCAAAGCGTTGTGGAGTGCAAAATTTCCATTGGCAAACCACGCGCAACTATTTCAAGCTGCGCAGCATGCTGATCAAATGCGGGCTTTGCGCTGGCATGCACCAGCACCGTGCAATTGCGGTATTTTTCCGGCAGACGCCAGTTGCGGTTCTCGAGGTCTTTGATGCCGTTGACGATTAGCGCCGCCCAAGGCTGTCTAATGGAAAGTACCGAGAATAGCATGTATCTCCCCGCGTGTTGGTATGTGCGGCCCACAGTTGTGACTATCGTCATGGCTGAGAAATAAAAAAACCGCCTTTGGGGCGGCTCCATGTTATTGATAGTAGTGTAAAATAATATTAGTTATTTATTAATTGGAGGAAATTATGCCAGAAAATGACCAAGTTGCCGTAGCAAATTCAGCCCCTGAAAATAATAATATTATTCCACAGTGGACATTTAAAATTACTGATATAGCAATATTTCCTCCATTGTGCGCATCATATGCTATATTACTTTCAACTATTTACACAATTATATTCTTTTACAAAATTGGAATAGATCAGCTTACAATTCCACTAACAATCTCAGACTACACGATGTCATTTAGCACATGGTTATTTCCACTTATATATACATTTCTTTGTACAGCGTGGACACTTTTTATAAAAAAGATACTAATTACTTTTAAATCAAATTCAGCTAACAACAGCAAAAATCTCAAGAGAAATACATATTATTTTATACTTGTGCTTATTTATTTCATGCACCCTTATATAATAATCATGGGTTATATAAACTTCTTCCATGAGTTTTTAAGCGTTGCTTTTGCCATTATAATTTTGGCATTAATATTTATTATATCAATTATAATATTCTACATGTCATCAATAGAAAAAATTTATTCAAATAAATATAATACAACAATAGCTATTATTATAATATCAACCACAATTTCTTTAATCGCTTTTCCTACATTTGCAAACTTAAAAATAAATCAAAGCTTACAGTACACGCAGAAATTAGATTACCGAGATAAGAAAATAAAAGTTTCACTCCTTCGCTCGCTGGATAAAGGGCTACTTGTATATACAACTTCTGAAGAATATTGCCCCGATCTGAAGCCACGCATTCTCTTTCTGCCGTATGATAAAGGGCCGACGCTGACTTTCTCGACAGGACTTTCTCAAGAAATATCAAAATTGCCACTTCGTAAATGTCATATCTCATTTTTTGCGAATATATTTCGAATTCTTCCTCCACCCAATTCAGCGGCAGACTCAAAACGCCACAGCTGCGTCACTCTTTAGCAATAGTGCTGTTTTTTGTTATTCATTTTTTGGCCTCATGAATTATATTATATTGTTACTTCTCATATAGTTGTTATGTAATTTAAGTAAAAAAGGGGAAAATTTTATGGATGAAATTATCTTTTCCGTGGGAATGCAGGTTGAATTTGACGATGATAAAGATGAAATTAACCGCAAAAAACACAAGTTTTCATTAAACTGTGCCCAAGATATTGTTGATTCGATTATTCTGTTTGGAAAAGATCATTATATAATGAGCGATGGATACATAGAAAATGAAGAGCAGAGATATATGATGCTCACTGAATATCGAGACGATATTGTTTTGATCGCTTTTACTTGGCGAAATGGTACGATGAGGGCTATATCGTTTAGAAAAGCTAACCCCAAAGAAGTTGGCATTTTCAATGATCATGTCGGGTAATTCAGTGCCCGCGTATAGCCCCACGGGCAGGGGTTGAGGTTGGCTACCGTGATATGGATGGGCCTTGCCCCCTACAGCTTTTTGAATTGCTCGCACCCGCAAATTGGGCATTTCTTCTTTCTTGAAACCGTCCCGCACTTCTTGCAGGTGCGGGACGGTTTGCCATCACTGAGCCGCTCCCCCTTACAACTGGCGTAGATATGCGCGTAGTTTTTTGATTTGCGCTTCCCACGCCATTCAGGGCGGTTTGGATCATCGAAGCCGCTCATTGGATGGCGGCTCCAGAGGCGGGCTGATGTTCACCGCCAATCAGCGGGGGCTGTTCAGCCGCTTCTTCATCAACGGGTTCCCCGGCCTGGAGTTCTTCTGCCGGGGATTCATCAATTTCAGAGGGCTCTACAACGGCTTTGTTCCCAGCAGAGATCCAGTTGTCATCCTCTGCACCTGCATCAGCCTGAGGGTTCAGCACGCAGGTATTGCACGGGGGCATGTTGACGGCAATGCTCTTGTAATTGCAGGTGGCGCATTCGCGGCGCGGCGCCCAGTTGTCCGTACCACCTTCAACGCTCTGCGCACAATTGGCGCATTCCTCGGCCTGTGTGCCGTCATCAGCGTTCGGCATATGGGCGCAATCAACGCAGGTGTGCCCCCAAGTCTGTGGCGTCGCCTCAGTCGTCACGACCCGGTGACGCGGGTCTTCGCCAAGCGGCGCGGAATGCCCCTTGCCAATGGAAGGCGGGCCGTCAAACAACGTCGGACGGCGTTCATCCGTAGTCATGGGGCGGCGCATGATCACTTCGGCGGCATCATCGGCAGTGACGTAGACGATTTCGCCGGAATCAAAGTCCTGGAACACGTCGCACTCAACGTCCTGTGGCTCCGTTTTGCCGTAGCGGAACTCTTCGGCTGCTTGGCTCAAGGTCTCCTGATGTTCTTCAATGCGGCCCTTGTAGCTCTTACGGACGCTGGCGAGTTCATCTTCAAGCTGGTCAATCTTGGCCTGTGCAGCGGCCATTTTGCTACCAAGTTCCAGCTTATCCTCGTCGGACAGCGGGAAAGCCTTTGTGCAGGTTTCTTTCTTGAGCCAGTGGACATCCCGCCCCCGCAAGCAGGCAGGCAACGCTTCGCAGTCCTTCTGCTCGTCTTCGGGGTTATCAGCCGAGGCGCAGGCATCATCATTGGGCACGTCGTCAGGGCAAAGGTCTGTTGGCTCCACCGCGCTGACCAGAACGTTGCACAAGACCGTGTCCCCCACGTTGATTTCGTCTTCACCATGAGTGAAGGAGGCTGTGGGAATGTCTGCCTTGTTGGCGTGGCGGTCTTCAACGGTGGCCGTCTCCCCATCCTCAGAAAATGCGAGGATGGTCAGGGTGATCGCCATTGTATCGTTGGGATCGGGGTCAGGCTCAGGCTCGGTTTCCTGTGGCTGTTCCTGCTGCCCGCCACTTTCACCAGCCTTAACCCCCTGGCCATCGACCAGGCCGTTGTCATCAGCCAACCAGTCGGGCAGCGTAACTTCAACATTCATGTCACCGCGTTCACCGACGTATTCAATCTGGCTCTTGGGCAGCCAGACGTCCTCGCCATCACACACAAGCAGGATGGCGTCCTCGGTTTCCTGTACGATGTCGCCGCAGACCGTAAACATTTCGGGTTCAGGGCGCGGGAGCGCCTTGGCTTTCTTCCTGGGGGCCATGTGGTTTCTCCTGTATTTGTCTTTTGGGCTGGCAATTATGCGCGGCCTGGGCAGCCTTCGCGTTCTTTGCAGTGGAAGCAATCCTCGTCATCAACAAGGGCGTTATCCTTGTTGGGGCAAGGGAAGGTACGGTCCTCTTCCTTCGCATCCTGAGGCTTGGCCGCAGCAGAGGCTTGCCCATTTTTTTGCTGCTCTGCGCTTTTGAGCCAGGCGGGGAAAGTCTTAATGAAATTGTCGGGATGGCGAACGACCTCCGCCTTCACTTCATCAATGGATGACTGAAAGTGCTGCGCGCAGACATGCAGGTACGCATCTACTTTGTCCCGCTGATCTCCGAAGCCAGCCTGTAGAATGATGCCTTCGAACTCTTCGCCGGTGGGCAGTGCCTTGGCGTCCGGAGTGATGTCGATGGAAGCAGGCATGCCGTTCGGCATCTCGACGAGGCGGGCGCTGGCAATGCGTTCGCCCTCGTCCTCGTCGTAAACACCGCCGAAGGAGAAGGCGACACGGCAGCACTGCATGAACGCCTTATGCCTGAGCATGCGTTGCGGGTGACTGTTCCAGGGGCCGGAGTTTTTTGCGCACTCTTCCAGATATTCTCTAACTCTGGTCGGGCGGGAACGGTCCTTGCGATAAATTACAGCTTCAATCCAGGCCGGGCATTTCCTGCCGCCGTGGGGCACGGTCTCCTCGGCGTAGCAGAACTCTACGCCGTCATACTGCGGGTGTTCATTGGCGATGCGTGTCCACCCGTCAATGGGCACGATGGGCACGATGCCCCGGCCGTTGGAGTCCGGAAAAGCGTAGATTTCCTTAACGAACGGGTTCAGGTTAAACTGATCGGCCACGACGAGCAGCGCGGCCATCTGTTCGTCTGTAACTCCCTGGCTGCTGGAAGTTTTGAAGGCAGTATTTTTCAGAATGCCCGAAACCTTGTTCGAATCGAGACCAAAACGAGTGGCGAAGCGGGCGAAAATAGCCTGATTGCCAGAATTGTTGTTCTGGGTGGCGGGTACATTGCTCATCGTACTACCCCTATCGAATAACGGTGCTTGTGGTTTCAAGAATTTTCAGACCGGGTATTGATCTGATACCGTTCCGTATTGCAGCGTTGACCGCCTTTTCGTTCAGAAGCATGTATTCGCGCGGCACATCGGCCAGCTTTTCAACTTCAAAGGTCCATACTTTGCGCTGGTAAGACGTGCCTGTTTCGGTACGCACGGTGGCTTTTTCAGATTTTGCCGGAAGAACTTCGGGTACGATGGGGGCTTCTACGCCAGCAGCCTTGGCTTCGGCGTCCAAGCGCTTCTGTTCGGCCTCTGCCTGGCGTCGGGCTTCTTCTTCGGCCTTGCGACGGTCCAGTTCAACCTTGGCTGCGTATTGGTTGAGCTGACCAGTGAGGTAACGCATGCCGGTATCAAGAGGAGCCGTTATCTCTTTGGCAAGCCCGTTGACGGCCTTAACGTGTTCATTGATGGGCGCAGTGTATTCCTTGCGGGCGTCTTCTACAGTTTTCGCCACTTTTTTGATGGTTCCCGCAAGTGTTGTGGCCGCGAGCTGGCTTTCCTGGTCCTGCACCTTGATGGCAGATGCCTTGGCGGCGAGGTCCTTGGCTTTGCTCCGGAACGGTTCAAGTACCGCGCGAGGGGCAAGCATAGTCAAGACGGCCGGAAGGTTGTTCGCCGAGGCAGATTCTGCAACCTTTTCTACGGGTGGGGGAACAACTCCAGGCACGAGGCCAACGACAGCGGAAAAGTCCATTCCTTGCGAAATATCTATGCTTTGCGCAGTGGTCATATCTTCCTCCCTTTGGGGGCTATGAAAGCGTTGTAAACGTTGAGCGCCGAAACATAGACGTTCCAATGCCGGCGTAGTGATTTTGTGTATTCAGTGACCAGGGGCGGGCGTCCTGTTTTACGCAGGCGCACCATACCCGCGCGCTCGACCGGGTAGCCGTCAAGATGGGCAAGGTGTGTGTATGCGGCTATTTGCGGGCCCCATGTGGGCGATACATGGTCCGGAGTTTTGTAGTCCCAGAGCGACAGCGCCGAATCACCTTTCATGCGGCAAATTATGTCCATCTGCCCGTGAAACCCGAGTGCCGTGTCCATAATCCGCAGCTCGGTCGCCACCACTTCCTCAACATCGGCCAGCCAGTGCATGAAACTGTCGAAATATCCCCGGTATTCTGCGGGTACACCCATGACGAACAGACCCTTTGCCGCATCTTCGCAGTATCCGTGTACAGCTGTTCCACGCACAGCAGCGCGTTCGATGACGGCGGGAAATCGGCGTTTCAGCTCCTCAATACCCCCGAACGGCGCGAGAACAGTTGTCACTGAGGGAAACATGCTATCCCCCCTTCTGGTCGATAAAAATATCAACAGGCATGCACATGAGGCCGAACAGAATGGCCATAAAGTCTCGTGCGCTCACTGCGCCCTCCCACGACTGAAAATTTCTATCAGCAGCCCAGACGGGCACCATGACCGAATCTGCTCCATGACTTCCTTTCTGGTCCCTCGGAGCGTGACAAGAACGCCATTGCGGTAGATGCACATTGTCATGTCAGCCCCCCAGGTGCGCGCCGATGGCAATCACAAGGGGCATGGACATGAGGCCGAACAGAATGATCAGAATGTCTCGTACACTCATTGGAAAACCTCCCTGCCCTCTTCCAAGGGACAAAAATCAGGGTCACACAACTCACCTGTGATTCTGCACCGACAACCCGGCTCATCGCCTGGGTAGAAGCATCCTTGGGCATGTCCTGGGACATCATCACCCCACGATCTGCTCCCTGGCGTGTAATCGCCCAAGTGTTCGCACATGGCAGACTCCATTTGAAATTTGGTCGGAGCGGCCGGATTCGAACCGGCGACCCCCTACTCCCAAAGCAGGTGCGCTACCAGGCTGCGCTACGCTCCGTCACTGAAAATGGAAAAGGCCGGGGGGAGAGAAATACCCCCGGCCTGCGTTACCCCATGGCGGCTGTTCTGTTGCAGCAGCTATCCCCCGCCCTTAACGGTGTGCCTCTCTGCGACAAAGCCATGGGAGGATTGTTCCCTCGATTGCCGAGGGCCGACGCGGATGACCATTGGATTCCTCCCTGGACGGGTTCACCCGGTATGTGAAATGCCGGGGCGTGATGCCCTGGCTAGATGCCATAGAAAAAGGCCGCTCCCCGATGGAACGGCCCCCTGCGCCTACGAAAAGCAAGAAAACGCGGCGCAAATTTGTTGAATCTCCTCCAATCCCGCCCCGGACGATGCCCAGAGCGGTATGAAAGAAATTCCGCTGCTATGGTCGGTCAACAGCTACCTTGCGCCCTACGGCGGGCTATGTGCCCCGCATCGGGTAACGCCGCTCCGCGCTAACGGTGTGCGACGATATCTTTTCACCCCTGCCCCTTCCGCACCGGGCCAGTTCTCATTCTTTCCAACCGCCTTATGACCTTCGGTCTAGGACTCCCTACTACTTGTTATTCGGGGCCTCGCTACTGATCAGCGGTTTGCTTCACAGTTCCGGCTTGTGGCTACTTTGGGGCTTGCCCCGTGTTCGCAGTCGTTCCCGTGTTGCAAATGCAGATTACCAAAAGGTAATTTATAGTCAACAATAAAATTGCCTAAAAGTAATTTTATGCCTATAAAAAATTACCCGCAGTTCAGCGGACAATAAAAAAAGCCCCTCTCGAAGGAGGGGCAATAAGGCTAATGTTGAGGATTAGTCTTGGCGTGGGGATTTGAGGTCAAGCTGAAAGGCTGCCACCACCTCAGCTATTCCCTGGTCAAAAAGTTCAGCACCACGAGCAAAGCCTTCTGCTCCTGGCGATTGTCGTTCGGCCAATAGCGCCGCGCAAACTCGAAACCCAGCCGCTTGGACTCCAATTTGTGCCATAATCATTCGAGATAGCTCGGCAAATTGTTTCTCCGACATAGAAACTCTTGCGATTGAATATTAATAAGACCATTAACATATCGACAGGATTAAATATTACATAACTGATTACATCGAATTATACACAAAAAAGCCCCTCTGGTGAGGGGCAGGGAGGAAGGATGCTTAAAAATTTATGGCAAACATTGCGCCGCTGGCGCGCCTGCTATATTCCCAGCATTGTTTGGCGAAGGCAGCCAATACAGGCGGGCATCCACTTTGATCTGAGCAAGGTGGACATGAAGGATATTTTTGAAATTGAAAAGCTCCTGAATAAAAATGGCATACACTTCGACACTGGGGCCGGGTGCGGCAAGAGAACTTGGGAGTGGGACTTCTCACTAAGCGGCCCCGTAGAAGTGTGCTTCAAGCGAAAAAACCAACTAATAAAGTAAAGGGAGGAATCGTAGTGAGTGCACCTATTACTGTGAAGCGCGGCATCTATATCGACATGGGGTGCAGCCACATTTGTCAGATTGACGATGGGGTTTTTATCCCCACTGGCTACGGATCTGCTGAATCAAACAAAAAATTCCAGGAAGATTTAAAAGCCTTCCTGGATAAGTGGTTTACACCGTGCGAAAGAGATAACAGCCTCAGGTAAGGCTACATACGCTCGTGCAGCCATTGGTTGCAGTCATCACCGAGATTGTACGTACCCCATTCCCCTGCTGTGCGCAGCACTGCTAATTTGTCGTTTGTGTCCATATGTCGCATTAGTTCGTCACGAACAATGATCGCATCCCTACTAGTTTCAACTATCCAGACAGATTCAAGGCAATGCCACCAGTTTCCAACATTTTTTATTGCTTGATGTAGCGAGGAATAATCCCTTCCAGGCTTTCTAAGATCGTAGGAAATCAAAAGAAGCATGAGATGTCACTCCTGCTAAATGTTGATGGTACTTCTTAATAGCCGGTTAGTTGGCTCAGGGAACACCTTGGGCCGGGAATGGATGGAGATAAGTGGGGCCGGGATATATAGCTACATAGCCCTGTTCGGTGTGGAGCGATAATGCTGCCGCACAACGACTTCCCGTCCATCAGGATTAATCCTGATGTAGGAATGAACATAGACTATTTTTTTGCCATTTCTGGTTTGAGCCATAGAACTCACCTCCTTTTTGCGCTAGATGCGTCTGCTGTTACCGCACAAGCACAAATTGCAGGGAGCTTCCCGGCCCCACTAGAAGATGCCATAAGCTCACAGCAAATGAAATGCCCCTTGGCTAGGGGAGGTAATATTTATTGCGGAGTTGAGACATAATTCGTATCTTCGCCCAGGGAGAAACTATGGCCATAACGAATTCACCACTTCGCTACCCAGGGGGAAAATCATCCATTACCCCCTTCCTTAAAGAGGTCATTCGGTTGAATGACCTTACAGGTGGTGTATACATTGAACCATATGCAGGCGGAGCGGGAGCTGCGTTAAATTTACTCTTTGATGGCATTGTAAAACGCATAGTAATCAACGATTTTGATCCATGCGTTTACTCATTTTGGAAAGCAATCCTGCACTACACAGACGACTTTATAAAACGAATTAATAGCATTCAGCTCAACATATCCGAGTGGCACAATCAAAAAAATATATTAATAAACTCTTCACAGCACACGCTTTTTAATGTGGGTTTTGCTACTTTTTATCTTAATAGATGTAATCGTTCTGGGATTTTAATGGCTGGGCCTATTGGAGGTCTACAGCAAAAAGGACAATACCCTATTAGCGCACGCTTTAACAAAAAAGCACTCATTGATAAAATTTCTCGCATTGCACAGTTCAAGAATAATATAGACGTATACAACTTGGACGCCCTTGAACTTATTAAATACATCGTTCCTTCTTTTAAAGATAATGTCCTAATCTATCTTGACCCTCCATACTATGAGAAAGGCAGCCAACTGTATTTAAATGCATACACGCATCAGAACCATGCATCCTTAGCGAATCTTTTAATTAATGAACAGAAAAATCGCGCATGGGTATTAACTTATGACGACACCAAAGAAGTGCGTCATCTCTATCACAGTGATTGGGTCGGAACTTACAATTTAAATTATTTTGCCCACCACGCAAAAAAGGGGAACGAACTTGTCATCGCCCCCCCTCAAGTGATACTTCCCGCAGAAGTGTCCATTAAATATGGACTCAATCAATCTTCTTCTTCAAGACACATCTCCACTATTGGTTGAATGTGTTTCCAAAACTGCTCCAAATCTTTTTTATCAGGCTCCTGAAATATCCCATGAACATATCCATGGAGAGTTTCAATGTGCATGTATCTTGGGTTTTCAGGATCAACAAACTGAAGAAGTTTTTTTCGGATTGAATCCTTCTCAAACCACTCTCGCTGACTGGATAACGTGCGTGCAAGCACACTCGCAGGCTTTGTCATTCCGCTTGAGTGGTAAACCTCATCCAATTTACCATGCAAATCAAAAAGCCGGATTAATGACAACTCAAAAATAGCCCTCAAAACAAACGCACCCGCGACAGGCGCATAGCCTAATCGCATTTTTTGTGCAGTAACAATAAGATGATCAAGCTTTGACAAGCCAGTGTAAAACTTCCGAGTGTCAGGAATCAGCATCTCTGTTCGTGCTCTTGGCTTCGGTTTATGCTCTGGCTCTGCAAGTTGGTCTGCCGGAGGCTTTGGGGTATAACAACTCTTTCCAGTTTCTCCTGAATATTTATCAGATATTTCTCTAATATACGGTGTAATATCTTTATCTTTTTTCCCAAAATAGCGTGAGTTAAACTCTGGATTAGTTAGATCCGTAAAAATTCTTGTTAGAATCTTCATGAACCCTTTTTGATTTATTTTTGAAGTAATAATTTTTGTCCCATCTAATTCCATCCCAGTAATATCTGTAAAAAGTTGAGATTTTACAATTCGAGAGACAGTTGAGAGCGGAAAGCTATAGTCGATAATTTTTTCGCGGATTTCCAGATCTATATCTGACTCTATTACCATTTCTCTAAGAATTGTTTCAATTGCTGCAGTTCGAACCTCGTCCCTTGAAACACCATAAGCTTCTGCAACATCCTCATATGAACGCCCTCTCAAAACCGCATCCACGAGGTAACGATTTTTCATCAATCGCTTCCAAGAAGAAGTCATATCACTCGCATGTCGTGCTATTAAAATTGGCGCGGCAGCTTCGCGTGAAGGCGCCACATACATTGGCAACTTTTGCAAAACCCCAGTATCTATGTTCTCGGCTAACTTCCTATACGTACTAATCTTTCGTGGTGGCGCGAGACTTGGATTTCGTAATAATTGGAGAGCAGCGACTCTTCTATTTCCCTCAACAACAACAAAGTGTTTTTTTTCCCTAACAACAATAACCTGTTCTGTAGGGAAGAATCCAAACTTTGCTATATTTTTTGCAATTTCGAGCACCTGAAAGTTATCTACAAGATAATGTCGAATTTTGGGCTGGGTAGAGCCCATCACGTCTTCTGGAAGTCTAGGATTGCGAGGATCAAGCTTGATGTTATCCACTGACAACTGAAGATACTCCCAGTCTTCATAGCCGATCATTTTCACCTCACTTTTTATTATACTCAAGACCTTTTTCTAACAACGCCACTAAAGTTTCGCAGTCTCTCACCAGCCGCGACAAACACCCCTCTATCATGCTGTTCACTGTGCTATGCCGGGTTTCTCCTGCATGCCGAAAATCCGTGCGTATCCCGTAAATGGGCAGCCCCTTGGCGTAGGCATAGCCGATTTCCCATGCCGTACCGTCGTCAACCTGTGTTCCATCAAGCAGGGCCACAACGCATGTGCTGCGTTCAATTCCTAGTCTACAGGTATCAAAAATTAATGCGGAGGCATTTGCCCCCGCATTTTGAATTTGCTCATCGGTCAGAAGATCACCAGGCCAGATCACCTCGTGTCCGGCGTCTCTAAGGCGCGCTGACAGGGCTTTGTGCCATGCCTGCTCAGCCTCTGTGAATAACGGGCCTGCCTGATATATTGTATATTTTTCCATAGCACTGTCTAATACGTGTTTATATTTTGCAGGTTCTGTTGAATAATTCTTTTTTTAAGGAGATTCAGCATCAAGCTGATCTTTGAATTCCTGCTCGAATGTAGATTTATAACTATCAAAGACATATAAATATATAACCCAAGAGAAAAAGAGGAATGCTAACAAAACAGTGAAACAGAGAACTCCATCAAACAACAAAGTTGCCAACAATACTGCCAACAATACTGCCAACAAACAAATGCCAGAGTAGACTAATCTGACAGGCTTAAGCTTAATAAATAAAAATTCTCTCAGTTTATTTTCTGATTCAATTTTGGACGCTTCTAACCTCTTCAAATTCTCTTCAGCTTCAAGCTCCTTACGGCTATTTTCTTTCTCAAGCCACAATAAATATTCTTGTCTTTTCTGTTCAGACAATTTTTCAAATTCTCGTTGCTTTAATTTTTCCTCCTCAGCTCTTCTTTCTGATTCAATTTTTTCTTTTATTGAAAATTCATAATAAATTTTTCCAACAGAGCATTCTCTTATCGCTGAAACGCATTTTGCATAAGAGCAGTTAAACCACTCTTTACCTTCATTATCATCTGCCAATGCAGAATGAACTTTCTGTTCAATTTCATATGGCTCATCAACCAAAGCTTCATACTCAACAACGAACGGATGAGGTATACCCGTTGTTTCAAGCTCCTCTGCCCTTATTGCAGGATCTTTTTGGGAATACCCAATTTTAAAAATATTGGGCATGGCCTTGTTGGTCATTATATAAACGAAACCTTTCATCAGGCCATCCCCCAAAGCAAAACCACAGACTTACTTATTCCTCACGTCCGACCACGCCCAGATCACCCTGCCCACAACGGCCTTAGTGATGTCGCCATCGTAATCCTCGCCCAGCTTAAAAGTCATGGGCGGATTTTTGGCGGCATTATCGCTGTAGTATTGGAGCGACCAATCACTTCCATCCTTATTGAGTGCCACTCGCTTAATCATGCCCGCACCGTCAGGATCGCGCACAAGCATGATGTGGCCGGGATGCTCCACATCCTGATCGTCACGGTCAACGAGCACGATGTCACCAGGGTTCAGCAACGGTTGCATTGACGTGGAGATGGGGCCGATTTCTACGGCTATGAGATTTCGCCTGTGCATAATGGCGGGAACATTTTTGTAGACCAAAAACCAGCTCTCCACCTCTTCCTGCGCAAAGTACCCCGGCCCGGCCCCGACCTCGCCCACTAGGGGGGCGGCAATATATTGTTCTGACTGAGGCGGTGCGATGTGCTCACCAGCAGGCATAACCTTAGCGTGGACGAAGCAAACGTCTTTGGCTGGCTCACTGGTTGGAAGCGTAAGATTAGCGCCCATGGCTTCAAGGATGGGGGCGACTTCACCCACGCGCGGAGTGCGCCCTTTTCGCCAGCGGCTTATGTTTGCCGTGGAAACCCCAGTTGCTTGTGACAAAGCTGCCGCAGTGCCATATTTTTCAATGGCCGCCTCAAGAATTTCCAGCACTGTTTCTTCGAATTTTCCCATTTTCATTCTTTATTACCGAAACGAAATCTACACAAATCTTTTTATGGTAATTTGACTTGCTCATAATATTACCTTTGGGTAATATTGCGACATGGAAAGAACACCTATTGCAACCGAAGTTGTGGAATTTCTGAAAAACCACTCCGTGACCGGAGCTCAGCTGGCTGAGGCTGCGGGCGTTAATCCTGTGCTAATCAGCAGACTGCGCACGGGGAAACGGGCTGACGTGCTTTCGGCAAATGCTGATGCCATCAGGGCCGCTATCAACGAGCTTCGATCCTCTGCGATTTCCGCATCCCCCTCAACCACTCCCCCCATACCAGCACCTGCACAGCCGCAGACAGCCAATATTTAATCGCCCGCTATCAGGAGGCAGCTAATGACAGATGACCAGAAAGAGCGGGTTGATAAGGCTATCGAGGAGCTAATTCGGAAGATTCGCAGCTACTCAAGGCTGCGTTCTAAGAAGGAAGTCCCTGACAGCCTGCCTGCCTTCCTGCGCCTTTTTCCATCTGTATTTCACAAGATTCGTGAACATTGTCTCGAGATCCTCCTGGAAGACGTTAAGTCCTTCTTCGTCCATGAATTTTGTATGATGCAGTTTGTCCTCAACATACAGTGCAAAGACAAGGTAGTCCGAGAACGTAAGATTGGGGAGATGATCTCCAGGTTCAACCTGCTGGTTCGCGCGAGCAATATCATTTTCCGCTTTTACACGAAAGGCTTCGACTTCTCTAATTATCGTGTCTCGCAAATGCCTTCTCGTTTCGGCTTCTTGCACAATTTTGGTTCTTCGCGTCTCAGCCCTCTGGGCAATGATGGTTGTCAGGGCTGTTGCAAATGCTCCCACGAGCGCACCGCCCAAGGCAGAAAACGCGGCCACAAGTGCTGGGGCAAAGTTCGGTTCCATAGGTATTTCCTCCGCAAATAGGTGTGTGTTTGGCGACAACACCATATGGAGGAAAACCCGCCGGGGGCAAGCCTACCTTGTGCCCCGGCAATTAAAGAAAAGCCATCTGCCAGGTGGTACGGATTTGCACGGGACGTTGCTGTCCTTCTGTGAGTGATGCAGCCGCATGCCCCATGGCCCTTTCAACAGCGGCATCCTGCGGCATATCGCCGGGGTAGCTTCGGTACAGAGGCGCGGGCATGAGCGGAGAGACAACGGTGACAAGCAGGCGGCCCCGTTTTGGCGTGATGTGGGCTCGGAATGAAAGTTTGGATTCTGCCATGTCACATAATGGCATGGCTTGAATGGGAAATAACTCTGTAAACACTGAGGGTAAATACACAATGAGCAAGCTGCTGCCTCCTCCCCCGTTATGCCCCAATTGTGGCGATCAAATGATTCGCCAATTCACCAGCAATGATCCAGAGGCGCGCGTCTTTTATTGCCAGAAATGCAAAAAGACCATGCCCCGCGATGGCGAGGCATGGCATGGCCGCGACATACTCTGCGGCTGCTATATTGAGTTGAAAAAGATCCGTACGCTGATGGAGAAAGCTAGCTTAAATCCATCCCACCAGACACAAGAAATGTCCCCCTCTCCCTCACTTCAAGAAGCTGAGAGTAATAGCGTTCAAGGTTACGCCATGTCTGCTCTCTTGCCTTCTGCTCACTTTCGAGCCGTGGGGAAGCGGAGGCCGTTGCTGCGGAAAGCTGCGAAGCGACAATCAAGAGTTGCTCGTTCGATAGGTCAGACAGTTTAACCTTTGAAATTTCCATGATGTTCCTCCCTGTATCAGGTTTGTGTTGTGGTGACTGAACCATACAGGAAGAACGCTGCCGGGGGCAATTAAGCCCCGGCAGCACAAAAAGTAAGGGATAAATCAATGCCAGATTACGAAACAATAAGCGCGACAGAAGCCATGCGACTTGCCAAGGATGTTTCCGGCATGACCGTAGATGAGATTTCTAAGGCGTCTGGGATCACTGTTGGCATCATACGTCAGTATTTAGAGCGCGATGGTGGCTATAATCCAGCGATTGATAAAGTCCCCGCTCTTTGCCGCGCCATGGGCAACAACATCCTCATTCAGTGGATCATGGCCCAGGCTGACACCCGCGCAGCCCACAATGACATTCCCCCTGCGACCTCTCGCGCCGAAGTGCTGACGGCTGTTGCCCGCGTCTCTGCGACCTTGGGCGACGCACAACGCCGCCTCGCAGACTCAGAACTTCGTGGCATTGACCCTGAGTGCGCCAGAGACGTGCGCGGCCTCATGTCCGATGTGATTGAAGACTGCCGAGTCGTAATGGCAAAGCTGCTGCCCATCGCCAAGTATCGAGACAGGTCGCAGTGCGAACCGCTGTTGAGCAAGGCTCACCATGATTCAGAGGCCAAGCGGCCCAAGTCATGGTGGAGGTTCTGGTCATAAGCCTCAGGCTGGCAAGAAAACAAATTTTGTTTTGGCGCGCGAGTACATACGCAGCGCCCGAAGCAGGAAGGAGGGACAAGACATTATGGATCCGCGAACAAAGGACAAGCACATGCAGGCTGTACGGCTGATGGTTCACCTGGTTGAGGGACACCTCAGCCGCCTACCGCAAGGGGCAGACCCGGCTACCATTCTGGCCAACGGCTTGGCTGCCGCGCAATGTCTGGGGCTTGAAATAGTAACCCGCGACATCACGGCCAGGGCTAAACGCTCCATGATGCCCGCTGGCAGTGGCGTTGAGATGCGTTACTGCCCCGTCCCTGCCTGCGGCATTGAACGGAGTTGCCCCACGGGGGATGCGTGATTCCACATCAGCCCCCCCGTGTACACATTCCACCCCAAAGGTTTGCGCGCCGGATGGCGTCCACATAAGTCATTTTTGAAGGATTTTTTTATCCAAGATTAAAAGACATCGAGTCATTTTTCACTGACGTTAAAGGACGAAATCAGCATGGGCGTCATACAGTTCAACCCGAATCAGGTGCGGTGCTGTAGGCACAGTCTGAAATCGACGAAAAAAATACCTTCATACTCACTTACCGAGTGCTGTGTTATGTCGCCCAAAACGAAGAAACCCCGGAGTGACCCGGGGCCCCGAAGAAAGTTACCGTCTGATAATTTGCTTGGGGATGTTCGCCCTGTGGGCTTGAATCTGCTTCTTTTGGAGTTGCGTCGTGCCTTCTAATTCAGCAATACGAGCCTCCAATCGACTAATGTAACGTTTAAGGTTTTCAATCTCTTCTTGTTCTGGTGTCCGTTTCGTTGGTTCACTGTTCATGTTACTCCTCCAATTTTATGCCTACGCATAATCGAGGCTTTTATATGAATACAGACATTCGTCTATCCGTAGGGTTTTGGCAACATCCCAAGACTCGCAAGACAGCAAAACGCCTTGGGCTTGAAGGCGTTCGCTCCCTCCAAATTCTCTGGCTATGGGCGGCGTTGAACAGGCCTGACGGTAATCTTTCCGGCATGGATTGGGAGGATATCGAATTGGCCGCCGACTGGTCAGGCGAGGAACGGACCTTCTTCGATTTCTGCCTTGGCATTTGGATTGATGAAGCGCCAGACGGCTATGTCCTCCATGATTGGAAGGCTCACAATTCGTGGGCCAGCGAAGCTGATGGCCGATCAGACAAAGCACGCTTCTCCCGCCTGGCTACTGTGAATCGTGAAGCATACGACCAGATGAAGGCTGCGGGCATCAACGCCGTCAGCAAGGATGATTACGAGCGTTTGACGACCGTTCAACGACCGTCTGACGACCGTCAAACGAACGCCGGACGAATCGTTAACGCCCCGCCGACTCCTGCTCCTTCTCCTGCTCTTACGCATAAAGACAAAGAGGGGGGAGATAACGCGCGCGCCCACGATGCACACCCCATGCCGGGGACACCCCCCGAACAATTTCGGGGTGACCCTGACGGACTGAATCCGGCAGATTCAAGAAGCGCTGTACTCGTCCAGCCTTTCTCGGAGCCTCCTGCCACGGTATCCAGTATGCCGAAGCGCACAGACTGCCCCAGCAAAGGCAACCCGCAGTGGCCAGCTTTTTCGTCTTGTTGGCAGGTCTACCCTGTGCAGCAAGGCAAAGAAGCGGCGTGGCGCGAATGGATGCGCCTGCATGACAACGGAACGCTGGCAGAGCCATACGCCATCCGTGACGCAATACTCCTGCTGGCCCAAGAGGACAGCCGTTGGCAACGTGGGAAAATTCCCAACATGGCCAAGTGGCTCAACGCTAAAGGCTGGGAAGATCAGCCTTTCAAAGAACCTGCGGCTGCTCCCGGCTGCACTCCCAGAGACGGGCCGCCTGTTGCCAGGACACAGGCACAACGAAACAAACAGAACCTTGAAGGCATAGCGGCGTTTGTGAATGCCGCCGGAAGGAGGATCGCAGATAATGGCTACGGCACAAATAGTCGCATTGGAATTGGGCAAGATGTCGGTTCTCTATCGGCATCCCCTGGACGCTAAGGACGAGCTCCCCTTGTTGGTCGAAAATTGGACGGATCTGTGTGCTGGCATCTCCGACGCGGATTTTGCCGCTGCCTGCAAGCTGCACCTGCAACGCTCAAAGTTCTTCCCCTGCCCTGCGGATATCATCAGCGTGTATGAGTCCAGCAGGCCCGCGCAGTCCTTGGTCGCGCTACCTGAGCCGCCAGAAGACAAAACGCCAGGGCTGGGAATGTTGGTTGTCGCCGCCATTCGTGGAGACCATGCGGCGCAGGAAGAACTTAAGATTATCCGGCACCAGTGCGGGAGATCCGTGCAATGAAATTTGTCATCCCCATCAAGCCCACCGCACAAATGCGAACCGCCGTCGGCGCTATCAAGCTCGGCAACGGCAAGGTGCGCGGCAATGCCCACAAGAAGAAGGAGCAGGTAAGCAACGAGGAGACCATCAAGGCGTTCTTGGCTCAGCATAAGCCAGTGCGGCAGATAAACTGCTCGGTCATGCTTGGGGTGAAGGTCTTCCTGCCTGTGCAAAAGAATGCGCCTGATTGGTTCAATGGCACAAACAGTGAGTTTCACGCTGCGGCCCTGAAACACATTGTTCGCCCCATCACCAAGCCCGACATGGACAACTTTCTCAAGCAGATCCAGGACTGCATAACCCAGATGGCTATCTGGCGGGACGACTCCCTCGTTGTGGGCTACCTCAGCGGCACAGGCAAATACTACACCGACGGCACGCCACGTTGGGAAATTGAGATTCAGGAATTGAGCCCAGACAGCTACTGCATCCCCGGTGAAAGGCAGAAAGCCTCTCGCAAGAAAACGGCCGGCACTTCTGGCCAGGGAGCTTTGCTATGCTGAGAGAACCGTTCCTCATCGCCCTATTCATCCTGTGCCTGGTTGTTTCCGCTTTGTTTGCCGCAGAGCTTTGGACAGGGCCAGAGCCTGACATCAGCGACGGTGACAGCGCCAAACAGAGCCTTGGAGATCCCCAGCATGGCTAGGCTTTCAGAAGATCAGTGGCAGGCCGCCAAAGCAGAATACGAGGTGCGTGGGATCAGCTTAGGCGATGTGGCAAAGAAGTTTGGCGTCAACGTCAGCAGCGTGTCCCGGCGTGCAAAGTCTGAGGGCTGGATTCAGGGGCAAATGCAAGAGCTCGCCGCCCGAAAAGTTGCGGCAGTCAAAGAAATTGCCGCTGTAGAAATGCAAACGCAAGAGTTGCCCTTGCGTATGCGTCACACCTTGCAAACGGTCGTGCAGGAGCGGTTACAGGCTGAGGGAATGCTGGCATCGCTGGATATAGCACTGGCAGACCGGGCTATTGCTCTGGCCATGGAAGCGACATGCCCCGACGACATTGAGACCCTCTCCCGGGCGCGCAAGAACCTTGCACCCTCGGTGCATGCTCCTGCTCCGCAGACCACGGTCACAGTCACTCAGCAGACTGAGGCCAAGGCTGGCGCTGCTGCTGATGCTGTTTCTGCCCCCGTTGCAGCCCCCACGCCTGACAGCGTTGTACGCGCGGTGCTGGCCGGGAACCTCTCTGGAGATGACGACTGATGCTGTTTGCCAAGGCGAGTGAGGTTGAACTGGACGAACTGCGCAAAGCTTGTGAAGCAGACCTGCTTACGTTCTCTGCGGTCATGTTCAAGGCCAGGATGTGTCAGCAGTTCCTGGTGAACTGGCATCATGCCCAGATTGCCGACTCGCTTATGGCTGTATACCGAGGTGAGATCAAGAACCTGCTGATAACCATGCCCCCAGGCGGCACAAAGACCGAACTCGGCGTGATCCACTTTATCGCGTGGTGCTTCGCGCGCAGCCAGTATTGCCGGTTCCTGCACCTCTCTGGCTCAAAGGAATTGGCCCTGCTCAACTCGGAAACTGTACGCGAAATCGTCACGCTCGAAGAATTTCAGGCGTTGTGGCCACGGAAGGTAAAAAACGACAGCAGAGCCAAGAACCGTTGGAACCTTGAGATCATGGGACGCACCACTGGCGGCCTGTATGCCACGAGTTCCGGCGGCCAGGTCACTGGCTTCCGTGCTGGCTACATTCGCCCGGGGTTCACCGGCGCAATCATCATCGATGACCCGCTCAAAGCCGACGACATCTGGAGCAAGGCAAAGCGTCAGACCGTTAACCGCAAGCTGACAGGCACAATCCGCAGCCGTCGGGCTACAGCGGATCACACGCCGATCATCATGATTATGCAGCGGCTCCATGAGGATGATCCGGCGGCTCATGCCATATCTGGCGACCTGGCCGTGGATTTCACGCATATCGAGATCAAAGCGGTCTTGGACGAGGACACGCCAGACGAGCGCAGCTACTGGGAAGAGAAGGAAAGTTTGGAATCGCTCCTGAAGCTCAAGGAGAAAGACCCATACACGTTCAGCGCGCAGTATCAGCAGTGCCCCACACCTGCGGGCGGCGCCATGATCAAGACGCCCTGGGTGCAGCAATACTCTGTGCTGCCAGAGGTGCATACCGTTCTGTACGTCTTTGATACCGCCCTGAAAGCAGCAGAGACAAACGACTTTTCAGTGATGAGCTTTTGGGGGCTGGCTGGAATCAACGTCTACCTCCTCGACCTCCTGCGCGGCAAATGGGAGGTGCCAGACCTTGAACCATTGGCTATCGAGTTCCTTGAAAGCCACAGGCCCAAAGGGCCAAAGCGCCCACGCATTCGTGGTGCCGTTA
The DNA here is from genome assembly GCF_019422935.1 of Desulfovibrio sp. NCBI lineage: Bacteria > Pseudomonadati > Thermodesulfobacteriota > Desulfovibrionia > Desulfovibrionales > Desulfovibrionaceae > Desulfovibrio > Desulfovibrio sp. The sequence continues at coordinate 642,458 of NZ_JAHZCJ010000001.1, read as the reverse complement.
TCGAAGACAAGGCCAGTGGAACGGGTCTGATTCAAGGACTCAGGCGCAAAACAGCCCTGCGGGACATCCCGATCATTGCCAAGCAGCGCAGCACAGACAAGGTAAGCAGGGTCAATAACGTCCTGTCCTTCATCCGCGCAGGGCAATTATGGGTGCCTGAATCTGCCGAAAGCGCGCCATGGTTGACGCCGTACATAAGCGAGCTTGCCGCTTTTTCACCAGCCATGACGCATCAACACGATGACCAAGTGGACGTAACAGTAGATGCCCTCGAAGAACTGCTGCAATCCGGCGGCGGCGTTAGCGAAGGCATGGACCTTTCTTAGGAGGAATTGGGGTATGGCATGGCTGAAATGTCTCACAGACGTGGTCACTCGTCAGCGATACTTGTGCGATATGGAAACAGGCATTTCCTACCGCAGGACGGTTGGGAGCCTTGTTTGGCCGTGCGGGAACCGAAATGGCTGCGTTACGGTTCTGGGTGAATCACGCTCGCGTCAGAACGTCCTTGGCGGGCGCCACGACGTGCGCTTGCTGGCAGAGCAATACAGCGCCGATGTGAGCAAGCTCGTAGACTTTGTCGAGCTTTATACGATGACCTTCGTCGTGCGCTCATGGGCCACGCCGCTTTCGGATACACGCGCCTTCATGCTCGATGACAAGAACGATGAGCGGCGCAGGGCGCGCAAGCCTATGATCAGATTTGACGATCCGCAGGGGTGGCATGGCAAGGGTGAAGGGCTGATGGCATTTTACCACGCCCTGGTGCAGCGCCGGACGCTTTCAGAAAAGACTCTCTTCCTTGGCAAGGATTGCGAAGGGGCGAATGCCATCGGGAAAATGCAAGCTGAGGATATGACAGACAAGCCGACTGATTACCCGGCGGCTGCCGCACTGTATTTTGCGTTGGCCGAGATTGACCTTAACGCCATGTCAGAATGGGAAGATCGAGAATCATTGGCTGGTGCGCCTGCCGATGAAATAGGAGGATATTAGGCATGGAGACGGAAAAGATGCTGCAAATCAGCTATGTGCCAAAGATACTGCGCAACATGGCTGAAATCTGCGAGGAAATGGGCGTGGGTGAGAAGACCGTTAAAGCCTGGGTCAAACGAGGTGCGCCAATCGCTGTTGAGGGCGACAGGCGCAGGGTGAGATATAGTGCGGAGGCCGCAACGTTGCAGTGCTGGAGATATAGCATATAATTACAACATATTCAATTTTTGAGGATTGGCAGAAGAGTAATAATATGACTACCATCAAAAGTTGCGTATTGTGATGTCAGATTATTTTTATTAAAAAAATCAAAATATAAATTCTTAAAATTATTTTTTTCATCTATATAGCTAACTCTTAATTTAATCATGCCATTAAATCCGTTGTCCATATTTTTCATGTGGTCACTGACAATCCGTAGCAAGCCAAACAATAAGCAAACCCTCTGGGGGATTTTATACTCAAATACATCTCCCTTTTGCAAAATAGAGACGTATTCAGAATAAAAACTGGGCACACCATAGCCAAGATTAGGCTTAAGCAAAAAAATATATGTCGAATAAAATTTTTTATTTGAGTAAATAATTTCTTCTTTTGAAATACTCAAACCAATTTTGAAAAGACGATTCTCAAAATAATCGTTTATAATTCCGCACAAATCTTCACTAAATATGAAGTCAATTGTAATATCACGCAATGCGACGTTACCAGTATTAGTTATTTTCAAAGATAGATCTTTATTTCTCCTTGAAAAAAATTCATCTGGGTCATTTTCAAATGATAAACCGTCGAGAATAATTTCACTATTATATCTTTCAATCACTTCTTTATCTAAATCATTACTTAAATCAAGATTAATAAAATTAATGTTTGATGTATCAATTTTAAATTCACCGATATGTAGTGAATTATTATTTATAACATCATTTTGATTTTTTGTTTCAATATAATTAAAAAAACTAATTATCGCACTTAGAACATAAATTATACAGCTCGTAACGGCGCATAAACCAATAACTTTTGTCCAAAAAAAAGTTTTAAGTTCAATTAAATTATTTTTTTGCTTTAGTTCAGCTTTTTTCATAATCATAATGTCCCATATTTACTAGGTAATGCTGTAAAAAGATGTCAACCCATCCCCAGACACTACTCAGACCATCTCCAGATACTCCCCAGTCTGTCCCCCTGTAAACCCCATGCTACGCTTCCCCGCAAACAGGAGCGTAGGCCATGGCCGACAATTTCAGCATTGCACACAAGTTCACCCTCTCATGGGAAGGCGGCGAATCTGATGATGCCGCAGACCGTGGCGGTTTCACCAAGTTTGGTGTCTCCACGGCATTTCTGACGGACATTGCCTCCACTCAGGCGGGGCGTGATGTCCTTGAGCGCATGGGCGTTATCCTGCCCGTCACTCGCAATACCATTCGCAATCTGACTAAATCCTTGGCTGCCAGCCTGTTCCGTTGGCAGATGTGGGATACCCTCAAACTCGACCTCATTCCCTTGCGTCCCGCCGTCGTGCTTTACGACGCTGCCGTCAACAGCGGCCCCAAGCAGTCTGTGAAATTTGCCCAGCGTGGCTACAACGCCTGCGTTACCTACGGGCAGCCGTTGGATGCCGACGGGATTATGGGCCCGGCAACTCGCAAGGCCATGCAGCAGGCTGACACGGAAAAAATCATCATGGCCATGCTCGACCAACGTGAGCAGTTCTACCGCGATCTTGTGGCAGCCAAACCCAGCCAGGAAGTGTTCCTCAACGGCTGGCTCAATCGCGTTGCTGACCTGCGCCGTTACGTCAGGGGGCTGTGATGGGACTGATCGACAGCATACTTGGCCTTGGCGGCAAGGTTATGGACAAGGTTTGGCCTGACCGCGCTGCGTCGCGCGAGCAGCAATCTCAGATCAATCAAACAGAGGTCAGTGGTGCACCAGCCAGCTTCCTGCGCCTGTGGCGCTCCTTCCTCGGCTGGATGCTCTCTCTGCTGTTTTGCTGGGAGGTGATCGGGCGCTCTATCATCATGACGTATTGGCCTGATACCAAATTGCCACCGTCAACCCTCGAAATCGTTTCGCGCCTGCTACTCGGCATGCTTGGGCTTGGGTTCTGATTATGTCTTCCGAGGCCTTCGACCACGAGTCGCGTCTTGCTCGTATTGAGACGAAAATGGACGCCCTTCACACCCGCATCGATGAAGTGGTGGTCACACAGCTCAAGGATCAGGGGAAACGTATGCGCGACCTTGAGTCAGAAGTCCGTGACCTACGGGAAGATCGGGCTAGGGAGGAAGGCAAAAAGGCGGGGAGCAAAGCTGTACTTGTGGGCATTTTTGCTGGGGTGTCAGCCGCAAGCAGTGCTTTGGGCGCAATCATCACCAGATTCTTTTAACGAGAGCAAAGAATATGGACGCACAACAGCAGCAAGCCACGAACATTGGCTACCTCACATCTCAGCTTTTGGCTGAGTTCAGTGAGGCTCAGTCCGCTCGCACAATGGTGAACGAGCGTTGGCTTGACGATTTGCGCCAGTATCGTGGCATCTATCCTGGTGACGTGTCCAGACGGCTCAAGAAGAACAAGACCTCGCGCGCGTTCTATCGCCTGACGACGGCCAAGGTTAACACCATGACCGCCAGACTCATGGACTTGCTGTTCCCGCAGCGCACGAAGAACTGGTCTATCTCCCCTACCCCAGACCCAATGCTCCCTGATGACGTGGTAATGGAGGCTCTTAAGGACGAGATTGAACCCGTCGCGCAGCAGATCATTGCCGAAATGGTGCAGCAGCTACAGGCACAAAATGTGATCCCTGACGCTTGGGCCATGCAGAATATTCAGGCTCAGGCATACAACCAGGCTTTTGCTCAGGCAGACACAGAAGCTGCCAGGATCAGAATAGCCCAGGATCGCGCCAAGGCTATGGAAAATGTGATCGATGACCAGCTTAAAGAGTGCAACTCAAACGGCCAACGCCGTCCAAGCTGGCGGCAAAATAGCCGCACGATAGTCAAAAGCTCGTGTCTCTATGGCATGGGGGTGCTTAAAGGCCCCCTGATCGAGCGTGTCGTTACAAAACGCTTCGTTCCGACCAAGGATGCCTCTGGCAACGTTTCGTGGAAGGAGCAGGAATACTCGCAGGATTTGCGCCCATATCATGAGGCTGTGAGCATCTGGGAAATCTACCCTGACCCCGGCGCGCGCCTTCCTTCCGAGCTCAGATATGTTTGGCAGATCCACACCATGGCTGACAAGGATTTGGCCGACCTGAGAAACTTCCCAGGATTTAACGCAGAGTTGATCAAAGACCACATGGCGGCCAACGAGGACGGCGACGCGCAGCTTTCTGATTGGGAAGTGCAGGTGCGCGAGCTCAATGACGACAATATTTCCAACGGCCAGCCACTTAAAAAGCGGTTTCGCGTCTACGAACGGTGGGGTTTTCTTTCCGGCAAAGACCTCGCGTCTGCTGGTGTCGAGATTGCCGCAGAGGATATGACCAAGATTTATTCCTCCTGCATCTGGATTCTCGGCAACTCCATTATCAAGGCCTCGGTGAACCCGCTGGAAGGCGTAGATATCCCTTACCACTTCTATCCCTACCAAGACGACGATTCATCGTTTTGGCCTGAGGGTATCGCCTACCAACTGCGCACGCCGCAATCCGGCATCAATGCTGCCGTCAGGGCCATGCAAGATAATGCTGGTGCCTCTTCCGGCCCAATTTATGGAATCAACACGCAGGCTCTTGACGACACTCAATCCGTTGACGAGATGCGCGCCAATAAGCTGTTCCTGTTCGCCAAGTCTGGCATCAACCTTTCTCAGGCATTCCAGGCGGTAACAGTCCCGTCAGCGATTGAACACAACATGGCCCTGCAAAACTTCTGGCAGCAGGTTGGTGACGAGGTATCCACGCCGCGCTTCAATCAGGGCGACGGCAACATCGCGGGCGCAGGTAAGACAGCCAGCGGCCTTTCCATGCTCATGGGCGCGTCCAACATCCTGCTCAAGGATCACGTTAAGGACTTTGACGATTTCGTTGTAGCGCCATTCATACGCGCCATGTTCCGTTGGAACATGCAATGGAACCCGCGCGAGGACATCAAGGGCGATTTTGAAGTGGTTGCCTCTGGAAGCCAATCACTCATTGCCAAAGAGGTGCGCGCACAGCAGGTTCCCGCGCTGATCGGCTATCTCGGAATCCCCGCCTTTGAGCCATACCTCAAGGCCAAAGAACTGCTTGAGGTTGCCCTTGAGCAAACAGACCTGCCAGCAGAACGGCTCCTGCGCTCCGATGACGAGGCAAAGCAGTATCAGCAACAGATGATGCTCGACCAGGCCAAGGCCCAAGCTCAGGCCCAGGCATCGGCGCTTGTTGAGCAGCTTGAGCACCAAGGCCTACCCCCAGAACAAATCCAGCAGCAGTTGTTGATGCTCCTATCGAAAACCGTTCCAGCCACAATGGGCCCAGGCGGCCAGCAGCCAGGCGCAGCAATGCCGCCGCAAGGAGCGATGCAATGAGCGCTCGAAGCTCAAAGGATGCGTCAATAAGAACGCTTCGCTCATGCAATGGGCAAGGCGTCTATACAGCAATCATTGATTTGCTGAGTTCGGTAATTGCCGAGGCCCATGAAGAGATGGAATCGGCAACTGACAATATCACCATTTGGCGCGCTCAGGGTAAGGCCACCGCTGCCAGAGACCTGATAGCCGCCATAAAACCGCGTGATGCGGAATAAGGAGGAGATCATGAGCCAGGTTAATGAAAACGATCTGCAGCAGGGAGTTGAAACCCCCGTTGACGACGAAGAGACCCAATTCGATCAGGGCTTTTCCATCGGCGAAGACGAAGCAGAAGCCAAGGGCAGTGCCGAAAAAGGCCAGGAGCAGGAAGCCAACAGCGAAGGAAATGAAGCCGCTGGTTCCCAGGAACCCGCCAAGGCTGATGAAGGCAAGCAGACCAATGTTCAGAATGAACAGCCACCGGCCGCAGAACAGCCCCAACAGCCGCAACCGCAGATGGAACAGCCGCGCGAAAGCGCACCGGCAGAACCTGAGCCGCCGAAAAAAATTGAAGTCCCTGAAAACCTCACTGAGGAATTTGCGACCCTCAAAAAGCTGAACCCGGCCGCAGCAGAGCTTGCGCTTGAGGACTCGCCAGAAGGCGAACGGCTCAGGAGCCGAATGGAAGAATACGGGGCCGAGATGGCCCTTGATCGCGCTGAAGTCGTTCTTGATAAGCGCAACCGGGATGTTGCCACGCGCAAGGCTGACTTTGAGCGCCAGCAGCAGGTGGTGCAGGAACACAATAATCGCTTCCTGTCCACGCTCAAGCAAACGCACCCTGACTATGCGGCCATGATTACTGACCCGGCCAGGCGCGACGAAGCGGTCAAAAAGCAGAACGAAATCATCGAATGGATCAACGGCAAGCCATACGCTGAAGGCGCAAGGCTTATGCAGGTTGCAAAGTCGGGGCGCGACCCGAACGAAATTTGCGCCCTGCTCACCCAATTTGAGAGCGAACGGCAGGCGAAGCCGAAGCCAGCTGATCCAACGGGAGCTCTCGCTGTGCCAGGAAGGGGTGCGCCCGCCGCGCCCGCAGGCATCGGAGATAAGGACGACTTCGATGCTGGATGGAACCTCGAAAAATAGTCCAAGAAAGCGAGTTCAGCTATGCCTATTACTACCACCGGCGACATCTCGTACCGCACTGCTGGTTACATGTCGAAAGAGCTTCTCAAGCGGGCTCAGCCCCTGCTCTGTGTAACCCGCCTTGGGCATCCCAAGCCGCTGCCCAAGAACTCCACACGAACCATCAAGTTCCGCGGCTATCAGCACATTGCCAGCCAGCCCAAAGTGTTGGTTGAAGGCGTGACCCCTGAGGCCAGCAAGCCTGAATTCAGGGATGTGTTCTGCACCGTTGAGCAGTATGGCGACTGGGTTGAATTGACTGACGTCATCAAGGACACCCACGAAGACCCCATTCTCAACGAATTCACTGACATGCTTGGCGAACAGAGCGCCATCATGTTGGAGCGCGTTACCATCGGCAAGGTGCTTGCCGGTACCAACGTCTACTACAGCGGGACCACCGGCGGCGTGATTGCGACGAAGCGCAGCAGCGTCAACAAGCCCCTGAACATCAACCTGCAGCGTAGCGTGCGCCGTGGCCTTGAACGGCAGTTGGCAAAGCCGATCACCAAGATTGTGAGCGCGTCTCCCAATTTCAACACGTCGCCTATTCCCCAGGGCTTTATCGCCGTTTGCCATACGGATTTGGACTCCGATATCCGCGACATGCCCGGCTTCATCCCTGTGGAAAAATACGCCCAGCAGCAGATCCTCCCTGGCGAAATCGGCACCGTGGAAAACATCCGCTACGTCGGCACCACGCTCCTTGAGCCGTTTGCTGACGCTGGCGCTGCGAGCGAAGCTGGCCAGAAGGCCGTTCTTTCTACGAGCGGCGCCTGCGCCGACGTCTACCCCATTCTCTTCTTCGGCCAGGACGCTTTTGGCGTCATTCCCCTGGCGCGTGAAAAGAGTGGTGCTTCTCCCATTACTCCCATGGTTCTTAACCCCGGCGTTCCCCGCAGTGGCGACCCCCTCGGTCAGCGCGGAAGCGTAAGCTGGAAGGCTTACCACGGCGCCGTCATCCTTTACGACTTCTACATGGCGCGCGTTGAAGTGGCCGCCTCCGCCCTCTAGGCAAAGGATCGAATCATGCCCAAGGACAAAGATATGACCAACACCCAGGAAGGAACCGAAACGGGTGCCGCCGACACCAGCGCAGAAGTGAAGGGCGTGGACGATGCCCCGTCTACCGATGCAACGGTTGCGCAGCGCGAACGGATGTCAACGAACCAGGTTCGCAAGGGACGCTGGGTAAGAATCGTTCTGGCAAGCGGCCAGGAAGAAGCCGAACGCGCCCCAGTGCCGATTGCCGTTAATGGCTACCAGTGCCTGCTCAAACGCGACGAGGAAGGGATTATTCCCGAATCCCTTCTGAACGTGCTTGAAGACGCAGTTGAAACGCGCCCGGTTGTCGTCGAAGAAGGCGGCTCCCGCAAAGTTACCTGGAAGAAGATCAAGCGGTTTTCGTACATGGTTGTCGGCACTTACGACACCAAGGCCGAAGCTGAAGCGGCTGCGGAAGCCGCGAAGGACAGCCAGTAATGCGCGCCGCCGAGGTATTGCGCTTGGTTTCTGGCGCGCTGCAAGACCTCGAACCGGGCCTCGAATCAAGATGGCCTTGGGAAGGTGGAGACGACGGACGTATTGGACTCCTTGATTTCCTCAACGAGTCCATGCGTGTTGTCGTCATGCAACGCCCAGACGCCTTTGCGATTACAGAGCCTATCCGGCTCGAGCCTGGTATGCGGCAACGCATGCCGAGCAAAAAGCGCAACTCGGCATCGCGCAACGCTGCAACGCTTATTGAGCTTGTGCGCAATCTTGGACAGGACGGGGACACCCCTGGACAGGCCATTGTGTCTGCGCAGCCATCCCTGCTGCTGGCATGGGCTGATGCCACACGCGCTGCGCGCAGTGTGGAAAATTTCGCCTATGACCGTCTCACTAACCCCAACATTTACTACGTCTACCCAGCCGTGTGCGAAGACGCTGACGTGTGGGTCGAAGCCACATACAGCGCGGCCCCGGAAGCCATAACCAGCCCAGAGCAGGAGATTGGTTTGCCAGAAGGCTACGCAGCGGCGCTGAAACACCATATTCTGGCGAGTATTTTGTCTGGGGATAACGAAAGCAGCAACGCCAGCAAGGCATCCCTCCACCTGCAGCTCTATGCACAGATCCTCGGGATCAAGTTGCAGGTGGATGCCGGATGGCCCAAGGCAAAATCAACCGCTCCTGCGGCAGGTGCATGATGAACAGAATGGAACAGCTTGGAGTCCTTATACCCAGGGTTCTGCCCCAAGTTCTGCCCTGCCCCCGCAGCATGGTCATAGATGCCCTGCAATACGTTGCGGGCGATTTTTGCGGCACTACTGGTGTGTGGTCGATGACCCTGCAAGAAGACGCGATCAAAGGTAATCGCCAAATACAGCTCAACCCGCCCGAGGGTGTCGTTGTTTCCAGGGTGAAAGAAATCAGCCTGGACGGGAACTATATTGATGCGTCCGAATACCGAGCAACCGCGAGTGATGTCCTTTTGGGATTTACCCCCCAGAAGGACGCAGTCGCAGTTGTTCAATGCGCTGTGCGCCCTTCAAGGAATGCTGAATCCCTGCCGGAAGAAATTCTTGAAGAATGGGGGGACACAATCGCCTATGGGGCACTGGCAAAGGTTAAGGCCATGAGCGGCGCTCAGATTGAATGGACTGACGCTCAGGGCGCAAGTCTTGCGCTTCAGCTCTACAGCGAAGGCTGCGGGCGCGCGAGAGCAAAAACGATACGTCTCAAGCACGGTGAAAGCCTGTTTGTGGGGGAAATATGAGCGCCTTGCCCACCGTAAAAATTACGGCACGTTTTCTTGACCAGCATGGCGATCCTGTAAGCAACGCCACTGTGACCATGCGCCTGACAACGACGGAACGCTATGCCGGATACATTGTGCCCCGAGAGGCGCGGGCCGTGACCGATGCAATGGGTGTTGCCGTACTTTCAGCCTGGCCCAACGAACTGGGAACCGAGAGCAGCGAATACACTGTGTCGGTGGCATTCCCAGATCAAAAGCTGCGGTCAATCCGCGGGACGGCGGTTGTGCCAAACGCAGATTGCAACCTGCAAGACATTATGGAGCTGCCCGCTTACGAGCCGCGCACGGCTGGGCAAGCCGTAAGCACCGAGGTAGCGGCATGGTCTGCTCAGGCCGCAGCTTCAGCTAAGGCGGCAGATAGCCATAAGGACGCAGCGGCGGCAGTAGAGACACGGCTTAACGCTGCTGCCACTTCATCGGAAGCGGCCAAAGCTGCTGCGCAGCAATCTGCCAAGCTTGCCCAGGACGCAGAAGGTCGCGCAAGTGCCGCTGCGGCCAGCGCCCAGCAGACAGCAGCAGTCTTCAAAACTACGGTGTTAGCTGAAACCTCGAATTCGGTTTCAAACCTCACGGCTCAAGCCACGGCGTCAATCTCAGCGGAAGCTGCACAAGGGGTGACCGACATCAAGGCCTCCGCTGGATCTGCGAAAACAGATGCCGTGACTGCCATAAACAAATCTCAGTATGACTCTATTGCAGCAGTACAGACGGCTGGCAGGAAGGCTCAGTCTGACCTTTCAGCCTTTGTGGTGCTGTCGAAAGAGGAATTTGCCGAAGATGGTGAGCTCTTCCGCGCGGACTTTGAAGCACTCACAGAGCGAGCAGAATCTGCGGCTGGCAAGGCCGGATGCTCGTCAGCGTCAGCTGCAAAGTCTTCCACAGAAGCAATCAATAGCGCTGCCCGTGCAGAAGCAGCGGCCCAAGGCCTTGAGCGTGTGCGGGATGAAACATTCCAGGCAGCAGAAAGAGCCCGCAATGCGGCTGACGGCGTTGCAAGGAATGCAAAGCAGGCCAACGATGCAAGTGCCGTAGCCTCTAGATCTGCGACACAAGCCAGCGCATCTGCTGACGCGGCATATGTGAGCGAAACAAACGCCGCTAAGAGCGCGCAAACGGCTCAAGCGGTCCTTTCCGCAACATCTGTCCAGGCCGCCAGGGTTGAATTAATCACGACAAACGTTGACGCAGCTTTGGTTCAGGCCGCTGCCAGAGTTGTTTCTGAAACGATTGTGAACGAGGCAACCACAATTGCCACAGCAGAAGCAAAAGCGGCTGCCCAAATCGCAGCAGATAATGCAAGCGCTTCTAGCGCTGCAGCTACCACCGCGCAAACAAGTGCTGCATTTGCCACAGAATCGGCCAACGTGGCTGCCTCCTTCGCAGTGAAAATGGAACATGACTACAACATTGAATCTGCCTTGGTGAGGCTTTCTGGTCAAATGATCACTCTTTCTGACCAGGTAACGATCCAGAAATTAAACAGCATCATGCCCAGTGTGACCCCCTAAGCCGCACGAGACGTCGTGCTGAATTATAGAAAATTAGGAGCCTACAATGGCTGATACCCCCACAAACGCAGAACTTGCTGCCGAAGTAGTTGGCGCAGTTGCAGCGGTTCGAGGTGCTCAAGGCACTGTTGAGCAAGCGGCCACCTTGCTCGCGAGCCACCTTGGCGACCCAAAGGCCCACGGTGCTGAAACCAAGGCGAATATCCTGGCCGCCGTTCCCAAGCCTGTATGGGATGGAAAGAACCTTGGCTTCAAGAATGACGACAATTCGCTGTCTGTTCCCGCCGTTGATCTTTCCGGCCCGATTGGGCCAAAGGGTGAACCAGGGCTTACGCCAAGCCACCAATGGGACGGAACAAAGCTCAAATTCCAAAACTCTGATGGCTCGTGGCCAGCGGCTGGGACTGAGCTGAAAAGTGATTCTACGTCTGAGGCTCAGGAAGCAGCAACCATAGCCGCTGGCGCGGCAGAACGCGCATCGTCGTCTGAATTGTCCGTCAGCGCGAACGCAGACATCGCGGCCCAAAAGGCAAGTGTGGCAAGCACTGCTGCTGACACGGCAACAGCGAAAGCACAGGAATCCGCCACCAGTGCAACTGCTGCCGCAACGAGTGCGACGGCTGCTGCAACAAGCGCTCAGAATGCTGCCAAATCAGCATCCGATGCTGCCACAAGTGCCACACTTACCGCAGCTTCGGTTGATGCCGTTACTGTTCAGGCCGGGAAGGCAAAGACACAGGCTGACAGGGCACAAACCGAAGCAGACAAAGCTTCAGCTGCATCTGCCGCCTATGGCATTCTTGCCCCACGCGTGGATGCCGTGGAGATGGTTGCCGCAGCAGCAAAGGCCGTTACGGATACAGCTACAGCAGTACCTACGGCTAATGCGCTCCCTAAAGCCGGGAGTAATAGCCGCCTTGATCCTGCGTGGGTCGGTACAATGCTGTGCAACAAGCGGCTGGTTATAACCACATCCGGGCCTGTTATTGCACCAAAAACTAGTTGGGCAAAAGTCACGCTTATCGCTGGCGCTGGTGCTGGCGGCGATAGCAACTATGAGCTTGGAGGACGGGGCGGCGGCAAGGGTGGCGACACCTCCCTTGCCGGGCATACCGCACGGGGAGGATCAGGCGGTGGTGCAGGGGCTTACGCCAACGGCGCTGGCGCTGGTGGAGAATCTGGCGAAGTTGTTGAATTTTATATTTCTATGACAGAAGGCGAGTCTCTTGGCACAGCGGTTGTAGGCGCTGGTGGGGTACACTCCGCATCTCCAAATGCAAATGGTGTCGGCATAAAGGGCGGAGCCGGTGCGGCATTCTCGGGTAATGCAGGTTGGGGGTCTTTTGGGCAAGGTGCCGCCAATGGTCAAAATGGGTCTAGCGTAAGTCAGAGCAATTTTACGGGTTATGGTGGAAACGGTGGAGTGAATGGCACACCATATGGCGGTGCTGGTGGTGGTGCAAAAGGATACTACGGTGGGCCGACATACTCTGGCGGCCCCGGAATCGGTGGCGCAAATGGATATAACGGAACCTTGTCTACGACTAATGGCGTTAATGCTGTAGGCGGCAACGGTGGCCCCGGCGCAATTATCATTGAGTATTTTGACCCTGACTTCACGGGTTAAGGTGGATATATGCCTACTTTTGTAAGTCCAGAAGGTAATTTTGAAGTTTGGACAGATCGTCCAGAAGGATATGTGACCGTTAATGAGTGGAAAGCAAAGCAACCAGCTGCACCAACTCCTACAAACGAGGAGCTTTTCTTAGTCTTACGCACAGTACGTGATGCACGCCTTAACGCAACAGATAAGTACCTTCTGGCTGACTACCCTATCAGCGAAAGTAATCTTGCGCTGATCAAGACATACCGCACCGCTCTGCGTAACTTACCCGACCAGCCCGGCGCTCCCTGGGACGGCGGCGGTGAAGCTACACCATGGCCCCAGATCCCTGTTTTCTAGCAGTGGAGAATCCTCATGAACTACTATGGCCTGCACTTTGTTGGTGACGACGGCATCCCAGTTCAAGTGCGGGTAAGCACTAGCAATCAGCAGATATGGGCACGTTCTGCTCAAAATGGCGAATGGACAGGATGGCGCAGGCTGGACGTAAAGCGCAATGCCGACGGGACACTTGCAGAAGAGGTCACAGAAGCCACTCATGCCAAGTCTGCCGATGCTGCCGGAAGGCTCAAGTTTCAGACGAAAATAACTTTTGGTGGTGATGTTTCAGGAAATGTAAGTTTTGACGGATCTGCAAACGTCGCATGTGTCTTGTCAATCCCTGCAATTGGCTCATTAAGTGGCAGAATTTCGAGTCTTGAAGAACGAATCAACAACATTGGAACCGGCAGCAACAACAATTCTGGATCAAGCTAATGGGCACAATAACCATCCCAACATTTGGCGGTGAGATTCCGCGCACAGCTCCTAGGTTGCTTGATGACACACAGGCAGCGGTGGCCGTGAATTGCCAGTTGCAGCGTGGCGCCCTTGAGGCGCTGCGCGGGCCGTTAAAGGTTGCCGGTCTGACAGCCAGTTCTAAAACGATCTTCAAGCACTCCCAGGACGGTTGGCTGTCATGGCCTGGGGCCGTTGACGTGGTCAAGTCTGCCGTGACCGATATATCTGGCGAGACACCGCTTGGGCATCTGTTTGTAACAGGCGACAGAGCATATCCAACACAGTACATGAGCGGTGGCAAAATACACCGCCTAGGAATTCCCCGCCCGGGTAAAGCCCCGTCTGTAGTGATAAGCAAAGGCGCGGTAGCCGCGACAGTCGCCTGTTACGCCTTTGGCGCAAATTCTGAATCTGAAATACCGCCGCGTTACGGGTATGAAGACACGCTTTCGACCATTAAGGAAGCCAACGTTAGCGTTGCCGTCACTGCTGAAATGGTTGAGGACACGACATCAACGGATAGCGGTATAGCCCGTTCATCTGCATATTGCTACACGCTTGTTCAATCCCTTGCAGACGGTATTTTTCAACAGGAATCTGCTCCATCGCCAGCATCAACCGTCGTAGATGTGCTGGATGGTGACGGCGTGACAGTAAGCGGATTTGAAATCCCAGAGCTTGAAGGTCTGTCCATTACCCACATCCGCATTTACCGCACTGTTTCTGGCACAACGACAAGCGAATTTCATTTTTTGGTTGAACTTCCGGTGCCCGTTATATCCTATACGGACACGACCAATGATGTGGATATTTCGACTGATATTATGGTCACAGCGACATGGGACGCGATCCCCGATGACGCGCGCGGCCTAATCAAGACGGACAACGGTATTTATGCCGCATTTCGGGGGAATGAACTACTTATCTCTGAGCCGTTCTTTGCCTACGTCTTCCCAGAGAGCTACCGCCTGACAACCGAAGACCCAATTGTGGCCCTTGGCCATGTCGACGGAACGATTGTTGTACTGACTACCGGGCGCCCATATCTGGCTATAGGGTCTGAGCCTGAAAGCCTTCAGTTCGTTCACCTGCCGATTGAGCAAAGTTGCGTGTCCGCGCGCAGCGTTGGCAGCCTGCCTGGCGGCGTCGTGTATGCAAGCCCTGACGGACTCATGTTGTTCACTAACAGCGACCAAAGCCTGCTCACGGCCCAGACCTTCACTCGCGACCAATGGCAGGCCATGCACCCTGAAACCCTTATGGGTACAGTGCATGACGGACGCTATGTCGCCTTCTTTGCTGGAACGAACCAAGGGATGCTGTTCAGCGTCGGTGCAAAGGATTTGGTGCGGGTGCTGCTTCCAGAAGATTGGAAGGTACGCGCCGTTTACCACCATTCGGAAGACGATGCCGTCTACCTGGCCGTGGACACGAAAGATGGGAGCCAAATCTACCAGTTAGAAGCTGGGGGCCCGATGTCCTACACATGGCGCTCAAAGCCTTTCTTCACTTCCTCGCTCCTGTGCATGTCCGTTGTTCGCATCGAGGGCGATTTCTCTGCTGGCGCTTTTGTTCGTGCTGCCCTCTTCGGCCCAAACGGGACCAGGCCGCGCGCTCGCATGAGAATAACGGACACCAGGGCAAAACGGTTGCCCACAGGCCGTGCTGAAAAACTATGGAGCATTGAACTCACGGGCACTGCCACTGTGTATGAGGCGCGCATTGGCGGGAGCATTGAGGGGGTTGAATATGGCAACTGATCGTGGCCTCCCGGCGATACCACGCGGCATAGACCGTTCACTCACAAACTACTTGCAATCGTTACAAACTATCGTCTTGCGCCTGTCCGGCATGGTGCGCGGTTCGGACGAGTCCAGAGCCGTCCGCGTTTCTGACGGCTCGGTATCCACGGGCACGGCCACTGCCAGCATAGGGCAAGGCTCCGTGCTCACCCCGCACATTGCCGACAATGCGATCACTTCAGTCAAAATTACTGATGGTGCTGTAACAGACACTAAAATCGCCCCCAGCGCCGTTACCAGCCGTGCTATCGCTTCTGGAGCAGTCGGGACTGATTCCATGGCTGGCAAGTGCGTGACGGCAGATAAAATTGCCGATGGCGTGTTGCCAACCATGATCACGGGAACGGCAGTGGATGGCGAGGAAGTTCATATCCATGGGCAATGGCTTTCACAGCCAGGAGTCATTCTTTCTTCTGTAAGCACTGTGCAGGCTGTGACCGGGGCTTTCGGGGCAATAGGGCTTCAAGAAATTTTGGCTGCTGACGGAACCGGAACAGGCGAATGGAAATTCACAGCCGCTGGCAATTTTGCCTGGCTGGCAATGGGGTATTCCAATGAGCAGTGATGATTTCTTCATGCAGTACATTAACTATCTCGACAGCCGAAACGAGCTTGTAGTTCGTTGTGTGTACATGCGAATGGAAGACGAAAATCTTCTTAAATCAACTCTTTACGGGATACACAACAGGAGCGTTGATGCCTTTGTGTCTCTAGTCCTCAGAAACGGCACCCTTCCCTATCTGCTTATGGACGGAAAAAGGCTCATTGGCTTCGCCTGGTATGACGCATTCGCAGCAAAATCCTGCATCGGCCATGTGGTGTTCTTCAAGGAAGCTTGGGGCCGCGCGCGCCATTTTGGAAAGCAGGTTTACAGGCAACTTCTTTCATACAGTGACGGAATGGGCTTCCTGTTTGACTGCGTAATGGGGCTGACGCCCATAAACAACCCACTTGCTTGGAGAGGCGCCGTTGCATGTGGCGCTTCAAAAATAGGCGTGATTCCAAAAGCCTTATTCGACGCAGAGAGCGGCGAAAGCATTGACGCTGTGCTCACAGTTGCCACGCGAGAAATCATTGGCGCAGAGGCATAATTCATGAAGATATACACCAGAGTAGAAATCAACATGGAAACCATGGCCGTCATGCACGAGGAATTCATCGAGTATGACGGATGGGTTTCTCAGTGCGGTGGTGGCAGTGGTGGCGGCAGTTCCACAACCAACACTGTGGACTATGCGTACAACTCCCGCATGGCCGCCCTATCCGAAGAACAGCAAAGCTGGGCGCGCGATTATTACGACATGTGGAAGACATACACAAAGCCGTATGAAATTGCCCAAGCTCAGGCCAATCTAGAAACGCTCCCACTTGAAACCAACCTCTACAAGCAGGCGCTTACCTCAGCCAATCAGCTTTTGCCCCAGCAGACGGCAGCCGCCCAGAAGTTTTTGGCGGCATCCACAACGGGCGTTGACGTTAATGAACGCATGGCTCTGGCAACTGCGGATGCGGCAAACGCATGGAAGGACACCACAGCGGCCAGCAACAGAGCGCAGGCCAGGCTCGGGGTAAACCCCAATTCGGGCAGGTATCAGGGCATTGCTGCTGCACAGCAAACCACGCAGGCCGCACAGCTTGCTGGTGCGCGGACGCAAGCCAGGGTTGGCGCAGAACAAGAAAACTATGACCGCTTGAAAAACGCAGCGTCCTACAATGCCACAGGCGGCGTGTTGCAGGGCATTAACCTGCTGAAAAGCTAATCCGTGAGGATCAACTATGCCTTTATATAGACCTGAAAATCCTTATGCGATGGGCCAAAAGGCCATGGGACAGGCAAGTGGAACCATGAGCCAGCAGACCAAAGAAGGCCCACGCACTGAAGTCGAGACGGCGCCAACATCCCCTGGAAGCCTGGCAATGGGTGGGCTCACGGTTGCTGGCGCTGGTGAACAAATGTGGAAATACGGCAACAAAGGCTATGACTTTCTAAAGGGCCTTGGTTCGCCCAGCGCCGCAGACCAGGCCGCACAGGCTGGCTCTGGCGCGGCGCCAGCAGGAGGGGCGGTTCAAGCACAGCAAGCCGCAGATATGGCCGCACCCAGCGTGCAGCTTCAGACAGGAGCACATGCAGCGGCCACGGATGCAACATCAGCAGCAACTGGGGCAACGGCGCAGGAAGGCATAACCGCAGGATCACAGCAGGCAATGCAGGGCATTGCGGGCACTCCTGCTGCTGGTTCCACAACGGCAACCGGTTCTTCTGGTGCCGCTGGGACAAGCGCTTCTGCTTCATATCCGTTTGCCTCAACGGCTGGATCGCTTGTTGGCGGTGTTGGCGGTGGGCTTGCTGGCCGTGAAATCGGGAAGGCCATCGGTGGTGACACTGGTGGGAAAATTGGCGGCATTGCTGGCAGCCTCGGCGGCAGCTATCTCGGCGGCCTCGCGGGGTCTGCGGTTAGCAGTGGTCTTGGCTCTGCTGCGGGTACTGCGTTGGGGACTGCGACAACTGCGGCTGCAACTTCCGCAGCTACGACTGCCGCAGGAGCCGGGGCAGGCGCTGCCGCTGGTGCAGTTGGAGGTGCAGCCGCAGGAACAGCCGCAGGCGCTGGAGCGGGCGCAGCAGGTGGCGCCGCTGCGGGTGCTGCTGCTGGCGCAACGGCTGGTTCTGTTGTCCCTGGCCTCGGAACTGCAATTGGTGCCGGTGTAGGCATCGTTGCCTCTTTCTTTCTGTAGGAGATCACCATGCCTCTTTATAAACCAAACAATGCTGCTGAGTTGGCTCAATCCTCAATGAGCAGTGCGACACAAGCCGCCGCTGCACAGACAAAGCAAGGAGGAGTGAAAGCAGAAAAAGACAGTAGCATCTGGGACGATCTCTACAAGGGGGCCGCCGCCGTCTCTTATGTTGGGCGAGGCCTGGACGGGCTTGTAAAAGCAGCAGACGGGGCGTGGGAGATGTACGATAAGTACAAACTCAAGGATGCCTACGATAACGTTGACAAGGCCTACAGTGAAGGCGGCATAGACGCCATACAAAGCAACCCCAATATGCAAGACTATTGGCACTCCAAGGCGTTTGGTCAGCTGATGATCGACAGAGCCAATAACGAAAAAGGCCGAGTCGAAATGATGCAGAACATGGATGCCGCTGCCGACAAGATGTACCAGGATTGGCGCGTGCAGGCCACTGGCGTTCGGCAGGCATATGGTTCGGGAGACATGCAAAAATTTATGCCGATGATGCAGCAGCTTTCAACCAACTCTCCCCTGCCCTACAAGCTTGAGCCCTCAGATGACGGCAACTTCAAGGTTCTGTTCCGTTCCGATGAAAAGGGGGGCTGGACAGATACCGGCAAGATGATGACCCCCCAAGAAGCTATGGGTGAAGTCGACAATGTGCTGCGTGGCGAGCAGTCAATGCTACGCGGAGTCGATGGTAAAACCGTTCCTGTAAACCTGGCGTTCAACAAAGCTGCCGTAAAGTCCTATTGGATGACCCAAATGGGAAACGCTGAAAACAGGATTGACCCAAAGAAGCAGATTCCCCTCTACAATGCAGAGGGTAAACCAACAGGCCTCGGCATCATACAGAATCCGCTTAACGACTACAGCGCTGGGCCACAGCTTATTGTGTTTGGGAAGGACGGCAAGCAGGTGGGGGCATTTGATGGCTATGAAGGCGCTATGCGTGCCGGATACTCCCCATTTGGGCAGCAAAAGGGAAAAGGGGCTGGGAACCGGGCAACAGGTGCAAACGGTGGGTACACCCTTTCTCAGGGCGACATCAGCATCCTACAGAAATACGCCACGTCAGAAAACGAAATGGGTGAGAAGGTTGTCGATCATGGTAAGGCCGCGTTCCTTGAACAGTTTGTGCGCGGCACGGGCTTATCACCACTCCAAGCTGTTGCCGCTTATGACGGGAATGTGAAGCGCGCCATGGAAATGGGTGCCACCAGAGGGCAGGCTGAGAGGGCCACAGAATCCATGCTCACACAACGAATCTCTGGGGTAACTCCTGGGAATTCCAAGCAACCAAACTCTGCAAAGAATCCTCCGTCTGATCCCCAAATGCCCTCCCATACTCAATCTGATCAGCCGAGCCCCAAAACGCGCGAAAGAATTGCTGGAGCAATACAAGGGCAAGAACTTCGCGGAATCGGCCTCAATGATGGAATCCCACAGAGTGCTCAAATCAGGGTTCCTGACAACATCCGCTTACAAAAGTGGCAAGTCCCAGGATTGGGCCAGCAATAACATCGAGCAATACCATGCCAAAGAAATCAGCACCAAGGCCCACTAATACGAATACCGGGGACTACCTGCTTAATTTTGATAATGTAGACTTCTCTCAATTCGGCGGCCAGCAGGAACAGCCTCAGCAAGAAGAACCCGGCTTTTTGAGCAAGGTCGGCAGTTCCGCGCAGGCCATTGCCGAAGGTGTGACCATGCTGCCTGGCCAGATGGCTGATACGCTCAGGGATGCCTACCATGGCGGCGATGTGGATGTTTCCGACACAGACGCTATTCGTGAGCGCCAGGCACGCGAGCAGGAACGCGCAAACTACGGTAAGAAATATGAGGGAAAAGCCTTTGAAGGCGTGACAGATGCCATGAATTCCATGGGCTATTCCCTTGGGACCATGGGGGCGAGTCTCGGCGCTGCGGCCCTGGCCTCGCCTGCCGGGCCGGTTGCCGCTGGCGCAGCAGGCATGGCCGCTTCTGGAGCTATGGCTTACAGGGCAACCAAGCAGCAGTTCTTGCAGCAAATGCTTGGTGAAACAGAAAAGGTTCTGGGCCGCCTGCCAACACAGGACGAGTGGGACAAAATCGCCACAGAGTTTGACGGCGAAGCAACCCGCTATGGTGCGTGGGAAGCTGGCCCAGAAGCACTGAGCAATCTTTTCATGGCAAAGATTCTTGGGCCGCTGGGGAAAGGCCTTTTGCGGGGAAGCTTGGGCCAGGGCATCAAGAGGGTCGGCGGCCTGTACGGCGAGGAACTTGCCACAGAAACAGTAACCCAGTTGGGGCAGGGTCAAGAAGAGGCCAATGTCGGTCTGCGCGACAGCGCGCCAGGGGTGTTGGAAGCGTTCAAGGAGATCGGCCCCGCTACTTTCTGGCAGACAACGCTCATGGCTGGCGGCAAGAAAGGCGCAGATATGCTTGCCAACCGCCTGCGCGCACGTTCGCAGCAGGTGGAAAATAACGCTGACCAGACGCAGGGGTCTGGTGCGGCAGGACAGGCGAACCAACCCGCTCTGCCAATGGCACAGGGGATATTGGCCTTGCCGCAGGGCAATGGTTCCATACCCATGGGTAGCACGGATACGGGCCGGGGGACTATTGCCGCAGGCGTTGTAGCTGGCCAGCAGCCAAAGCCTTTTGTCAGTGACGCAGATCATGCCGACACTGAGGCCTTTGTGCGTGCCTTTGAAGAACGTGAACGGCAGCAGGACGATGAAGCAGCCCTTATCGAATACGGGCAGCGTCAGGCGCGTTCACCCGCTCAGCTTGCGCTTGACCAGGGCGAAAACGTCGACCTGCTTTCGCTCCCACAGGGCAATGCGGCTATGGCCATGGGCACTGAAGAAACCGGGCGCGCGCCTATTGCCCCGCCAACTGACTATGCAGGTCAGCCCATTGCAACCCCGTATACGCCTCGCCCTGCCCTCCCTGAACAAACTTCCCAATCTGCCGGAATTGGACAGTGGGCGGGCGGGCGCTCGCAGCTTGCCTACGGGCCGAAGTCTGAGCCGCAGATGATGCAGGGCTTGGGCATCATGCCGCAGCAGAGCGCGCCAGTTCAGCCCCAGGCAATGCCAACCTCAGCGCAGATCAGCAACACCCAAGCCGCTCCCCGCTCGGACACAACGGCCGCAGCTAATTCCCTTGGCATGCCCGCGCCGCAGGCTGTTCCACAGGAGGCCATGGCCCCGCAAAAGCCGCAGGCCTTGCCCGCTATCGTGCAGGGGTTGACCGCTGCGCCTGCTCAACCAGCACCGACTCCAACGATACAGGATCCAGTGCGAGCAATACAGCCCGAACAGGGGCCAGCGAGTGCACCAGCACCTCAAAATGGCAACAATTGGCGTGCCATTGGAAAGAACAGTCGAGGACAGGAAGTGAGCGAAGACAGGAACGGTGTTCGCTCGTATGTTGATGGCGGCATGCGTATTTCGCAGAGCGTTGGTATTATACCCGACCACGGAATATCGTTTGATGCTCCTGAGGCGCTGTATAAGAACGGAAAGAGTGAATACCTAACCAATGACGAGGTAAAAACGCTTTCTGGCTCCACCGGCAGCGCTGAAAACAAAAAGCCAAGTAGGCTCGAACTTATTCGCCAGCTTCCTAAAGAAGTGCAAGCTGAAGCCCGCAAACTTCCAAACTCCAAGTTGTTGGAGCGCGTGCGCCAGCTTTCGCAGACCACTACGACTTCCGAAGATCAGCCCGGCGTGGTAGAATCCAGCCATGCCAACGAGGACGAACATGCCGAAGCAAACGAAGGAAGAACGAGCAGAAATGAAGGAAAAGCTGAATCAGGTATACGCAACCCTGACGAAGCCTCTGGAAACCAAGTTATTGGATCACATGAAGAAGTACACGCCGAACCAGCTAAAGGAATGGCTGACGGACGACGGGCCGAAGGCGCTCTCGGACTTCATTCAGGAACAGGTATCGAACGTGGAAAGCACGCGGGACGAGACGGCGCAGAAGCTGATCGAAAAGGGAATGAGCGAGGCCGAAGCGTGGCCGACGGCACGCGAAGTGGCGATGCAGGACTTTTGGCCGACAGCGGAGCCGGGGCGCGAGGGGTAAAAGATTATCGCATTTCCCCCGATGACCACATCGGAGAAGGTGGAAAGGTCGCCAAATTCAACGACAACCTTTCTGCCATTCGCACGCTCAAGGAAATTGAGCAGTCTGGCCGCCCAGCTACCGAAGACGAACAGAAAACCCTTGCCCGCTATATTGGCTGGGGCGGCATGCCTGAAATGTTTGCCGAAGGCGGCAAGGCTGACCCTGCGCTGACCCGCAGACGAGCCGAACTGCGCGAGCTTCTTTCGCCAAAAGAGTTTGAAGAATCGCGCAGATCCACTACCAACGCTCACTACACATCTCCGCAAATAATCACGGCAATGTGGGATGCCATCAAGCGCATGAGCTTCAAGGGCGGCAAAGTCCTTGAGCCTTCTATGGGCGTTGGCAATTTCATTGGCTTGATGCCCGATGACGTTTACAAAAAGTCCCACGTCACCGGTATTGAGCTTGATGGCATTACCGCGCGGATCGCAAAGCAGCTTTATCCAAAGCAGACCATTCTTTCGCAGGGATTTGAAACCGCCAAGCTGCGCGATGGCAACT
This sequence comes from Desulfovibrio sp., assembly GCF_019422935.1. Lineage (NCBI taxonomy): Bacteria > Pseudomonadati > Thermodesulfobacteriota > Desulfovibrionia > Desulfovibrionales > Desulfovibrionaceae > Desulfovibrio > Desulfovibrio sp. The sequence continues at coordinate 619,883 of NZ_JAHZCJ010000001.1, read as the reverse complement.
TTGACCTGGCCATATCCAATGTGCCTTTCGGTGACTACAAACTGCACGACACCCGCTACGCGAAGCACAATCTCTTCATCCACGACTATTTCATCACTCGCGCGCTCGACCTTGTGCGCCCGGGCGGCGTGGTAGCCTTTATCACCACTTCCGGCTCACTGAACAGCGGGCGCTCAATGAATATGCGCCAGTTGGCCGCCGACAAGGCGCGCCTGCTCGGCGCGATTCGGCTGCCTGGCACATCATTCAGCAAGAATGCCCTCACGGACGTGACAACGGATATCCTGTTTTTGCAGCGCCTTGGTGAAGGCGAGACCAACACCAGCCCAGCATGGAAGGATGTTGTTGATACCGACGTTGTTTCTGAGAAGACGGGCAAGCATCTGCGGAACAATGAATACTATTCTGCGCACCCAGAAATGATGCTGGGGCAGCTGGCAGACGATAAGCTCTACCCTGGCAGGACGGCGCTTAAGGATGACGGCAGGGACATGCCGGCCGCTTTGGGTGGCGCGCTGAAAAAGCTCCCAGAGGGTGTATTTTCAAGTGAAGGTCTACGCCATGAAGATCAGAAAGCAACGGCCAATGTGCAAATGCAGGACGCCAAAGAGGGCCAGCTGCTGCTGGATGGCAAAGGCAGCATCGTTCAGGTATCTGACGGCGAACTGAAGCCATATGCTGCTGACGGGAAGAAAGCTGCGCGTATTGCCGGGATGATAGGGGTTCGTGATGCCCTGCGTTCAAACCTGCGGGCGCAGATGAACGGAAATGAAGACAGCATTGCGCATTCTCGCAAGGCTCTCAACGACGCCTACGACTCATTTGTGAGGCAGCACGGCTTTTTGAATGACAATGCCAACCGCCTGGCTATGTCTGAAGACCCAGACTTCCCTCTCTTGCAAGCCCTGGAAAACAACTACACCAAGGGCAAAAACGGTGCTCAGTCCACGGCTGAAAAGGCCGACATCTTCGCGCGTCGGACAATCGCTGAACCCAAGATCATTGAGCATGCCGAGACGCCGCAGGATGCCCTGCACGCCCAGCTTGCGGATATAGGCCACGTTGACATTCCAGGCATTGCGAAGATGACGGGCCTTTCTGAGCAAGCAGTTATTGACGATTTGCACGGAACCATCTTTCAGAACCCCAAGGGAAACCAGTGGGAAACTGCCGACGACTATCTCTCGGGCAACGTCCGCAAAAAACTTGCCGAGGCAAAGAGGGCCGCCGAAAAGGACGAGAAGTTCAAGGAAAACGTTAATGCTCTTGAGGCGGTACAGCCGCAGGATGTTCCACCGCATGACATCCGCGTTGACCTTGGCGCCGGGTGGGTTCCCTCGACACGGGTTGAAGAGTTTGCGGCAAAAATCCTTGGCATAACGTCTTCCGACGTATCTGCACGCTATTCAAAGGAACTGGCGCAGTGGTCGCTGAACGTCAAAAAAAGCGGCCTTAGCAATGAGTACGGCACGCCAGAGCGCAGCGCCCTGGAACTGCTTAATGACTCCCTCAACCTGAAACAGACAAAAATTCTGATCGACACGTCTGATGGCGTGATCGTGAACAAGGAAGCCACCATTGCCGCCCGCGAGGCGCAACGCAAATTGCGTGAAGAATTCTCGCGCTGGATTCTGGAGGATGAAAAGCGCGCCGCTGAATTGGCCCGCATTTACAACGACACTTACAATGCCATGCGCCTTTATGAGGCTGATGGCTCGCACCTTGTATTGCCCGGCATTGCCGACACTATAGAAGGGAAACCATTTGCCCTGCGCCCGCACCAGAAAAGTGCCGTTTGGAGGATTATCCAGAAGGGCAATACGCTGGTAGCCCACGCGGTGGGTGCTGGCAAAACGTATGAAATGATTGCCGCTGGCATGGAAATGAAGCGCCTTGGGATGATCAACAAGCCGCTTTACGTCGTTCCCAACCACATGCTTGAGCAGTGGTCGCGCGAGTTTTTGCAGGCCTACCCTGCTGCCAATATCCTCGTTGCATCCAAGGCTGACCTGCAAAAAGATAAGCGCCGCAAGTTTGTGAGCCGTATAGCAACCGGCAATTGGGACGCCGTGGTCATGACCCACTCATCATATGGCCGCATCCCCATTTCTGTGGAGCGGAAAGAAAAGCACATCCGCGACCAGATTGAGCAGTATGAATCTGCCCTGCGCGCCGAGAACGAAGAAAAGAAAGCTGGGCGCGGGCGTTCTGAAAACAGGCTTGTTAAGCAACTTGAAAAGCAGAAGATGCGCCTTGAAGAAAAACTTCGCACGCTGCTTGAAGACGGAAAAAATGCCAAAGATAACCAGGTGAATTTTGAAGAACTTGGCGTGGACTTCATGTTTGTCGATGAGGCCCATAACTTCAAGAACCTGAGCTACGTCACTCGGATGCAGCGCATTGCCGGTCTGCCCAATAGTCATTCCCAGCGCGCTGAGGACATGCTTCTGAAGACGCAGTACCTCGACGAACTGCACCCTGGCAGGAGCCTTGTGTTTGCCACCGGCACGCCAATCTCCAATACCGTGGCCGAAATGTACACCATGACCAGGTATGTAGCTCCGCATCTGCTGCGCGAATCCGGCCTTGAAATGTTTGATTCTTGGGCGCGCCAGTTTGGCCGCACTGTCACCGGCATGGAAATATCGCCGGATGGCCGGAACTTCCGCGAAAATACCCGCTTCTCGCGTTTCACAAACGTGCCGGAACTTTTGACCATGTTCCGTAGCTTTGCCGACGTGAAGACCAAGGAAGACCTCGACCTGCCGCTTCCTGACCTCAAGGGCGGCAAGCCTGAAGTTGTGTCTGTAAAGCCGTCCGAATCCCTCACGAATTATGTCGATGAACTTGTGGCCAGGGCTGAGAAGATACGTGGCGGTTCTGTTGACCCGCGCAAAGACAACATGCTCAAGGTCACAAGCGAGGGGCGTCTTGCTGCCCTGGACATGCGCCTGATTGACGACACGCTCCCTGCTGACCCCAATGGCAAGGTAGCGCGCGCGACTGACAACATCTACGACATCTGGAAATCCACATCGAAGGACAGACTCGCCCAGATGGTTTTCTGCGACCTCTCTGTGCCATCAAAGCAGAGGGCCAAAGGCCCGAAGGAGGCAGAAAACCAAGATCAGGACGGCGAAGCCGCCAAGCCTGAGGCAAGTCCTGATGATTTGCTGGCTGCCGCATCTCGCGGGTCATTCAGCGTCTACGACGAGATCAAGAACAACCTCGTCGACATGGGTGTTCCAGCAGACGAAATTGCCTTTATCCATGACTTCAACGGTGACAAGGCAAAGGCCCAGCTTTTCAAAAACGTGCGCGCTGGAAAGGTGCGTGTGCTCCTCGGTTCGACCGCCAAGATGGGTGAGGGAACTAACGTGCAGGAACGGCTCGTGGCTCTGCACCATCTTGACGCCCCCTGGAAACCCTCAGCTGTTGAACAGCGTGAAGGGCGAATTCTGCGCCAGGGCAACAAGAACAGCGAGGTGCAGATATTCACCTATGTGACCGAAAACAGCTTTGATGCCTACATGTGGCAGCTTCTGGAATCGAAAGCGCGCTTTGTGTCCACCTCCATGCGGAATGGCGTTACCGAGCGCGATATGGACGACATCAGCGTTACCGAGCTTACCGCAGCGGAAGCCAAGGCCGCTGCCACTGGCGACAAACGCATTCTTGAAAAGGTCGGTCTGGACAACACCATTTCCAGATTGAGCGTGCTGAAGCGTGAATTTGATCGCAACCAGTGGGCCAAAGGGCGTGAGGTAGCCGAAGCCAAATCACGTCTCACCGCCCTAACAAGCGCGCTTGCGGCAGAAAAGAAGGACTCAGCCCTAGCGGCAACGCTGACCGGGAAGAACTTTGCGCTTACCCTGCGCGGCAAGAGATACACCAAAGCTACAGATGCAGCCGCGGCTATAGTCGGCATTGTGTCTGACAAGAGTATCCCCAGCGGCGCAGTCATCGGCAAGGCTGGCGGCTTCGATATTACCATGTGGCGTAAGGCAACGGGCTACGGATTTTCCCTGTCTGGAGAATCATCGTTCAGCACCGGCGACACAACATCATCCGAAGGAGCCGTGACGCGCATCGTCAAGGGAGCCTCGCCAGAGAACAGCGCCAGCAGGATTGCGGCAACCGAAGAGGCCATTGCCAAAACAAACCGCAGGCTTGATGGGGCAACAAAGTGGCTTACGAACAACAAATCTTTCGACAGGCAAGAAGAACTGGATGCGGCCATAACCAGAAGCCAGGAGCTCGATGACGAGCTTGGCCTGTCTGCATCCAAGGATGCCAGCGTAATCAGCAATGAAGCAGACAGCGACAATGATCTTATGGCCTCAAAGGTGAACCCTGGCGAATACCTTCCTTCCGTTGATGGGAAAAAGGGCATGCGTCTCGAAGATGTGCAGGCCGTTGCTGACAAGATCGGGAAGGTGACAAAAAATGCGGCAGCGTCGCGTGTCGTGCAAGGTTTTGACGAACTGCCATATTCGATCAGGGAGCGTTATTCGGACGCTAAAAACAGCGTCGAGGGCGTTTTTGACCCGCGCTCAGGCGTGGTCTGGATGGTTGCCGACAACCTGAGTGATCCAAGGCGCGCGGCTGAGGTGTGGGCCCATGAACAGATTGTTCACCATGGACTGCGCGGGCTGCTCCCGGCTGACGTCAGGAAGCGGGTGCTCAACCAGCTTTGGCTTGGCACTGGTGGCATGAAGAATGCCATGGTGAAGGACATCGCCAGCAGATACGGCTTATCTCCAACCAGCCGCTTGCAGGATCGGCAAACGGTAATGGAAGAAGTGATCGCGGCTCTGGCCGAGAAGAGGGGGCAGGGACTTCTTGAACGCGCCGAGGGTAATCTTTGGCGCAGGGTTGTTGCCGCCCTGGGCCGCGCATGGAATAGCATCGTTCGCGCTGTCTCTGGACGCGAAGGTTCTATGAAGCTGAACAACATTGACGCCATGCTCTCCGCACTGGGCCGTCATGTGATTGATGGACAAACCTCTGCGGTGCGGAAGGACGTAGACGATCTTGCCTATGCATCAAAATCTGACCCAGGCGAACAGATCCAGAACGACATTGATGCATGGAACTCGCAACTTGACGGCATAGCATCGGGAGAAACTAATCCGCGCGCGATACTTACTGTGGGGCATACGCCTGACGTTCTCCGCAAGCTTGGAGCACCTGCGCTCAATATGACCATGACACAGGCCGTCCTCAAGAAAATTGGAACCGATGGAAAGCATGGATTGCCAGATGATCTTGTGCGCCGCCTGCCCGCCCTGCTTGCAGAACCGGTCATGGTATTTCGGTCAGCGACTCAGGCTGACAGTCTGGTTTCCTTGGTGGAAAGCGTGCATGAGGGGATGCCTGTGCTTGCAGCAATTCATTTGGACGTGCAGCGCGGGACCATTTCCATCAACGAGGTTTCAAGCGTGTATGGCAAGTCTAATGGCGGTCTTGGATGGGTCAAAAACGAAATTCAGGCTGGGCGTAGGCTGTATGCGGATAAAACAAAAATTCCCGCTTGGTTGCGGGAAATACAAGAGGTCGGGGGAAGCCGACGCATGTCCGGGCTCCAATTGCCCGGGGCCTTCGTTCTTCCGTCCGACCCTCGTGGAATAAAAATACTCACTGAGAAGGATGTCGTCAAGTCTGCTGTATCTGCTGACACCAAGCCTCTAGCTTCTCTTTCCGTGCAGGACATTCTTAATCTGGGGGGAGCCAGTGCCACAAAGATTGCTGACGCTCCTGAGATCCACCATATGTTCAGGAAGGATGACCTCAGCCTCGTGCAAAGTGTATTCAACCTGCCACACTGGATTGCCAAAAAAGCGCCGGCCTTTGCCAAAATCTATGAACGGCAGTTGCAACGCTTGGATGAACGGTCATCTGCTCTCAAGCAGAGCCTTGAATCTGTCCCGAGTATTTTCGGCAAGGACAGGCTCAAGCCTGCCGACATGGACAGTCTGAAAAAGTTACTTTGGGAGAATGAGGGCCGCGACGCATGGCAGATTGACTCTTCCGGCGTTGACAAGTTTGTCACCAAGGAAACTCTGGCCAACGGGCGAGAACTCATTTCTGTGAACCCTGAATTTTATCGGGAGTACAAGAAATGGCTCGGCGGCCTGGAAGGCACAAAGGCTGCCAAGGACGCTATGCTCGAAATCCGTAAGAGTCTTGATGAGGACTTGGTGCGGGCCCATAACCGCATGGCTGGCATGTCTGAAATGAGCGACGACGCTATCAGGGAATTCCGGCAAAGCATTGGTCATGTGCCGAACTACTTCCCCCACCACCGCTATGGGAACTATTTCATACAAGCCAAAGTGGGGAAGGATGTCGTGTTCAGGCAACACTTCGACGCTGCAAACGAAACTCTCGCCAAAAGGAAGGCCGCGCAAATTGCCGCCGAGCAGAAGAAAAACTATCCAGACGCGGCCTGGATGGATGGAAAGAATGACCGCCTGCCGGATGACATTCTTGGCGCACCGATTGACTCGGAGGCCATGGAACAAATCATCCGTGCGGCAACATCGAAGATTGCGGACAAGGAGCGCGCTGCCGAAATCAATGAATTGCTCACGTCTGGTGTAGCCGACGTGCTCAAGGCGCGGGGCTGGGGCGCGCATGGCATCCAGCGAAAGGGAGTGCCTGGCTTTGAGCGTGAGGACATTACGCGGGTACTTTATGACTACAAGTCTGGTCTGAATGGCTGGCTGACAAAAATGGAGGCCGCAAAGGATTTTAGCGAGGCGTTGTCGGGCATTGATGCGCGGCGCACGCCGAATCTTTGGAAGTACACTGCCCAATACGTCAAGGACATGCTACGCAACTCTGACCGTGTGGACAGGATCACCGGGAATATCAAGTCTGTTGCCTTTGCTTGGTACCTTGGCGGCTCGATCAAAACGGCGTTTGTAAACGCCACTCAGAACCTTGTGGTGGGTGTTCCGCGCTTGCAGATGGATGTAACCGGCGGCGGCCGCCTCTGGCTCGATGGCGCGCAAAAAGCAATCATTGACCGGGTGACAGGCAGCAAGGGTAAAGGTCTTTCGGACGAAGAAGCAAAGCTCGTGCACGAACTTTACGGCGAAAGCGTGATCACCGACGCTTTCATGGAAGAAGTGCGCGGACATTTGCAGGGCTTCACAGGTGCGACGCTCTGGAACAAGTTCACCAAGGTATTGGGCCTGCCCATGAGCGAAGTAGAACGTTTCAACAGAGCCAGTTTGGCATTGGCTGCCTTCCGCGCTGCCCGGAGCGGAAAGCTCAAGCAGCAGGCAAAAGAGAAGTATGGCGTCAGGGGCGAACAGGCGAATTATGACCAGGCGAAAGAATTTGCCACGGATGTGGTGCGCGACGCTCACTTCGTCTACGGCAAGTCAAACTTGCCAGAGTTCATGCGCAGCAACACCGCTGGGCGCTCAATGGCTTCGCTCTATACGTTCCGCACGTTCACGCACAATATGATTGCCATGTGGTCTTGGGCCTTGGGGACGCAAGGCAAAGAAGGTGCGGCCTTTGTAGCGAAAAGCCTGGGGGCCACAATGGCCCTTGGTGGCGTAACCGCTTTGCCCTTCTATGCAACCATTATGGCCCTGTGTCAGGCGGCCACTGGCGACGATGATGACTGGACGGAAAAGCTGCGCTCCTGGCTGCCCAATAACAACCTACTGCGTGATGCGGTTTGTTACGGTACGCCTGCTATGGCCGGGGTGAACATAGGCGGCTCGCTCAAAATGGAAACGCCAATCACAAACGGTCTTGCCAAGGGCAAGACGCCTAAGGATGTGCTTACCCAGAGCATTGGGGACATAATCGGCATCCCCTACGATTTGCTGATTGAAAAGCCCTCCAAGATGATTGAGGCCCACAGCAAAGGAAATACCTGGAGAATGATCGAGGAGGCTATGCCTGTTGCCTTCAAGAGCGGCATGCAGGCTTGGCGGCTTTACACCCAGGGGCAAACAACCATGTCGGGGCGGCCAATAAATGACCCTGGCACACATGGCGCGCGCAAACTTTCGTCAAGCGAGGCCATAGGCAAGATGCTGGGCTTCCAGCCTGTCAGCAGCACAAAGAGCTATGACGCCTATGCCGCCTCGCAGCATTCAAAGCAGGTGCGCGACGACAAGCTTGATGAGCTTACTGCATTGGCGTTGAAGACGTTTGATACAGGAGACCCGGCGGGTAGGAAGGAAATGCTCAAGGAGCTTAAGGATTGGAATACCCGCATGCAGGAAGAAAGGAAGCCCAGCATGCTTATTGCCCCTAAGGATGTGATCCGCAGGGTAAAAGCGCGCAGGCGTGAGAACAGGCCCACGCCAAAGAACCTGCGGGAAAAGGCGAGGCTGCAGGAGGCATGGAACTGACGAGGAATTTTTTGCGACTCCCGATTGTATAGGTCTTCTTTAACTGGATAAGGCTGGGGTCCTCCAGCCTTATCCATGGCTGGCCGTTCTATCCTGGCTAAAAGTATAGCGCCAATCCTCCATCAACTGTTTTTAATCAATTTCTTTCGAACCCGCTTCCAAGCTCTGCAAATTCTTCAGCCGTTGGCGGGACAATTTTATACCATTTTACAGTGAATACTTTAAACCTTGCTTCATCAGGAGAAGAATATTTCCCATTTTCGGGAAACCCGTCCCCAGGCTTTCCACCTTGGTTGATAACAAGTGATGTTAACGGTGGAAGGTCATTTTCTTCACAATAAACAGCAATATGGCCCAATGGATGTGCGAGAACAGTAGCCCCATCAAACCCAAGGATATTTGCAAGCTCGCCATAGGTCATGAGTTGTTTATTAACGGCCTTGGAGACCAATATCTGCCATATTTGGACAGCTCTCCATGGCCAATGCCTTTTATCCTCATCATCAAAGTAGTTAATCATGCATCCCCCCAAATTAATATTATTTTTGTGATGATTCCTCGACCCAATAACTGGTCTACTTTAGGTAAAGTTACCCACCAATTGAAACACCACTCGTTGGCTTATTCCTTTCTTCAATTTCACGGCGCTGGGCAGAGGATTTCCCATCAGGGGTTCTGTCATTCGCCACCGTACAGAGCGGATCAAGAAACCCATCTGTGAATTGGGCATTTGCGTCTTTACAAGTCACCCAGTCTGAACGCTTTCCTAATAAATTATCAAGTCGAGCGAAGAATAGCTGATAGATAGCTGGGCGTGTCGTCATATTTTGCATTGCTGGAGAGGTGACGGCTGTCGTGGACATCCCACCGTTCGATGTGGGCACCGCCATTGCTGTAACACTTGAGGCCTGGCCTGAGTGTCTCGCCATAACCTTTGTTCCATCCCCGTCTGGTGTGACTTCAACGATCCAGGTGTCAGTCCCCATTGCTGCGGAAATCACAAGATAAATCATCCAATTCCGTTGAGCTTGGATAGCCGTCGGTGAATGGCTCACGGTATAATCATCATCGGCAAGACTGAATATCCTGGCCGAGGCAAGCAGGACCTCTTCTGGCTTTTTATCAGGATAGCTACGGGTAATCATCGCCATTTGCCGGGTTCGCTCTGCGGCGATTTCTTCTGGCGTCATTGGTTTTTGAGGGGCGCAGCCAGCACAAAGAATAAAGGCAATGGTGATCGTGAAAAAAACGACCTTCTGCATATTTCCCCCAGATTGATTATGTACACTAAGCCAAATGTTTCAGCCTTCTCCCAACTGTGAGGCAAACGCCTCACGCTCTACCCTACTCGATTTTCATGCATACCAATTCTCAAATATCGGCTCAACCCAGCGACGGAATAGGGGAAAAGAAAAGCCCCCGATGGCGGGGGCAGGTGGGTTGAAAAAAGGGCCGCACAGGGCGGCCCCAAGAACAAAGATTATGATTAGATTACCCTATCCAGCCGAATCCCTTAGCCATTAGACCAGCTAGGCCTAAGGCAACAGCTATCAAGGCTCCAAATGTCAGACGGAAGTCTGTTCTTGCATCCTTTCTGAATTCCCTGAAGTCTGCTTTAATTTCCGAAATATCAGACTTCACATGAGACATGTCACTTTCAAGGCGTGCTATTCGTGCTTCCATATTTCCACCCCCTGAATCTCCGCCATCAATTCCGTCATATGAGATGGCTTCTCGCTCTCCAGAGAATTGTAAAACGGCCATTTTAGGAATCTGCCTTAAGCGAAGATAGTATCTTTTTAGCCAGTGAAATAGCAAGTTTGTTTGATATCGCTATGTTGGCTACGGGTTTAAATTTAGTTACGATTTCTTCTCCATCAATACCTTCCCATGAGGGTATGCCCTGCACAAAAGTCAGGAGCGTGAAATCTTCAGTAGTTCCTACGGCATGACCGGTGGCAAGGACTGCCAAAGGAGTATCAATTTCGTCATTTTTTGACCCATCGTGATTACTCAACTCTGCCACCTCCTAAAAAAAACGTCCAATTTCGCAGTGAGCACACCATTCAAATAGCAACGAGTGCCGATGAACGCAAGTCTTTATGAATCAAAGCTGAAGACCCCGGCCTTTTCTTTTCCCCCGCCCTCCTTATCCTTTCTGTATGCCAACCCTCTTTGACCCAGTCGTATACCTTGCTACCCATGGGGCACATGCCGCGCACCATTCAGCAACTTGTGGCCGCCGGGCGCGTGCGGGTTGAGGGTCGGAAGTTCAAGAAGGTGGAATAGAAAAAGCCGCCCATTTCTGAGCGGCCCAATGGCTACTTCTTTGACTTGGACGGGTCTTTTGTCCCGGCCTTGCCCGTATAGGGGTTTGTGTTCCCCTTGGTCGAATAGTTGTCGCTCTTGGTCTTATTCGGGGCCGTGCGCTTGTGCGAGGTCACATATGTGCCGGATTTTTTGGTATAGCCCTTAACGCTTGTTGATCCCTTGGCGCTGGCATCGGTGGCAATCAGGCACGGGGCAAAGGCCAGAGAAAATGCAATCAGGGCTAAAAGCAATTTTTTCATAAATCCCTCCCTTTTCTCTGGCCTATCACTCCATAAATTCCGGCTCAACCAAGCGCAAAAATAAGAAAAAAAAGCCCAACCGGCTTGCCCCCCGGTCGATTATAAACACAAATCTTATTTATGATTATTTATTATTTCAGATAGTTCGTCGAGTGTATACGGAGGTGTCCTTTTATGAGCAATAAAATGACACGTTGGACATAAGCTTATAAGGTCATCCATTGTTGTTTTTACTTTTTTAATCAGTGGCTTTAAATGATGTACTTGCAAAATATGGTTACCATTTACTGTAATACTTAAACCACAAGATCGACATGCATAGCCGTCCCTTGCTTTGACAGGTTCAATGAATCTTCTAGTGCGGCTCTTCTTATTTGTAGTAATTTCTTTTGCAATACCCTCAAGTACAAAATCATCAACGTTTGAAATTATAGCCTCATTGCCAATTACAGAATAAATAATAGCTTCTAATCGCTCAAATACCTCTATCCTTGGAGTATCTTGTGCAATCAAGTATCCCTTATTGACCTTGTTAAATCTTTTGCCAGAGTGTAGCTCTTCTTGCTGACATTTTATGGCTTTAACTTTTTCACTCGGTATTTCAAGCAAAGGGATATTTTTACTTTTGTAAGTCTTCAAATTTTCCTTTCTTGAAGGAGTATCAAGATACCAAGTAATTGTTCCATCATCGTTGAATAAAATTCTGCATAAAAAAAGCTCAAGTAAATATTTATTCCTATTAAAGATAGTGAGATAAAAATTTTTCCCGCCCCACTCTAATAGAAAACGCAAATAAAAATTATCTCCGAAGTCAACAGATTTGATACAGTCGTGGTAAGTGTCTGATGTGAATTTTTCACACTGTTTTTTCTCAATCAGATAATCAAAAAAATCAGCTACAAATTTCCTGATATTTTTTTCTAATTTATTCATCCAACCCCTCCTTATTTTATACATGCTTATCCATTTTTTTGTAACAACTCTACCAAGCTGTACACTATTATTTTTGACACGCTATTTTCCCCGCGTTACGCACTGAGCATAGGAGGTTTTATGAAAACTTTCGCCACCGCTCTCCTCTTCCTTCTTCTCGCGGCCCCGGCCTTTGCCGACACCACCGCTGCACCTCAGACCATTACCGCCGACCAGTGCGCCACCACGCTCCAGCCTGACGATCTTCCAGGCATACTTGAGGCTGCCCGCGGCTGTTGCTCGCATCACGGCGGCATGTCCGACCAGTGCAAAAATGGCCGTGTTGTCTGCCGCGACGGATCTATCAGCCCGTCGTGTAAGTGCCGCGCGGACACAGACGCACACCCCAACGACAACAAGTCGTAGGGCTTACGTGGAGCGTGCCTCATCGCCTCCCCTTGCGCCAACGCATAGCGATTGATAGATAAACCAAAAAAGCTTGGGGGAGAGGATGAGAAACCTTATTCTGTTGGCCTGCTGCGTCTGGGCGCTTTCGGGCTGCGGCACTAAAGTCGGTGCTCCGTTAGAAATCCGGCCTAACGTGTACACCGTGGATATAGAAAGAACGCAGGCCCTTTTGAATGGCGCGCAGATGGATGCCAAACGGGATGCCATCAAGATCGCAAATGATTTCTGCGCCCAAAAGGGGAAGCGCGCAAACATCCTGACCATAGAAACACAACCGACGCCTGACGGCGCAACGGCTGCCATAACCTTTGAATGCGCCGCACGTCAGGATGGTGAGTAATGCGCAAACTTCTGCTCTCTGTCCTTCTTGCCGCTCTGCTACTCCCAGCTCTGGCCTTTGCCGCAGGCAACACGACCAACGACAGTTTTGCCCACTCAAAGAAGATGTTGTCGCAGGTCTACGCAGACCACCGCATAACATTTTACTGCGGCGCGACCTACGATGCCCAGGGCAACATTACCTTGCCCGAGGGCTTCACCACGCCGAAGCACGAGAAACGCGCTGACCGCATTGAATGGGAACATGCCTTACCCGCTGAAAACTTCGGCCAGGCCTTCCCCGAATGGCGCGAGGGTTCCCCTGAATGCGTGGACAACAAGGGCAAAGAGTTCAAAGGCCGCAAGTGCGCCGAGAAGGTCAACCCAGAATACCGCTTGATGCAGGCCGATATGTACAACTTGTTCCCGGCAATCGGCGCAGTTAACGCGATGCGGTCAAATTTCAACTACCAGATGCTTGCCGGTGAACCTGCGACCTTCGGCACGTGTGAGATGAAAATCGCAGACCGCAAGGCCGAGCCTCCGGCGCGCGCCCGTGGCCAGATCGCCCGAACATATTTCTACATGGCAGACTCCTACGGCCCCCGCTACCACATGAGCAGGCAGCAGGAACAACTCATGCAGGCCTGGGACAAGCAGTATCCAGTGGATAAATGGGAATGCACTAGGGCCAAGCGCATTGAAGCCCTACAGGGCAACGAGAACAAGTTCGTCAAAGAGCCGTGCGTTACCGCCGGCATGTGGTGAGCGAAATTTCGGCCAACCGCGCTAGCAAAGTGAGATAACCATGGCTTTTTGGTGGGTGAATCAGAATAAAAGCTCGGAATATGAAATAGCAGGCGGCTACCTCTGGTCGCCTAAACGCAAAAAGAACGGCGCCAAGAACTACTTCTATGACACCATGGCGGCCGTTGAGGTCGGAGATATCATTTTTTCCTTCTACAAGACAAAGATTCAACACCTTGGCGTTGCCACACACGCAGCCCTATCGACACACAAGCCAGTAGAGTTCGGCGAGGCAGGGAAAGATTGGGATAACGATGGGTGGCTGGTAAAAGTAGCATGGCACAAAATTCCTACGCCATTCCGCCCGGCTGATATGATGGAAACGATAGCTCCTTTGCTACCCCACAAATATGCTCCCCTTCAAACGAATGGCCGTGGTCTGCAAGGAGTGTATCTCACAGGCATTTCTGATGTACTGGCAACGGCATTGTTGGCCCCAATGCGGAATTTTGCCGAAGACATCATAAGCCTCGCCGCTACACAGCCACAAGACCCTACAATAGCCGACCAGATCCGTGCCGAGATGGAAGACAGAATGACTGAGGTTATTAACTCTAGCACCGAACTTAAACCGACTGAGAAGCAAGCCCTGATCATGTCGCGCCGCGGGCAAGGCAAATTTCGTGAGAGACTAGAGGGCATAGAACACTGCTGCCGCTTCACCGGCATCACAAATGCTCACCTGCTGCGGGCTAGCCATATCAAGCCTTGGCGTGACAGCAGCAATGCAGAGCGCCTTGATGGCAACAATGGATTGCTTCTTACGCCTGACTTTGATCATCTCTTTGATAAGGGGCTAATTTCGTTTGAGGATAATGGGACAGTTCTTATTTCAACCAAGGTATCACATAGAGACTTAGAAGCCCTCTGTGGCTATTCGCTGGTTGGAAAGAACGTCGGACCATTCTCAGCGAGGCAAGCAGTCTTTATGCTATACCATCGGGAGAGTGTATTTCAAAGGTAGCTCGGATTAACTGCCCAGAACCGGGCTTGAGGTGGGATTGTGTGCCCCAGACTTTGGGCACATGAAGTGGGCACATGAAATGGGGCAAAAGTGCTCAAAAAGTCATGTGCGCTATAAAATAAAGTTAATTATTTCATAATATTAATCATTCACCCATGCCCTTACAAGGCGGGGGCCACAGGTTCAAGTCCTGTACTGCCCACCAAATATGAAAGGGGTTATCCTTATGGATAGCCCCCTTTTTTGTATGTAAAAAACTCCCTTCCAGTCATACCTACAGCATAGCGCCCCCATGTGTGTGCCCACGCTGCGAAATGCTGATGTCCACCTCACCCCATCGACATTCCGCACTCATCTTCCTCTGTCGGCACACCTTCACCCTGCTGCCCAAAAAGGTCGCAGATATGCTTTGCCACGCCATCAGCAAGGCCGGGTGAAAGCATGCTTTGATGCGTGCCCGCCGTCCAGCGGAGGGTGATGTTTTTTTCAGGCAAAAAGCGGCTCCAGCCCTGATACTGGTCAGTAAAGTCAATGTAGGGATTACTGGCAAAATCCAACGCGCGAATATACAGAATGCGCAGATCAGACGGCGTTGGGTTGTCATAACGCGCTGCGGCAATGGCGTTGAGCCTGTACGTTTGCAACAGGTTTTCCATCTGCGCAGGGCTGAAATTAGGCGGCAGCAGTCCGGCTTTTTCGCCGCATTCCACCAGATACGTCATTCTCTCAGACCTGTTCATGCCACGCAGTTTGCCCGCATCAAAGGCCAGAGCTTCATGGAGCTGATTTTTCAACAGTTCCACATCATCCTTGGCTGCAAGCAGTTTGGCCCTGGTGTTGTCCAGCACCGTGTCCAGAATCAAGACCGGGCCAGGATCGCCCCCGCGCGTGGCGAACAGGCAGGCCGCCTCATAGGCAAGGAGGCCTCCGAAACTCCAGCCGCCAAAAACGATGTTCTCTGTGGCTACCTTAAGGATTTCATCCAGATAAATCGCGGCCAAATCCTGAACACCGTACAGCTCCGTATTCAGAGCAGTTTTTTCAGCCTGAAAGCCCGCAGGCTCCACAGCATAGAGGGTGAATCGCCCATCCAGCAGCCGGGCCAGATCGCTGTAGCAAAACACGCTGCCGCCCACTGGATGAAACAGAAAGAGGGTTTTGCCGCCTTCACCATGGCAAAGCTTGATAATGGGGCTAGTGCGCCCCCCAGCCTTGCCCTCTACAAGTTCGGCCAACCGTGCAATGCTGGAATGTGCCATCAGTTCATTGACTGCAATATGGACGCGCAATTCTTTTTCAATCATGGCAACAAGGCGCACAGCCATGATGCTGTGCCCGCCCATGCTGAAAAAACTGGCCTCCGCATCGCCTACATCCATACCTAGCAGCCGCTTCCAGATGGCGGCAAGCGTCTGCTCCACTGGCCCTTGCGGGCAGCGCCCTGCAATGGCCTCTGCCCTGCCCAGCGGGGACGGCAGTGCCCTTTTATCCACCTTACGGTTGGGCGAGAGGGGCAGCTCCAGCATTGGCACAATATAGTCCGGCACACAAAAGGGTGGCAACTGCTGCTCAAGATAGCTGCGCAAATCCACCGGATTCACGGCTCCTACTACATAGGCGGCAAGACTTTTGTCGTTGCCAGCCTGATAGAAATCCGCGACCACGGCCACCTGCCGCACACCAGGAAAGCTCCCCAAGGCCTTTTCCACCTCGCCGATCTCTACCCGGTTGCCCCTGATCTTGACCTGCTGATCCTCCCGCCCCCGATAGTATACTAGGCCGTTTTGAATAAAGCCATTGTCGCCAGTGCGATAGCAGCGCCGACCGGCATATTCGGTAAAAGCATCGGCGCTCACGCCATTCAGATAGCCGCGCGAAACGCCCGCGCCCGCGATCCACAGTTCTCCGGTTACAGAGTCCGGCACCGGGCGCTGATGTTTATCCATCACAAAAATACTCACGCCTTCAAGCGGCCTGCCAATGGGAAAGGCCGTGAAATCCGCATGATTGGCGCGGTCAATGCGAAAGGAACTGCTGTCTACCGTGCATTCTGTGGGGCCGTACACATTGAACAGCACCACCTCTTCGTTGCCGGGTATGGCATAAAATTTCTGAATGACATCTGGCCGCAGCACCTCGCCAGCCAGCAGCACACGCCTGAGCGGCAGGGGCTGGTGGCGCTCCTGTAAATAATCCACCAGCACATTAAAAAAGGCCGGAGTCATGTCGCAAAGGTCAATGCCTCTTTTGCGGGCGCAGGCACAGAATGCCGCAGGATTTTTGCGCTCATCGTCCGCCATGACATACAAGGGCTTGCCGCAAAACAGCGAAACCGCCAGTTGCTGGATGGACGCATCAAACGAGAGCGGCGCAACCAGCCCCACAGCGCTGCACCCTTCTGAGAATTCCCGCAGGGCATGGATTATGTGCAGGAGGTGGCGGTGTTCCACCACAACGCCCTTGGGCTGCCCTGTGGAGCCGCTGGTGTAGACAATATAGGCGGCTGCGTCCGGCCTGACTGCCGCAAGCGGGGCAACTGGGCAGGTCTCCAGATCCCTCAGGCCAAAGCTTTCTCGCATGGCTCTGGTTCCGTGGGGTCTGGCATCATGAGCGCTTCTGCAAATCTGCACGTCGTAACGAAAGGCATCCGCCTGATCATTGGCGGTGGGCGCAGAGGCCGCAGCGGGTGAAAATTTCACCTCAACTGGATATGGGCATTCTGCCGCCCAGGCACTGAAGAAACGCCGTGGTACAAACAACTCTGCCGAGCCCTCAAAACGCAGCAAGGCCGACTGATCGCCCGTGGCAAGGGCACGCTCCCTGATGGCTGCCCTCAGGTCGTCCTTGCGGTCCATATCGCGCACGGCACCAACAAAAATGCTGCCGCCTTCCGTGAGGCGCTCTACAGCGTGGTCAAGCACCCTGCGCAGATAATTGTAACCGGGAAAGCAATCCACAACGCCGTTGAGCACCACAAGATCAAAACGCTCATCTAAAAAGCAGATATCTATGGCTTCCATGCGATGGATGCTTACAGAAGCGTCACAAGGCAAGGCCTGCACCCTGTCCAGTTCATTTCTGGCAATTTCGACCGCCGCATATCGGCTGGAGGCAGAGGCCAGAGCCTGCGCCACCACGCCGGAGCCGCTGCCGATATCAAGCACGCTCTTGCCGCTTGGTTGTGCACTTCCTTGTGTGCTGCCGGGGCCACGGTAGGGGGGCAGACCTGTTTTTTGCAGCACGCTGTTCGCCATGCGCTCAAGCTGCGGCAGATCAAGAGAACGAGCATCCACATCGTCCAGCCAACCGTGATCGCTGCCCTGCTCTGCAAGGTGCTCCCAGTATTCCGTGCTGCTCAGACCGCCACTTTCCAGAGCATCCGCAAAATTTGGCGCGTCCAGGCAAAGCACGTGGGCAATATTGGGGTTGCGGTAGCGATGGTATTCCGCTTCGGCCAGTGAAGCCCTGTCCGTCACCAGCAACCGCACGAGTCTGAGCAGGGCTTCCTGCCTGGGGCGCGGCAGTTCACGCTCCACTGGAACATACACCGCACCGGCCCGCATGATGCCAATGGCGGCGGCAAGATACATGGCGCCGCGCTCGCACAGCACCCCCACTGCCACTTCCGGCCCGTAGTTTTGCGCCTGCACAAAGGCCGCTATACGCGCGGAAAAATTCTTCAGTTCCTTGAAGCTCAGGCTTATTCCGCCACCAGAAAGGGCGGGGCTATCCGGATTTTCTTCCGCAACGGAACAGAACAGGGCTTCAACGCTGGCCCATCTGTCAGACAAGCCGAGCAAACTGGATGAACACGGCATGGCATTGCCAGCAGCGGAGAGGCTCGAAGGCAACATGGCTGGCTGGCCTGCGGCAGCAGCTCCCGCCGGATTCTGAGCCGCCTTGTTCCTGGGCATCCCAAAGGTGATATCGGCAATTTTCATTTAGCGTTTTCCTCAATACCTTCCGAAAAGCTTATCTGATACTCCAGCTAGTCCTGCGCCGTCGCAAAAGCCACTTTCGGGGGGAGATTGTGGTTAAAACGCAGCATGATTGCGCTATCTATTTATGCACAAAGCAAAGCAGTGCCACCCCAGTTGATCCAGAGCGGCAACCTGCTTTATTCCTTTCTCTATCTAAGTCAGGAACAGTTATTTTTCAATGGGATACTTCGTGGAGGGGATAATTAGAAGCGCATATAACATAGCTCGGTAGAGGAGAACGCCAAGCCCAATGGCATGGATGAATCATGCAAACAGCCGCTAAAATTCCAGACCAAAACTGAAACCGCCGAAGCAGGAAAAACTTTGGGAGCAAAAAACTCCGCGCCAAGCTCAACCTGCACAAAAAATCCATTGACATGGCTCGCCCGCACACGGCTATGAACCAGCATGGCGTCCCGGCCCGACACATCGGACCGACTCTCAAAACCTGGACTGTATCCCTTGAATCTGGCGCAGATGCTGAACGTTCCGTATTTTTACCCGTCAGGGGCATGGCCACGGCAGCCAGCATTTCAGGCACTCCATACAGAGCAAAAGATCTAATCGTTCCATCGGAAGGTAAATACCTGCTCAACATCTGGATGCAGGCTGTGATGAACGCCGCAGGTATTTGCTGCCCGTTCCATTACCATCTTGTCCTTGCTGCTAAATCCCCGGTTGGGCATGTTGAAAACTATTTCGATTCTGCCTATGCGACTGGGCGCCTCGGTTGTCATGGCTTTAAAAACTTCCAGTGTTGTTCCGGTCACATCTAACCCATGATTTTCCGCATATGTTGCCAGCATGCTCATGGCGCATGAACACAATGCGGCTGCGCAGAGATCAGTGGGAGAAAATGCCTTGCCTGACCCTCCATGCTCAGGGGTTGGCGTGGTATAAATCTTGGTGCCGCTAAGATTATGAACAAGTTCCATCTGAAGATTACCAAGATATGTCGCGCTGATATTAGACATGCTTATTCCTCCATCGTGCAGTTAAAAAGAAAATTCATATTCTAAAATCATTATTTTTATGTTGCCGTGGCAACACAATTGCAAATTTCAATCTGGTTTGAATACCCGCAAGGCATTTTACCTGTAGCCATGCCGGACTGATCAAAAAAACAGCCAACGTTTAATACCCATACAAACTGCCAGACCGCATGCTGGTGCGCATGGGTGCATAAACGAACCGAGGGGTTCCGGACCGTTCCGCAACCCCTCTTTCATATCCTGCCGCGCATAAATAACTGTGGCAAAACAGCAGGATTATCCCTCAGATGCGCCGTCGGGCACGTCAGGGACGCACAAGTATCTTGATATTTTCGTCCTTGTTGTTGATCAGCTCAAGAAAGCCCTTTTCCATGATGTCTTTCAGCTCAATCTTGCCGGTGATGAGATTTTCCGCCTTGATGACGCCCTTGGCCATGAGCGCGGCAAGGCCCTTGAAATCCTCAATGGTGTAGGCCAGCGTGCCCATGACTTTTTTGTCCGTGCCGCTGAGGCTGAAAAAGTTGAAAGAACTGGGCTCTTCAAAAATACCCACGATGATGGCCGTTCCGGTGTTGCGCAGCACATCTATGGCCAGCGGCCCTGTGTGCTTGTTGCCGATACATTCAAAGGAAACATCAGCCCCGGAGCCGCCGGTCAGTTCTTTCACTTTTGCAACAGGGTCGCATTCCTTGGGGTTCACCACAATGTCCGCCCCGCACTCCATTGCTTTGGCAATGCGCGCACGGGACATCTCAAGCACAATAATCTTGCCGGCGCCAGCGGCTTTGGCTGCCATAATGGTGCCAAGGCCGATGGTTCCCGCCCCAAGCACCACAACATTGAGCCCCAAAATGCTGCCCGCCATACGCACGGCCTTAAAGCCCGTGGCCAGGGGTTCCATGACTGCTCCGGCCTCGGGCGAAACACCCTCGGGCATGATAAAGCACAATTCCGCAGGCACATTCACATAGGGGGCGAATGCGCCGTCATTGTGCAGGCCCGTAAAGGCAAGCTTTTCGCAAACATTGTAGCGCCCTTCGCGGCAAGGCTGACACTCGCCGCAGTGCTGGCAGGCATCTGGCGCAACCATGTCGCCAACCTTGACATTGGTAACGCCGCTGCCCACCGCCACAACCTTGCCGCTGAACTCGTGCCCGAGAATGACGCTCCCCTGCTTGCCCGTAAGCGGATGCGGGGCCTCGGTGGGAATGAATATGGGGCCAGCCAGGTATTCGTGCAGATCCGAGCCGCAGATGCCGCACCAATCAACCTTGATCTGAACCCAACCGGGAGCCGGAGCGGGGGGAACGGGTACAGTTTCAACGCGGATGTCTTTTTTGCCGTGCCAAACTGCCGCCTGCATGGTTTCCGCCATAACTGCCTCGCTTGTTAGATGTTGAATCCGAATGCTTCCTTCTTTGCACAGGTCATGCCGTAAAATCCGCGCCAGCAGCGGATGAGCGGACATACCCGGCAAGCCTTGCCCTGGCTCAATCGAGAAAAATTGCACATGCAGACAGGCATACCGCAGCCGCTGACACTGTTCTGAAGTGGAACAAGGCAAGGCTATCGTGGGCGGAAGTGGAACAGAGGAATCAGCAAGCCACTAGACGGTAAAATGCAGGCCAAGGCATACGCAGATGCCATAAAAAAGGCCTGCTCCAGACCATATGCGCCCATAAGTGGGGCTTACGGTTCAGAGCAGGCCGGGTTGTGGTAATCTGACAGGCTATTGTGGAAGACTAGCCTTCGGGAACAATCTTGCGCAGTTTGGCGTACAGGGTGTTGCGGCCGATGCCCAGGGCCTTTGCGGCCTGAAGCATGTTGCCGTTATAATGCTTCAATGCGCAGCGGATGACCTTGGCCTCCTGATTGTCCAGGTTAAAATCGGTCATTCCGGGCAGGGCCGCCGCGGCTTGCCCGTCCGCTTGCCCGCTGGCGGCGTCTGTTCCATCCGCACAAGGCTGCAAATGCGCAGGCAGATGTGCGGGCAAAATACAGCCGCCCTGCGCCATGTTGACGGCAAATTCCACGCTGTGCACAAGCTGGCGCACATTGCCGGGCCAGTCGTAATCTTCCATCACGCGCAAAGCCTCGGCAGAAAAACCGCCAAAAGGATGCCCATAGGTACGGCACAGGCGTTTGCAATGGTATTCTGCAATGACCGCGATATCTTCCCTGCGTTCGCGCAAAGGGGGAATCTCCAGGGCAAGCACATGGATGCGGTAAAACAGATCTTCACGAAACGCGCCCGAAGCCATCAGTTCGTCAAGATTGCGGTTGGTGGCCGTGACCAGCCGGAAATCAACCATTCTGGTCTGCTTGCCGCCCACCCGTGTGACGCAGCGGTCTTCCAGAGGCCGCAGCAGGTTGACCTGCATTTCCAGCGGCATTTCAGAAATTTCATCCAGAAACAGAGTCCCCTTGTCGGCTAGTTCAAACTTGCCGGGACGCCCCTTTTCCACTGCTCCGGTAAAGGCTCCCCGCTCGTAGCCAAAAAGTTCGCTCTGGATAAGCTCGCGCGGCAAAGCCCCGCAGTTCACGGCCACAAACGGCCCTTCGGAACATCGGCTGGCCTTGTGGATGGCCCGTGCAAACAGTTCCTTGCCCGTGCCCGTTTCGCCCAGCAGCAAAACCGCCGCAGGGCTTTTGGCCATATGCCGTGCCTGCTCAACTGTGCGGGTCATTTTTTCGCTACGGTAAACAATATCGCCAAAGGGGCGTGTGCCTTCGCGGCGCGGAATATGCGGCACAGGGGCAATGGGCGCGGGGCAGGTCTCTACTCCGGCCTGAAGGGTCACAAGAGTGTAGCGCGCTTCTGACCTGCCCGTCATGAAGGGCATGGCGCAGGCTGTAAGGGAAGAATTGGTCAGGCAACGCAGGGGAACACCCTCGGGTTGGCCGCCCTTTTCCGCCTGCTGACGCGCATACAGGGTGTAGTCAAAAAAAGCCTCGGCGCGCCCGCCGCGCACATCGCCGCTAAAGCCCAGCAGGCGCTCCGCCTGCGCATTGGCATAGGTGATGATGCCGCCCTCATCCACCATCAGCACGCCAATGGGCATGGAACTGAAGAGCGTACTGAGAAGCGTGCGGGATTTGTTCTCCATGCTGCTCAGAGAGGCGTTGAGCAACAGGCGTTCTATCTCGCGGGCAGCGCCAACGGCCAGCCACAATGCCTGACGGTGATCGGCGCTGGTTGGCCCGGAAATGTCAAAACAGCCCCACAGTTGCCCAAAGGGCGTGAAAATGGGCGCGGCAGAACAGCCCCAGGCCTGATGGCTGCTGCAAAAATGCTCTTCGCCCATAACCTGCGCTGGCATGCCGTCAGAAAGGGCCAGACTTATGGCGTTGGTTCCCACGCTTCTTTCAGACCATACCGCGCCAGGGCCAAAGTAAAGCTGGTCTGCCTGAAGCAGCACCTCCTTGTTGCCGCAGGTGCGCAGCAACCGGCCATTGGCCTCGGATACCGTCATGAGCAGGCCTTTGTCCTTGATCTGCTCATACACCTGACGTTCCACGCCAGCCGCCAGCTCCGCGTATATTTCGGCCTGGGCGTTGATCTGGCTCATGGGCGTAAATTCCGCGCACTTGGGCAGCAGCGGATCCACCCCCAGATCGCGGCAACGCATCCAGGAGGCCGCAATGGGCCGGGGCAGGCTGTCATCAACAATCCTGCCGGTTCTTATAAAGGATTCCCAGGTTTCCCGCCGATTCGCTCTTGGTGCGCCGCTATAGCTGTTGAACAAAAACCCCGTGCGGTTGACGCCTTCCGCCAGCAGGGGTTCCTGCCGCATTTCAAAGACATCGCCATTTCTTTGCAGAACATACATGACTTATCTCCCGGGCGCGCACGCCCTCTCAACAAGCATGCCGGTTCGCTGGCCTCTCCACTTTAAAAAGGCCACCTGCCCCACTTCTGAATAATGCGACCCCGCAGCTTTGTTTTAAGCAATAGCACCGTCCGTGAAAAAATGGAATAGCTCTTTGCGCATGGCTACATTCATATTATGTCTAAAAAAACAACTCCATGAATTTTTTGTATATTGTAGTGTATCATAACTGGTCTTACAGAACAGCGTTATGTTCGATTTTGGAACACTATCAAATACACACACAAAGTGTTTTTTAAATTATTCATTTATTATCACCTGTTATAAAGTGGTATCAGAGTTGCAATCCAGTAGGCATAAACGCATGCGCCACATCGGCGCAAGGAGGTAGCGGATGGCCTACGAAGTGCAGATGCCCAAATGGGGCCTCACCATGAAAACAGGCAAGATAGCGCGCTGGCTTGTGGCCGAAGGCGGTGCGGTGGCAGTGGGGCAACCTCTGCTGGAAGTGGAAACAGACAAGATCACCAACGTGGTCGAGTCTCCGGCAGGCGGCGTGCTTTTGCAGATTGTCAGCCCGCAGGGCGAGGTTGTTCCGGTCATGCAGGTTATCGGCATCATCGGCGAATCGGGAGAGGCCGTGGCCGCACCGGCCGCCAGTGCCGCAGCGGCAGTGTCTGCCGATTCCCCGGCACCCGCAGCATCCGGAGCAAAGGTGCAGAATGCTCAGGCCGGCACGGCGCAAGGAGAAGTCCGCGCCATGCCCGCAGCCCGCAAGGCCGCCAAAGAGCTGGGCGTTGATCTGGCAACGGTAACGGGCACAGGGCGCGACGGTATTGTTACAGAAAAGGATGTTCGCGCCGCCCACGAAGCAGCCGCAAAAGCCCCGGCCCCGGTCAGCGCCGCCCCGGCGCAACCCTGCTCCACCCCTGAGGCTGATGCGGACGAAGTCATCCCCATGGACGGCCTGCGCAAGCTCATAGCTGACAACATGCAGGCCAGCCTGCAAAACGCGGCGCAACTGACCGTTTTTGTGGAAGCCGACGTTACTGAAATGGTTGCCCTGCGCGACACCATGCTGGCCCGCAACAAAAAAGATCCGGAATACCGCCTCTCGTTCAACGACATCATCGCTTTTGCCGTGTGCCGCGCACTCAGGCAGCACCCCGTCATGAACACCACCCTACAGGCAGACGGCGTCCACATGCACAAACATGTGAACCTTGGCATCGCCGTTTCGCTCGATACGGGCCTCATTGTTCCCAACGTCAAGAATGCGGACACGTTCAGCCTTGAAGAACTCAAGGCCAAGGTGCGCGATGCCGCCAGCCGTGCCCGCAAGGGCGGCCTCTCCATGGACGAGATTTCCGGCGGCACCTTTACCATTTCCAATGTGAGCATGCTTGGCGTGGATGGCTTTACCCCCATCCTCAATCCGCCGGAAACAGGCATCCTCGGCGTTGGCCGCGTGGTGGAAAAGCCGGGCGTCTTTGAATGTCAGGTCTGCGTGCGCAAAATGATGACCCTTTCCCTCACCTTCAACCACATGGTCACCGATGGCGGCCCGGCCATGAGCTTCCTGCGCACCCTTGCGGACATGCTTGAACAGCCCGTGCGCATGCTGGGCTAGCCAGCGGAGGAATCCAATGCTGCAACGTTACGTGGTTGAACTGGGCACCGGGGCCGATCTGCACGGCGCAAACATGACCAAGGCCTCCACCCGGGCAGTCAAGGACGCCATTTCGCGCAGTTGTTTGTGCGGCCTGGTGGAGATACTTGGACGCGGTTCGTTTCAGGGCGTGCATGTGCATGCGCGTATTGCCGTGCCAGAGCCGGATCTGGTGGACAAGGAAGCAGTGCTTGCCGCCATCCCCATCGGAGAAAAGAGCATTGAAGTCGTTACGGGCGGCTTGCGCACCCCTGGCCTTGAAGTTGCCTGCTTCAGCCCCGGTTGCAGCGACATCGTGTTGGCCTGCGCGGCCCTGACCGTGTCGGTAGATATTGACTGAGTCGGCACCACAATCAGCAATCTGAGGAGAGTACCATGAAACATCCCGACAAAAAGGTTCTGCTGGAAATGTTCAGCACCATGACCAAGATCCGCCTTTTTGAAAGCGAGCTGCAAAAGTTTTTTGCAGCTGGCAAAATACCCGGATTCGTTCACCTCTACCTTGGTGAAGAAGCCGTAGCCACAGGCGCGTGCGCCGCGCTGAAGCAGACGGACATGATCACCAGCACCCACCGCGGCCACGGGCACTGCCTGGCCAAGGGCGGCGACCTCAAGCTCATGATGGCCGAAATCTATGGCCGTTCCACCGGTTACTGCAAGGGCAAGGGCGGCTCCATGCACATTGCCGACTTCAACATCGGCATTCTTGGCGCCAACGGCATTGTGGGCGGCGGCGGGCCTCTTGCCGTGGGCGCGGCCTTCAGCTGCCAGTACAAGGACACCAAGGGCGTATGCGCCTGCTTTTTCGGCGATGGCGCGTCCAACCAGGGCACCACGCAGGAATCGCTGAACATGGCCAGCGCCTGGAAGCTCCCCGTTATCTTTATCAATGAAAATAACGGCTACGGCATTTCCTGCCCGCAGAGCAAATCCATGGCCATCACCGACATTGCCGACCGTGCCGCCGGATACGACATGCCCGGCGTTGTCATTGACGGCAACGATGTACTCGCCGTGTACGAAGCCGTGACCATGGCCGTGGAACGCGCGCGCAAGGGCCAGGGGCCATCGCTTGTGGAATGCAAGACCTACCGCTGGCGCGGCCACTTCGAGGGCGATGCCTGCGTGTACCGCAGCGAAAAGGAACTGGAAGAATGGAAGGCCAAGGATCCCATTCCGCGTTTTGCCAAAAAGCTGGTGGAGTCCGGCACCGCCACGCAGGCGGAACTGGACGCCATCACCGCATCTGTGGCCGCTGAAATTGAAGCCGCCGTCAAGTTTGCGGAAGACAGCCCCTTCCCCAAGCCGGAAGACCTGCTGGAAGACGTGTACGCCTAAAGCGTTTGCCGGAAATTGCGGAAACCACCTTCAGATTTTTCAGAATGGAGAAAAATATGGCGATCAAAACCTACCTGCAGGCGCTTAACGATGCCATGCGTCAGGAGATGGAGCGGGACGAGAACGTGTTCATCATCGGTGAAGACGTGGGCAAGTTCGGCGGCTGCTTTGGCGTGACTCAGGGCCTTTTTGACAAATTTGGCGAACGCCGCGTGCGCGACACCCCCATCACGGAAAGCGCCATTGTGGGCGCTGCCGCCGGTGCCGCCGCAGCCGGTCTGCGCCCTGTGGCCGAGCTGATGTTTGTGGACTTTATCGGCGTCGCCTTTGACCAGCTCTTCAACCAGGCCGCCAAGATGCACTACATGTTTGGCGGCAAGGCCAAGGTGCCCATGGTGCTGCGCATGCCTCAGGGCGCTGGCGTGGGCGCTGCGGCCCAGCACTCGCAGAGCCTTGAAGCATGGTTCATGCACATTCCCGGCATCAAGGTATGCATTCCCTCCACTCCGGCAGACGCCAAGGGCCTGCTCATCAGCGCCATTCGCGACGACAATCCCGTGGTCTTTCTTGAACACAAAATCCTGTACGGCGTGGAAGGCGAAGTGGGAGACGAGGCCACACCCATTGAGCTTGGCAAGGGCGAAGTAAAGCGCGAAGGCACGGACGTAACCATTGTGGCCACGTCACTCATGGTTCACTCCGCCCTTCAGGCCGCAGAAACCCTGGCTGCTCAGGGCATCAGCGCCGAAGTGGTGGACCCCCGCTGTCTGGTGCCGCTCGACAAGGACATCATCCTTAATTCCGTCAAGAAAACCCACGCCCTTGTGGTTGCGCACGAAGCCGTCAAAACCGCCGGAGCCGGTGCGGAAATCGCCGCCATGGTGGCCGAGGAAGCTCTGGACTATCTGGACGCGCCCATCGTGCGCGTTGGCGCTCCCTATTGCCCCGTCCCCTTCAGCCCGCCGCTGGAAAAGGCCTACATTCCCGGCGCGGATCAGATCGTCGCTGCGGTCAAGTCGCTGCGTTAATTCAGCCGCGTTCAAGGGGCAGGCACAGGCACAATGCCTGCCCCGCAGCGGCGACACGGGATTGCAACAGCCATTGCAAGCACTGCGGCAGGCCCGGCCTGCGCACTACATCCACCGGAGTCAACGTGAAAGCAGCCATTATCGCCAATCCGGCATCAGGCAAAGATATACGCCGCATCGTCGCGCACGGCAGCGTTTTTGACAATCAGGAGAAGGTTCGCATGGTGCGACGCATTCTGGTTGGTCTGGCCGCCGCCGGGGTACGTGATGTTCTGTATATGCCCGAGGGCTACGGCATCGTGCCGCGCGCCCTGAGCGATCTGGAAGCTTTGGAAACGCCTGTGAACGTGGCTCCGGTGGATATTTACCAGCACAATACGCAAGAGGATACCGTCAACGCCGCCGCCCTCATGCAGCAGGAGGGGGTTGCGGTCATCATCGTCATGGGGGGCGACGGCACAAGCCGCGCCGCCTGCAAGGGCGCGCGCAAAACGCCCATCCTGCCGCTCTCCACAGGCACCAACAACGTTTTTCCTGTCATGGCCGAAGCAACCGTGGCTGGCCTCGCCGCAGGCGTGCTGGCCTGCGGCGGCGTAACCATTGACGAAGGCTGCCGCGAGGCCAGCCTGCTTGAAGTGCACGTGGACGGTCAGTTCCGAGATATCGCTCTGGTTGATGTGGCGGTGTACGACGACCTCTTTCTTGGCTCCCGCGCCATCTGGGACATCACCAGAGTCAGCCAGATAGTCGTTTCCCGCTGCCGGCCAGACAGCATTGGCCTCTCAACTGTAGCCGGGCAGCTCATGAGCATCTCGCCCGAAGAACCACGCGGCCTGGCACTTGATCTTGACCCAGATTTTGCCTGCCGCGTGCGCGCCGCAATCGGCCCCGGCCTGTTTGCCGACGTGGGCGTTTCCCGCGTGCGCCAGCTTTTGCCGGGCGACGATGTGCCAGTGGGGCTTACCCCCTGTGTGCTGGCGCTGGACGGCGAGCGCGAGGTGGAGGTTCGGCGCGGGCAGAGCGCCAGCATACGATTGTCAGAAGACACCATGCGCGTGGTGGATGTGGCCCGCGTCATGGAATACGCCCGGCAGCGAGGGCTGTTTTTGCGCGGCGCGCAGGTCTGCTACGCCAACTAGGCGGCATATCTGCATCATGCCTGATCACCCCAACACCAGGAGCATGTTTATGAAACTCAAGGCCGCATTCATTTTTCTGAGCCCGCGTGGCGAAGGCAACGGCGTCAAGGCCGAGCACCGCAGCTGGACGCGCACCCCCGGAGTGGAACTGCTGACCATTGGCGTGACATCCTACAGGGAGGCCGTTGAAGCGGCGCAGAAGGCCGTGGAAGAAGACGGCTGCGTTGCCATCGAGCTGTGCGGCGGCTTTGGCTACGAGGGCGCGGCCATGGTCGCACGGGCGGTCAAGGTGCCTGTGGGCGTTGTGCGCTTCGATATTCATCCCGGCCTTGGCAATGCCAGCGGCGATGGAATTTTTGCCTGATGCAACAAGCAGTGTGCGGCCCGCAGGGTGCTGCCATCCACGACATGCCCGGTTTGCGACAATTTGCGCCGGTCATGCGGCAACACGGAGGATACGATTATGGCGATTAACGGCAAAGTTGTTCTGGTTACCGGTTCCGCCCAGGGTATAGGGCGCGGCATAGCCCTGCGCCTGGCCAATGACGGCGCGGATATCTGCCTTGTGGACATGAACGCGGACAAACTGGCTGCCACAGCGGGTGAAATACGCGCCCTTGGCCGCAAGGCCACCACCTTTATTGCCGATGTAAGCGACCGCGCGCAGGTCTTTGCCGCTGTGGACCATGCGGAAAAGGAACTGGGCGGGTTTGACGTGATGATCAACAACGCGGGCATTGCTCAGGTCAAGGCCCTGCTGGACGTCACCCCCGAGGAGTTTGAACGCATCTTCAGAATCAACGTCAACGGCGTGCTCTGGGGCATTCAGGCTGCGGCCACCAAATTCATGGCCCGCAAGCAGAAGGGCAAGATCATCAGCGCATCTTCCATTGCCGGGCACGATGGTTTTGCCCTTATCGGCGCGTACAGCGCCACCAAGTTCGCGGTGCGCGGCCTTACACAGGCGGCGGCGCGGGAGCTTGCCTCAAGCGGCATCACCGTGAACGCCTACTGCCCAGGCGTTGTCGGCACCGACATGTGGATTGCCATTGACGAGGGCTTTTCAAAGATCACAGGCGCCCCAAAGGGCGAAACCTACAAGAAATACTGCGAAGGCATAGCCCTTGGCCGCCCCGAAACACCGGAAGACGTAGCCGCCTTTGTTTCCTATCTGGCAGGGCCGGACTCCGACTACATGACCGGACAGGCCGTGCTTATTGACGGCGGCATGGTTTACCGCTGACGGCATCGGCCCGGCTGACGGCAAAAAGGCAGCCTTCCGCCCCAACACACAACATCGCAGGAGAACAGCAGTGAGCATAGAACTTGCCATGCCGAAACTTGGTCTGACCATGAAGACCGGCAAGGTTTCCAAATGGTTTGTGGCCGAAGGCGCCGCAGTCAAGCAGGGCGATGATCTGTTTGAAGTGGAAACCGACAAAATCACCAACAAGGTGGAAAGCCCCGCCGACGGCGTGCTCTTCCAGATTGTGGTGCAGCCCAAACAGGAAGTGGCCGTGGGTGCCGTGCTTGGCATCCTGGCCGAACCTGGTGAAACAATCGCCCGGGTTGAAGGCGCGTCTGACTCCCCCGCTTCCGCCACTGCGGAAGCGGGCGCGCCCAAGCCCGCAAAGACCAACGCGTCAGCCGCCGTGCAACCCTCTGGCACTGGCGGGATAGCGTCTCCCGCCGCGCGGCGGCTGGCGCGTGAACTTGGCATTGACCTTGGCTGCATCGCAGGTTCAGGCCCCGGAGGCCGGATTGTTGAGCGCGACGTGCAGGCCCGCCACGAAGTTATCGGCAAAATCAAAATCACGCCCCTTGCCGCCGCCGTGGCCGCCAAGGCAGGGCTGGATATCTCTACCCTCACAGGCACGGGCGAAGGCGGCAAGATCGTGCGCGAAGATGTTGACCGCGCCCTGCACCCGGAAAAGTTCGCTGCGGCGGCCCAAAATGCGTCTCAGCCAACCTGCGCCAGCGCCGTTTGCAGCAGCGAGCCAAGCTCCGTGCCCATGGAAGGCATGCGCAAGATCATTGCCGACAACATGCTGGGCAGCCTGCAAAACTCCGCCCAGCTCACCCTTGTGAGCGAAGCTGATGTAACCGCCTGCGTGCATATCATCAACGACTTCAAGGCCCGCAACAAAAAGAACAAAGACTTCCGCCTTTCCATGAACGACATGCTCATTCTGGCCGTTTCAAAGGCCTTGAAAAAGCACCCGCGCATGAACGCAACCTTTGACGGGCAAACCATCACCCGTCACGGCGAGGTGCATATGGGCGTGGCCGTGGCCCTGCCCGAGGGCCTGATGGTGCCCGTGCTGCACCATGCGGACAGGCTGACCCTGACTGAAATAGCCAGGGAAGCCCGCCTGCTTGCTGGTCGCGCCCGCAAGGGCGAGCTGACGCCCGACGACATGAGCGGCGGCACCTTTACCATCACCAACATGGCGCATTCCGTGGTGGATTTCTTCACGCCCATTCTCAAGCCCGGTGAAACGGGAATCCTGGGCGTGGGCCGCGTGGTGGAAAAACCCGTTATCCGCGAGGGGGCCGTGGTGGCCCGTTCCATGATGGGCTTGAGCCTCACCTTTGACCACCGCGTTGAAGACGGCGCGCCCGCAGCAGAATTTTTGAAGACACTTGTGGAATATCTGGCGGAACCGGCCCTGCTGCTTTTCTAGGGCATTCCCGGCAGGGCTGCGTCAATGCGCGCCCATACAGCAACCAGCACAGATCAGGAGAACACAATGTACGATGTAGTTGTCATAGGTGGCGGCCCCGGCGGCTATGCTGCGGCCATTCGCGCTTCGCAGCTCAAGGGCAAGGTGGCCTTGGTGGAAGGCGGCAACATGGGCGGCACCTGCGTTATGCGCGGCTGCATTCCCAGCAAGATATGGCTACGCGCCGCTACCCTGCTGGAACAGTCGCGCAAGGCTGACGAATTTGGTCTGGAACTCACTGTGGGCAAGCTGGATTTTACCGCTGTTCTGGCCCGCAAGCAGGGTGTTTCCAACGATATCCGCATGGGTATGGAAGCGCTGCTCGCCAACAACGGCGTGGAAGTGATCCCCGGCATGGCCGTTGTGACCTCGCCCACCTCTGTGGATGTGGCGGGCAAAAAGGTTGAAGCCAAAAGCATCATTATCGCCACGGGCAGCACCCTTGCAAAGCCCGATGTTCCCGGTCTGGATCAGGCCGCCTTTACCACAGACCAGCTGCTGGACATGACGGAAGCTCCGGCCTCGGTGCTTATTACCGATCCCACCTATATCGGCGTTGAAATGGCTACCCTGCTGAGCATCCTTGGCAGCAAGGTCATCTTTGCCGTGCCTGGCCCGCGCATTCTGCCTGACGAAGATCAGGATTCCAGCCAGCGCATGTCCCAGTCCCTGCGCGAGCGCGGCGTGCAGATCATTGCCCGCCACACCCTTGTCAAGGTTGCGGGCAAGACCTGCACTCTCAAAAGCGGCGACAAGGAACAGACCGTTGAGGCCGACAGGGTGCTGGTATCTGGCCGCAAACCTGTTGCCGCCAATCTGGGCCTGGAAGCTCTGGGCGTTAAATTCAATGAAGATAGCGGCATATCCGTTGACCAGCAGTGCCGCACAGCCTGCCCGAGCATTTTTGCCATTGGCGACTGCACGGGCGGCTGGATGCTCAGCCACGCGGCCTCTGCCATGGGCATCTGCGCGGCGGAAAACAGCATGGGCGTGTCCGCAAAGTTCCCCTGCCACCTTGTTTCGCGCGCCATCTGGGGCAGCCCGGAAATGGGCTCCGTGGGCCTTTCTGAAGAACAGGCCGAGCGCAAGGGCTACGAGGTTGAAGTGGGTGGTTTTCCATATTCCATCAACGGCTATGCCATGTTGCGCGGCGAAGTGGACGGCGCAGTAAAAATGGTTGCCGATGCCGACACGGGCGAAATCCTGGGCGTGCACATCGTGGGCAGCAATGCTTCCGAGCTGATCGGCGAGGCGGTGCTTGCCATGCAGCTTGAATGCACGGTGCGCGAGTTCGCCAAGGGCTTCCGCGTGCATCCGGCCTTTTGCGAAACTGTTGTCGATGCCGCGCGCGATGCCGCCGGGTGGGCCTTGTACCTGCCCAAGCGGGGCTGACGCCGTTGAAGGAACCGGCGGGGGGCCGTTGGGCCCGGGGTACAGGCCTCCCCGGCCCCCCGCCGTAAACAAGCCGAATCTGTTCTGCATTACAAGGAAGCAGCCATGTCCGCCTTACCCGTTTGCCAGCCAGATACCGATGCCAGCTCCGCGCCCGACCAGCCTGTTTCGCTGGAGGTGCTGGATCTGGGGCGCATCGAATACGGCGAAGCCCTGAATTTTCAAAAGCGCCGCGTGGAGTCGCGCGTCAGCGACGCCGTGGACGATACCCTCCTGCTGCTTGAGCACGAGCCTGTCATCACCATGGGGCGTGGGGGCACGGCGGCCCATCTGCACGTGACCGAGGAGCAGTTGCAGCGTCAGGGAGTCGGGCTCTACTGGGTAGAACGCGGCGGCATGGCGACCTTTCACGGTCCCGGCCAGCTTGTGGCCTATCCTGTTATCCGCCTGCGGCAAAAAGACCTGCACCTGTATATGAAAAAACTGCTGGCAGCCATCGCCTCGGTGGTGCGCTCCTTCGGGCTTGAGCCGCAACTGGGTGTCCACGGCCCCGGAGTGTGGGTAAACGGCGGCAAAATTGCCAGCGTGGGCGTGGCCGTGCGCAAATGGGTGACCTTTCACGGCATGGCCCTGAACGTGAATACCGATGTGAACTGGTTCCGCCTCATTACCCCCTGCGGCAACCCGGCGGAACGCATTACCTCCATGGCTGCCGAGTTTGGAAGTCAGGTTGATTTTGCCGAAGTTTCGCGCCGTTTTGTACAGGCCTTTGCCCGCGAGTTCGACTTTGCACCCCGCACCGGGCTGGCTGCAAGCCGACCGGCCTGGCTGACTGTTTCCCTGCGGCCTGATGCCGGGATACGCCCGGTGGAGAACATGCTGGCCGACCTCAACCTGCACACCGTGTGTCAGGAGGCCCAGTGCCCCAACAAGGGCGAATGCTATTCGCGCGGCACTTCAACTTTCATCATCATGGGCGACAGATGCACCCGAGGCTGCCGCTACTGCGCCGTTGCCAAGGGATCGCCCGCGCCTCTTGATCCATCCGAGCCGGACAACGTCGCGCAGGCCGTGCACAGGCTGGGGCTGCACCATGCGGTCATTACCTCCGTAACGCGAGACGACCTGCCGGACGGCGGCGCGGATCATTTTGTGCGCACCATCAAGGCCATACGCCGCACAAGCCCGCAGACCAGCATTGAAGTGCTGGTGCCGGACTTTCAGGGCGACCGCAACGCTCTTGAGGCGGTGTGCGCCGCCCGCCCCGACATGTTCAACCATAATCTTGAAACCGTGCGGCGGCTTTTTGCTCAGGTGCGCCCTGGGGCCAGCTATCAAACTTCACTTGAAGTGCTGCAATACGCTGCCAATCAAGGTCTGCGCGTAAAATCCGGCATCATGCTGGGCCTTGGCGAAACATGGAGCGAAATCCGCCTCGCCCTGGCCGATCTGCTGGCGCACGGCTGCCGCTTTCTGACGCTTGGGCAATATCTTGCGCCCTCTGGCGCGCACGTGCCTGTGGCGCGGCATCTGGCCCCTGACGAATTTGACCACTGGAAGGCAACGGCCCTTGCCATGGGCTTTACAGGCGTGGCTTCCGCCCCGCTGGTGCGCAGTTCGTACCGCGCGGAGGCCATGCTGACCAGTCTGACAGACGCGGCCCCGCTGGCTGCCAATACTTGCGAAGCGTGCTGAGGAGAAACGTATGAAGCTGAGGATGCGCAAACGCGGCCAAACCATGGCCGCCCCGATGTTTCAGGCGGCCCGTACGCTGACGGCCCATGCTGTTGCGGCCTGCATGATAGCGGCCTGTATCGTGCTATCAGCGGCTGCCTTGCCCGCCCATGCGGCCAGTGACCAGCAGAACGCCGAGGTCAGGCCGGCCAGAACGTGGTTTATTGATGAATCTGGCTTTCATGCCTCTGCCCACGCCAACATGTCGTGCGCAGACTGCCACGCTGAGCAGGCCGATCACCAGCACCCATGGGCCGACAAACTCAACAAGCCCGCCAGTACGGCATTTGACCGGGAAACCTGCCTGCAATGCCACGGCGACGTTGAAGATAATCTGGCAAAAGGGATGCACGGCGGCAAACCGGTAATGAAAACGCAGGACTATAACAACTGCATTACCTGTCACAACCCGCACTATGTTCTCGCGCCCGAGGCCAGAGCCAAGGGCCTGCGCCCTGCGGGCGACATGAGCCAATCCTGCGGCGTATGCCACAAGGCTCAGACAGACCTGCCCAAACCAGCGCCCGATGTGGCCGCCTGCCTTTCCTGCCACGGTCTCAAAACCGGCAAGGGCATGCTTCCCGCTAGTGGTATTGCCGCTGGCGCGGCAATCTCTACCGCCAAGCCCCAGGGCGGTTCCCAAGCAGCGCCTGTGGCCTTCAACAAGGGCAAGGAACCGCAGGGGCCGGTTATGTGCCTCTCTTGCCACGGGCCGGAATCAAACGCTGCCACGCCTGCCGGGGCCATGCCCAGAATCTCCGCCGAGGGCATGAAATCCATGACCCACGGGGACATGAACTGCCTCACCTGCCACAAGGATGCGGCACGGTATCCTCACAACAGGCAGGAGCGCGTCAACTGCCTCACCTGCCACACAAGGCATGACGAAAAGAAAATCCATGATGCCCACAGCAATGTGAGCTGCGGCGCGTGCCATCTTTCCGGCGTTACCCCGGTGCTCAAGGACGGCAAGGTTGATTATGTCATCAATTCCGGGCCGCTCAATGTGCACTCCATGACCCTTGCCAGCGGCACTGCCTCCTGCGTGCGCTGCCACAGCGCCGGCCCAGCTGCCGCTGGCGGCTCCACAAACGGCTTTGCGGGCAACGGCAAGGTTGGCGCCGCCAACGCCATTCTGCCGCCCAAGAGCGTGCTCTGCATGGGGTGCCACGCGGCTACATTCAGTGTGCAGGATACCCCCGTCCAGATCGGCCTTGGTATATTTGTGCTGGTCTTTGCTGGCATGGGGCTGTTCTGGTTCTCTTGCGCCAATCTGGGCAAGGGATCGCCGCAAAAGGTTACAGATACGGCTGCGGATGCCGCAACGGGCCAGAGCCACGGCTGCCCCGCGCCGCACCAGCACGCAAGCGCGGAAAACCGCTGGGCTGCCCTGTGCTGCGATGTCTTTCTGCAACGGCGGCTCTATCGCGAATCCCCCCTGCGCTGGGCCGTGCATGCGCTCATATTCTTCCCCTTCCTGTTCCGCTTTGTCTGGGGTCTGCTGGGTCTGACGGGTTCGCTTCTGTCGCCCGCGCAGAAATGGCCCTGGCTGCTGCTGGACAAAAACTGGGGTGCTGGAGCCTTCCTCTTTGATCTGAGCGGGCTTGCCCTGTTGCTGGGCCTGTTGCTGGCCGCCGTGCTGTGGCGGCGCGAAAAGAGCGCTGCTGCAAACGCGCCGCGCCACGACTGGCTTGCGCTGTATCTGCTGCTGGGCATCACGCTTACGGGCTTTGTGCTTGAAGGCATGCGCATCGCCCTCACGGGCATGCCAGAAGGTAGCGGCTATGCCTTTGCCGGGCATGCGCTGGCACTGGGGCTCGCTCCCCTTGGGCAGGCAACGCTGGCGCGCATCTACGGCTGGGGCTGGTACGTTCATGCGGTGCTGACCGCGCTGACGGTGGCTTACATACCCTTCAGCCAGTTGCGGCACATGTTCACGGCTCCCCTGTTCCTGCTTGTTCAGACCATTCGCGGCCGCCACTAAGGCCTAACCCATCACATTAAGGAGTTAATCATGGAAATTGCCGGATACAACATGCCCGAGGAACTGTACTACGACCACTACCACTTCTGGACCCGCGTTGACGGCGACGAACTGGTCATTGGCATGGACGACTTTGCCGAAAAGCTGGCAGGCCAGATCGTGTTTGTGCAGTTGCCCTTTGTGGGCAAGGCCGTCACCGCCGGGAAAAAGTTCGCCAAGGTGGAATCGGGCAAATGGCTTGGCACCGTCTACAGCCCCGCCGACGGCGAAATCACGGCAGTCAACGAAGAGCTGGAGGCCAACCCAACCCTCATCAACGGCGACTGCTACGGCAAGGGCTGGATGTACAGGATCAAGCCCGCCGACATGAGCCAGATCAATACCCTCATTCACGGCGGCAAGGACGTTCTTGAAGCATGGCTGCAAGAGGACATCAAGAAGTTCAAAAAGGATTAAATCATGCGTCACACAGCATTCAGCATACGACAGCGCATGGCGCTCGACGCCTGCACCGAATGCGGGCAGTGCCTGACAGTGTGTCCGGCGGTGGCGGCATCGGGCGACGCGGATCTTTCGGCTCAGGTGCGTATGGACAACCTGAAAAAGCTCCTGCGCGACCGCAGTTTCCTCTGGCGGGCCTTGGGCGAAGTGCTGGGGCGCGAACCTGTGGCCACGCCGGAACGCCTCAAGGAATACGGCACTTCGGTGTTTCGCTGTTCGCTCTGTGGCGATTGCGAGGAAGTATGCCCCGCTGGCCTGCCCCTTAAAAATCTGTGGCTCGCCCTGCGCGAAGAACTTTCGCGCACGGGCGACGCCCCGGAAAAAATCCGCATGATCCGCACCAACCTTGAAGACAGCCACAACGTCTTTGCCGAAGACAACGACGAACGCGGCGACTGGGTGGACGACATGCGCAAGCCCCCCAAGGGCGGCGGGCAGAAAGCCAGGGCTGAAGTGGTCTATTTTACTGGCTGCGTAGGCGCGTACTTTCCGCTGGCGCAAAAAATACCTATGGCCTTTGTGGAAATTCTGGAAGCCGCAGGCGTGGATTTCACCATCATGGCAGGCGATGAATGGTGCTGCGGCTTCCCCCTTGTGGGTTCCGGCCAGAGCGCCGATCTGCCCGCCATCATCAAGCATAATGTGGAGGCTGTGAAGGCGCGGGGCGCGCGCAAGGTCGTGTTTACCTGCCCCTCCTGCTACCAGATCTGGCGCGAATCCTACCCGCCGGAATTCGAGCTGGCGCATGCCTCTGAAATGGTCATGCAGCTCGTGCTTGAAAACAGGCTGCCCCTTGGCGAGCTGCCCATGACAGTGACCTACCACGACCCCTGCGATCTGGGGCGCGGCGGGCGCGTGTTTGACGAGCCGCGCGAGGTCATGGCGCGCATTCCCGGCCTGACGCTTGTGGAAATGGAGCATAACAGGCGGCATTGCCTGTGCTGCGGCGGCGGCGGAAACCTGGAAATGATCGACCCCGATCTTTCGGCGGCCATGTCCAAGCGCAAGGTTGAAGAAGCCGTACGCACCGGAGCGCAGGCCATTGTGACCAACTGCCAGCAGTGCGTGCGCACCATGACCACCTATGCCAAGCGCAACAAGGTGAACATAGAAGTGCTGGACATGAGTCAGCTTGTGGCCCGCTCGCTCCAGGCGCACGCCAGTGAGGCAAAAGCCAGGGCAGACAGCACGGCACAAGCAGTTCAGGCGACGGCATTAGCGCAGGCGTAATGCCCCAACGACATTGTGGCATGCCGGCGGGCAGCGCAGGAACAACAAAACGCAGCACAAACGGGGTGTACAGCGCGGAAAGGGTAATCCGGACTGCAAGAGGCGCGTACACCCGATCAGGAGGCGCATATGCAGTGGCGATTGCTTGATTTGCCGCCGCTTACGGCGGCGGAAAACATGGCCCTTGACGAGGTGCTGCTTGAAATTCGCGGCAGTGGCCGCTCACAGGATACGCTGCGCTTTTTGCAGTTCAAACCGGCAACTGTGCTGGTGGGCTTTCACCAGTCCATTCAGGAAGAAATCCGCCTTTCCTACTGCCGCGAGCAGGGAATCGACATCAACCGCCGCATCACGGGCGGCGGCGGCCTGCTGTTTGATGAAAACCAGATCGGCTGGGAGCTTATCTGCGACAAAGCCTTTTTTGGCGTGGGCATTCCCAACGCCAATCTGTTCCGCCGCCTGTGCGAGCCAACCGTCACTGCCCTGCGCGGCATGGGCATTGACGCAGCATTTCGCCCCCGCAACGACATAGAAGTTGCTGGCCGCAAGATATCCGGCACAGGCGGTACGGACTGCGACGCGGCCTTTCTGTTCCAGGGTACGCTGCTGGTGGATTTTGACGTGGAAACCATGCTCAAATGCCTGCGCGTGCCTGTGGAAAAGCTGAAAGCCAAGGAAATTGATTCCGTCAAAAAGCGCGTCACCTGTCTGGCGTGGGAGCTTGGGCGCGTACCAGCCAGCGCCGATATCAAGGCTGCCCTTGCCGATGCCTTTGAGCGGCACATGGGCATAAACCTCGTGCCCGGCGGCCTGACCGCCGAGGAGGAAGACAAGCTTGCCGAGCGCCTGCCCTATTTTCAGTCGCAGGAATGGATAGACATGGTGCGCCCCACCTATGAAAAAACAGAGGTGGTGCAAGGAGCGCGCAAATCGCCCTACGGCCTTGTGCGCGTGACCATGCAGCTCAACATGCCGCGCCGAGTTCTTAAAAACGTATTTATTACCGGAGACTTCCTGTCTTTTCCCGCGCGTGCCCTCTTTGACCTTGAGGCTGCCCTGCGCGGACAGCCCCTGAATACGGAGCACCTCTGCGGCATCATCCACGACTTTTTCAACGAGGGGCATATCGCCATACCCGACATGAATGCGGAAGACATCTGCATTCCCCTGCGCATGGCCATGGAAAAAGCCGACATTGCCCGCCACGGCATACCGATTGAACACTGCAACCGCATCTTCACCACCAACGGCAATTTTGATCAGGTGCTGGCCGCCGGGCCGCAAGCTCTCCTGCTGCCCTATTGCGCAAAACTCAAGGATTGCGACCTCCGCTTTACCAAGGCCTGCCGCGCCTGCGGCGAATGTTCCGTGGGCGAAGCCTGGGCTCTGGGGCATGAGCGCAAACTGCGCACGGTCTGCATAACCAACTTTGAAGATCTCATGGAAGAACTGGGCAAGCTCAAGGGGCAAGGCGTGTCCGCCTTCATCGGCTGCTGCTGCCAGCCATTCTACATCAAACATGCGGAAGATTTTGACCGCATGGGCCTGCCCGGCATTCTCATAGATATAGAAAACACCACCTGCTACGAGCTGGATCAGAGCGAGGCCGCCCATAAGGGGCAGTTCCGCAGCCAGACAAGCCTGAACATGCGCCTGCTGCACTCCATTTTGCGCGTAGCGCAGCAGGCGCAATGCCATGCCGGGAGGTAGCCCCATGCGCGTACTCAACTGCGATGTTCTTGTGGTTGGCGGCGGCCCCGCCGGGTCAAGCGCCGCGCGAGCGGCTGCTCTGGCCGGGGCTTCCGTAATTGTTGCCGAGCGGCGGCGCATAGTGGGCAGGCCCGTGCGCTGCGCTGAATATATCCCGGCCATGCTGGTTGGTCAGGCCAATGTGGGGGACGAATATATCGTGCAGCGCACAACGGGCATGCGCAGCTTTCTGCATGGCCGCTGCATACAGGATATGAGCGCCCCCGGCTGCGTGATCGACAGGGAAATGTTCGATCAAGCCCTTGCCCGCGCCGCCGTGAGCAGCGGCGCGAGGATTCTTCCCGGTCACGCCGCTGTTGGCCGCGAAGGCGGCGCGGGCGGCAAAGTGCTGCTGTCCGCGCCCAACAGCGCCACTGTGGGCGTGTCGGCCAAGGTAGTTATCGGGGCAGACGGCCCTGTTTCGCGCGTGGCGCGCTGGCTGGGCCTGCCCCGCCCGCACTGCCTGCCGTCCATACAGGTGCGCCTGCCCCTGCTGGAACATCAGGAACACACCCACATCTATTTTGATGAAAGCATCCGCGCTGGCTACGCCTGGGTTTTCCCCAAGGGCAATGTGGCAAACGTGGGCCTTGGCATGCTGCCCACCCCCGGCACACCGGGCCTGCGCTGGGCGTTGCGACGCTTTGTGCGCGGCATGGCCGGGCTTGGCCTTGTGGCCGACAGGCCGCTGGGCCTCACAGGCGGCTGGATACCCGCAGGATCGCCCCGCCCCTGCGTGTATGGCGACACGGTGCTTGCAGGCGATGCCGCAGGACACACCCATCCCATCACAGGGGCCGGTATTTTTCAGGCAGTGATGGGAGGTGAAATGGCTGGTCGCTGGGCCGCCAGAGCCGTTCTGGAGGGTGATCTGAGCCTTCTGCTGGGCTACGAGGAAGAATGGGCCGATTTTTACGGCGACGCCCTGTCGCACGCGCACCAACGCCGCCTTTTATGGGAGGCGCACACCGGCTCGCTCGACAAGGCCATCAACAGATTCTGGATAGGATTCAGGGAATACTATGCTGCAAGCTGAAGAATCCTGCGGGAACTCCGCCATTGGAACATACGGCGGCTACTATTCATCGTGGTCGGCGGATATCCCTTCTGAACTGCGATGGGATAGTGCGCGGCTTAATGAAGCGCGTGAACTTTCGTGGAAAATCCACGGCAAAAAAATACTGTTCTATCTGCCCGGCATGTATGTGCGCGACGGTGTGCAGGGCCAGTACCCGGCGCTTTCCATCACCGGGGCCAACTGTCGCCAGCAATGCGCCCACTGCGGCGGCAAGCTGCTGCTCAATATGCCTGACGTCAGCTCCCCCCAGCGGCTGTTGCAAAAGTGCCGCGATCTGGTGGCGCAGGGCGCGCAGGGGGTGTTGCTTTCCGGCGGCTGCAACGGGCGCGGGCAAGTGCCGTGGCAGGATTTTACAGACACCATTGCTGCCATAAAGCAGGAAACCGGCCTCTACATTTCCGTGCACTGCGGCATGGTCGACGACGGTGCGGCTTTGGCCCTGCGCCGGGCTGGCGTGGATCAGGCCCTGCTTGACGTTATTGGCAGCGAAAAAACCTATGCCAGCGTTTACCATCTGCCGGACGGCCCCCAACTGCTGGAGCAAAGCCTTGAGGCTTTGGCTGCGGCAGAGCTGCCAGTGGTTCCGCACATTGTGGCAGGGCTGCATTTTGGGCGGTTTGCGGGCGAGAACCACGCGCTGGAAATTCTGGCGCGTCACCCGCCCGAGCTGCTGGTGATCGTGGCCTACATGAACCTTGCCGGAACAGTCATGGAAAACGTGCGCCAGCCAGACCCGCGCGGCGTGTGCGGGCTTGTGATCCGGGCGCGCGAGCTTATGCCGCAAAGCCAGATAAGCCTTGGCTGCGCCCGCCCGAGGCGGGATGCCAGCGCGCTGGAAGTTCTTTCGCTGCGGGCTGGCATCAACCGGATGGCCCTGCCCTCGCACGAGGCCGCCGCACTGGCGGCCCGCATGGGATTACGGGCGGAATTTCGCAAAACATGCTGCTCGGTGCTGCTGGGCGAGGGAACAAAGGGCTGGTAGCTCTCACAGCCACGCCTGCCCGAGATGTTACTCGCAATAACGCTTGCCGCAATAACTTTTGCTGGAGACAACATATGAGCCAAGCCACCCAACTTGAGAACCAATGCCCGCCCTGCTGGCAGCAAACACAGCCCCAAAGCCCCGAGGTTGCGCGCATGAGCCTTGCCGCAGCCATGACGCTCGACTTCGCCCCCGGATCCTTCTACCGCAACGCCTGCCTTTCGTGCATCAACCTGCTGCTGACCTACCGCTCTGGCTGCGCTGCCAAGTGCGCCTACTGCGGCCTCTCTGGCGCAAAAGAAAAGAAGGAAAGCACGAGCAAAAGCTTTATTCGCGTGACCTGGCCAGCATTTACCGTTGATGAAATCGTGGCGGGCATTGTGCGGCGTCAGGAGCGCGTCAAGCGCATCTGCATTTCCATGCTCACCAACAGCCGCGCCCCGCGCGATGCTGCAGAGATATGCCGCCGTTTGCGGCAGGCCGTTGATATTCCCGTTTCCATGCTGGTTTCGCCCACCATCCTTACCCGCAGAAACCTTGAGGAACTGCGCGATGCCGGAGCAGACAAGATCGGCGTAGCCATTGACCTTGCCACGCCGGAACTGTTTGACCACTACCGTGGGTCGGGAGTCGGTGGGCCGCACTCATGGAAGCGCTACTGGCAGTGCCTTGGCGAGAGCCTGGACATATTTGGTCAGGGAATGGCCGGGGCGCACTTTATGGTGGGCATGGGCGAAACAGAGCAGGACATGTGCCGCGCCATGCAGCGAGTGCACGACATGGGCGGCAACACGCACCTGTTTTCGTTTTTTCCCGAAGGGGGTTCGCCTCTGGCGCACCGCCTACCGCCGCCCATTGACCAGTACCGCCGCATTCAGCTGGCGCGCTGGCTCATCGACAACGATCAGGCCCACGAGCGGTTCTTCACCTACAACGACCGCCGCGCTCTCACGGGATACGGCCTGCCCAAAGCTGATCTGGACGCCATCATTGACACTGGCGAACCGTTCCGCACCTGCGGCTGCACCGGGCGCGACGGCGAGGTGGCCTGCAACCGCCCTTACGCCAACTCACGCCCTGGGCCGGGAATCCGCAACTATCCTTTCAAACCTGAAGAGGCGGATGTACGCCACATCCGTCTGCAAATGGGATTGCCCGCCTGATGCGGGCGCAGGCGGCCCTTGCCCGTACGCCCCTGCTGGCGCGGGCCGCCTGTTGCGAATATTGCCCGATCATCCACAAGGGAATACGCTACAAACATGATTATTGCTTGTCTGGGCGACAGCCTCACTTACGGCTACGGCATTCCACGCCCCAAGGTATGGACAACCCTGCTGGCGCGGCACACGGGCATTGACGTGCGCAACTGCGGCATCAACGGCGACACCACAGGAGGCATGCTCGCCCGCTTTCACCAGCATGTGGTGCAGGCGGGCGTTGACGCGGTTCTGATCATGGGCGGGTTCAACGATCTGGCGTTGGGAGCAGGGCTTGGGACAGTCAAGGCCAATATTTTTGCGCTGGTGCAACACAGTTTCAGCGCACGGGTGCGCCCGGTGCTGGGAGTGCCCATTCCCGTGCATGCGCCCATAACCTTCCCCCTGCTGGGCAGCGTTGATTTACCACGCGCCTGCGCGGACTACGCCGCCCTGCACCAATGGATACGCGTGCTCGCGGAGGATTTCTCTCTGCAATGCGTGGATTTTTCGCAGGCTTTTGCAGGCTTGCCCGGTCAGGCAGGCCCAACGGATGGTAATGCCTCTGACAGGCTGTCTGCACTCTATACAGACGGCCTGCACCCAAGCGAAGCGGGCCACGAGCTGATGGCGCAGCAGGCGGCCCGCATACTTGGCTGATTACAGATCGTCGACTGAATCAAAATGGAATTTGGGGGTGTGCACGACACTCCCTCTGCGGCTTACCTTGACCAGTACTTCTGTAACAAAGAGCGAATCGTTGTTGGTGGTCCAGAAGTCGGTAATGTAGCGCTCGTGCGAGCCATTGTCGCAAATATAGTTGTTTGAAGCGCACCAGCGCTGCAATTTGCGGTAGGTGCTGCCGATGGTTTCGTGCGAACCTATATGGTAGCAACTTGCCGCCAAGTACCCGCCATAATCCGCCATTTTATCTTCCCCGCAGGGGAACACGGTTTTTTGCAGCAGTTTGACGGGCTGCTCCTCGTTTTGCACCCTGTTTTCTATGGAAGAAA
Source organism: Desulfovibrio sp. (assembly GCF_019422935.1). Taxonomy (NCBI): domain Bacteria; kingdom Pseudomonadati; phylum Thermodesulfobacteriota; class Desulfovibrionia; order Desulfovibrionales; family Desulfovibrionaceae; genus Desulfovibrio; species Desulfovibrio sp. The sequence continues at coordinate 575,905 of NZ_JAHZCJ010000001.1, read as the reverse complement.
AATTGATGATGACCGGCCCGGTGATATTATTGCCCACTTCTTCAACATAATTGGTAAAATCCATGTTGATAATGGCAGACTTGATATCAGAAACAAAGGTCTGATCCATAAAAAGCATGCGTTCCGGTGGAATATACTTCACCGACACACTCTGCTGGCAGTTTTCCAGCACAATTTCTGCTTCGTGCAGCAGTTCAAGCCAGTCGCGCACAGATGTAAGCCGCAGGAACAACAGCTTTTCATCCTGCTGCAACAATTCAATCTTGCTCATGAATATTTTTCGCAGCGCGGAAAGCGAGGTATTGCTGCCCACTTCAAAAGCGGCGCGGATCTCACTGAGGTTGAACCCCATCTGCTTGTAGTATTTCAGCGGCGGGATGGCGAGCAGTTCATCCTGCGTATAATAGCGGTAGTTGTTGCCTCCATGCCTTTTGGAAGAAATAAGGCCGAGGTCGTCATAAAAGCGCAGAGCCTTTTTGGAGATCTTGGAAATCTCGCTCATCTGGCTGATGGTGTACCCTTGTTTTGTCATGGCGTTGCCCGAATTTTTGAAAGGTGGGCAAAAAGGGATGATTATGCGCCTGCCCGAACCTCACAATATCCTATCGAGCATTTGCGCCACCAGCCAGACACAAAAACGAGGCCGGGCACATCCCTTGTGCCGGGGAGAGGCGCACCCCTCCCCGGCAGTGGATTCTTAGTTGGAAATGTAGCGGTTTATGGTCGCCGCGCCTTCGGCATGGGCACGAAAGAACATGCGCACCTGGCCTTCATCATCCAGATCGTAGCGCGATTCTTCCAGCAGGCCGTTGGCTTCTGCGGTTAGGAGGGCGTTGAGCACGTCAGACTTGTTGAAAGCCCGAAACGAACTGTAGCCGTCTTTGAGCGCGCACAGCACATCTTCTGTGCAGGCCTCGTTAACTGTTGTCATATACTTGAGAATGGCGAAGTTAAGCGGTTTTTTCATGGTAAATTATCCCTTCTTTCTGAAAAAATCCAGCGGATTGACGGCAATGATAAAGATGCCGACGATCATCACGACTGCGGCCAGCCAGGCAATGGGGGCAAGGGCGTAGCCATCGATGCCGAACCACAGACCGAGCACCAGCCAGCAGAAGAAGGGGCCCCAGAAAGAGAACGCGCCGTTGCACGACATGCCAAGCGCCGTACCGCACATGGCGTTGCCCTTGTACCAGAGCATAAAGGCGAAATACGCGCCAAAACCAGCCACGATAAACCAGGGCATGGCGTCAACATCGGTAAAGACAGTGCGGATCATCCCAAAGGCCGAGTCGCCGCCGATAAAGGCAAACAGGGGCACAAGGATCAGCAGGTTGGTCAGGGCCGAGGTAAGCTGGCGGATGGTGATGCCGATTTCAGGGTCAATCATGGAAGTGGCGTAGCCGCCCACGCAGCCTTCAAGCCCCCAGCCAAAAGCGGCCAGAAAACCAAAAGCAATACCCACAAAGAGGTTCGGCGGCGCGTTGTCGGCAAGGCCTGTGCTGCCGATCATGGCACTGGCCATAAAGCAGATAAAGATACCCAGCATGGTGCGCGGGGTCAGGGGCTGCTTGAAGAGAATGCGGCTCAGAATGGAGCCGATGGCCGGGCAAAGCGCGCTGATGGGCACAATGATGGAACCGGCGCTCTGCAAGCCAAGCACGTAGCAGGTACTGGCAAGGGGGCCGCCGATAACTGCGGCGGCCATGAGGATAGCGCCGGGCTTGGAGGCCATGCTGCGGAAAACATCGCCAAACTTGCCCTTGCCAATGGCAATCAGCACAGCCCACACGGCGCTGCAAGCGTCAGTGGTGGCCGCGCCAAGCGCGCCGAGCAAAAAGAGCTTGGAAAATTCAGAAAGCGGGGAATCGCCGCCGTACCATACCCCCCACACGCCCAAGGTCATGGCGAGCGTCATGAACGCGGTGTATATTCCGTATGCTACCCCAGACATGGTGGCAGTAACCATGCCACGTCTTCTGAAACTTGTGGCAAGCTGCTTTTTGGCTGCCTGCGCCGAGGTTTCCATACCTGTTGACCCTAATTGTGCTGTTTGCTCCATGGCATTCTCCTTCCCACGGGAATTGGTGTCGGCTGCGGGCTGACCCAGCCCTCAACGGGAGGCTCGGCCCACTTTGATTCACCGTAAGCATTCTCCGCACTGGAAGATCAAGGCCTTTTACAAAAAAATGCCCCTTGATGGGCATCTTTTTACATAAATTTTGTCCCAGATGTCGATAATCAAAAATAGTAATTACATTCAATAGATGCAATTACTACAATGATAATTACCTTAATAGTCTGTTTTAATTTTAAATTTATAACCAAACTTGCTGGTTCATTTTTTCACACAAAATGGCATTGGATAGTAAAAAAGTTTGCAAAAACCCTTGACCTTCCCCCTAGGGGTAAAGGTTGACTTAGCATCATGCCCGTACTGCCATCTTGCAAAAAGGCCGTGCAATGGCGGGTTATCACTGAGCTAAAAGACTGATATCTGTAGTAAAAATATTCACGCCTCCAAGGCGTGAAAATGGCTGCCCAAGCGCAAGCAAGCGTGAACCGCTGACGATAAAAGAATACGCCGACGCCAAGATATCCTTTCTTTCTTTGCGCCGCCTGTGGAGGACGACGTGACCCAGTTTTACGGAAAAACAAAGATCTGTTACGGCCCTTACGCGCTGGAAACCCTTGAGACCTTTCCAGCCAGCCATGCCTTTGTGGTGACAGACCCCTTTATGGTCAAAAGCGGATTTGCCGATCAGGCCGTGAGCCATCTGAAACGCAAGGGCATTGGACACACGCTCTTTTCTGGCGTGGAGCCTGACCCATCCCTTCAGGCCGTGGTTGAAGCCACACGCCTTTTTTTGAGCAGCCAGGCAGACATGATTATCGCCATTGGCGGCGGCTCGGCCATTGACATGGCAAAGGCCATCTCCTACTTCGGGCACAAGGCTGACAGCAACAGAAAGACTACGCTTGTCGCTATCCCCACCACCAGCGGCACAGGTTCGGAAGTGACCTCCATTGCGGTTATCACCGACAAGGTCAATTCGGTGAAAATTCCGCTGAATGACGAAATGCTCATTCCTGACGCCGCCATTCTTGATGCCCGCTTTACGCGCACCGTGCCCCCGCACGTGACCGCCGCAACCGGCATGGACGTGCTGACCCATGCGGTGGAAGCCTATACCTCGCGTTACAGCAACGTGTTTACCGCCATCTACGCGGAGCAGGCCATCCGCAATGTTTTTACCTACCTCAAGCGCGCCTATGACCACGGCGACGACATGACCGCGCGCGACAACATGCTCATCGGCTCCTGCATGGCCGGGCTGGCATTTACCAACAGCGGCCTTGGCGTTACCCACAGCATGGCCCACAGCCTTGGCGGCCTGTTCCACATTCCGCATGGCCTTGCCAATGCCGTTCTGCTGCCCTTTGTCATCAGCTTCAACAGCTTTGACGCTGGCGTTAAATACTGCGAAATCGCAGCCTTTATCGGCCTTGAAACCGCAACCGTGGAGGAAGGTACGCGCAATCTGATAAACGCGGTGCGCGACCTCAACACATCCATGAAGATTCCTTCAAGGGTGCGCGAGCTTAAAGTGGACGAACAGGTTTACCGTCAAAGCCTGGATTCCATGGCCGCCAATGCGCTGGAAGACATCTGCACAAGCAGCAATCCGCGCATGCCCTCGCACGACGACATTGTCACCCTGCTCGAACAGGCCTGGTAGACAGGTTTGGTAGCATAGACCTCGTAGCATATCTGCCGGATTTTCTGCAAACGCCACAAAAAAAGGAGCTGCCCAAAAGGCGACTCCTTTTTTTGCGTCTGTGCACGTGATGGCGGCGACAACCTGTTTGCCGTCAATACAGGCCGATATTGGGCCTCTGCCCTGCCTGCAACGGCCTGCCCGCATAGTCCGTATTAAATTCTGTCGGCACGCCAGCGCCAATCAGGGGAGAATCCTGCCCCGGCCTGAACGATGTTTCGCCGCCCACAGGGCCAGATTGCGAGGAGCAGCGGTATGTCCACGGCCCTGTTGATTCGCACTGTTCCTTGACTGTGGAGGCAATCTCCGCAAGCCCGGCAGTCTTCACTGTGGGGTTTTCGTGCAGCACTTCAAAGAGGTCTATCCACTGATTTGCCGTCCATTCGTTGGCTCCGTGGCTGTAGAGCCCCATGATGGAACCGTGGTACTTCAAATAATCCAGATACATGCGCAGCATTTCCTTAAGATTGGGCGTTGGCGCGCCGGGCACGATATCTTTCAGCGAAATGCTTTGCAGGGCAGAGAGATCCACGCGTTCCACGGCGGATGGGAAGCGCTGCGCCATATGGCTGCGCGCAACCTGAAAACCCGTTGCCTGCATGGCCTGCCGGATGTTTGCATTGGTCTCGCTGTAGGGGCACACAAAGGCCGTGCAGTTTTTTTGCGCGGCATGATACTCCCGCAGGCCCTGCTCGATCTTGCGGCGCGATTCTGACAGCATGTAATGCATGTAGGCTCTGGTATCCATGACCAGTTCCGCATTGTGCCGCGCAAAAAAGATATCCTGTTCCTGCACCGGGGCCAGCAGGTAGGCGGGAATTTTCTCGTGGCTCAGGCTTGCAAGCTCCGCCCTGAGGCCTTTCTCCTGCAACTGGCGCACCAGCGCCCCCATGGAAAGATAGGGCTGGGCTGCGAGGTCAATAGCGCACAGCTCCTTGCCGTCCGCGACCACCCGCAGTTGCTCTGCCTGGTCTATGGACAGGGAGGCTGATGTGCCCGCCGGATCAAACCAGCCAACGCGCAATACCTCGGCAGAGGTAATGCTGGCATGCACGGCACCGTGGGAGGCCACTTCAAATCCCGCGTTCACCTCAGGAATAATCATTTGCCAGTATTGCGGCGAGAGCGCGTCCGTATTCAGCGCAAGGGTGATTTTCAGCCCCAATTTTGCCGCAGCTGGCGTGAGAGAACGCCATACCGGGGCATTAACGGTGTCGTCCACGCAGAGGTTTATCAAGGCATTGCGCCCGCCCATAAAACGGGGAGAGGCCGTGATGCAGTTAACGGCGGTAACTTCCGGCTGCTGATCAAGAGGCCTGGCCTGCCATTTCATGAAATCGCCGGGCGCTGGCGCGTACAGGCAGTTTTCAAGGCGCGCTCTGGGAGCGGAGCCAGACTGTAAAAACAGGCTTGGCTCCGGGCTGAGAAAAAACACGCTGTTGACGGCAGAAATCTGCGCTCCTACCCCGGCCTGACGCATGGCGACAAACCGGCAGGCGGCAAAAAGGCAGTTCACAAAACGCACATCCTGCTCGCCCCGCAGCAGCACTGCGCCGCCGGGGTTATCGCGGAACAGGCAGTAAGCCAGAGTCACACGGCTCTTGCGCCCTGCCTGCCCATTGAGCGCCAGCATGGCCGTGGGCCCGGTACCGCCCGAGAAGGTACAGCCCTGAAACACAAAATCGCCGCCATATACTTCAATGCCCGGCACCGGACTTTCTGAGGTAAAATGGCAAAATTCAAACCGTCCGGTAAAACCACGCAAATTTATTGCGGCGCTGTCACCGATGCGAAAGGCAATGCCGCGCCACACGGTATCAGCGCTGTCGGCAAGCACAGACCCTGACTTGCCAGCTGGAGCCGCAATAACAACCTGAGGTTCGTCCTGGCCGGGTGCGCTGCCCAGAATGGTAAGCCCCGCTGTGGAAACCCGTATGGACTCCCGGTATTCCCCCGGTGCAACAACGATAACATCCCCCTTGCGGGCTTTTTGCAGCGCTGCATTGATGCTGCCAAGTGGCCTGTCTGCGCTGAGTCCGTCACCACCGCTGAATCCCGCGCCCACATAGAGGGTGCGCAAGGGTTGAACCACGGCCGCAAAAACCGTGCAAGAGCTGACGCACAGCAGCAATACCGCCAAGCATACAATGCTCCCAAAGGTATGCAAACGCACCTGCATATCACTGTTTTGCGCCGTCATCATTTACTTTCCTGAAATTTTAGCCAGAGATTCCGGCGTGTTGCCGCCAAGACGCCACAGGCTCACATCACCAAACCCAAGGCTGCGCCCCACATCGGCCCAATGGGCAAGGGTTTCGCCATCCGCATACCAGATTTCACAAACGCTGCCGTTGGTGCCGCCTTTGGCAAGCAGAGGACTGCCGGGGGTGTTGTCCGCCGCCTTAAAGTACAGGGCTTGGCTGGCTGGGTCGCGCTTGGGCTGTACACCCGCGCCCTGGGCCCATGCGGCGGCCTTGCGCTCGGTAAGATCCACAACGCCCCTGCCCGTCCAGGCAAAACCGCCCGCAGAAAGCGCCAACCCAGGCTTTACAGGCCAGTGAGCGCACCACTGGGCCAACTGGCGCAAAAAGGCATCGTCAGCCTTGGCCCCTGGCCCGTTGTGGCTACCGTGCAGGTTGTAGGCCATCACCACATACTGCGGGCCTGCGGGCAGATTGCCTTGCAGGTACTTTTGCTTTGGCTCCATGACCAGCCGCAGTTTTTTGCCCTGGGCAGCCAGCGTGGCGGAAAGTTCCTGCGCGAATTGCAGCAGGCGGGGCCAGTCATCCATGTTTACCCTTTCATAATCAAGCTCCAGCCCGGTAAATGGATAGGCCGCCAGCAGGGCCAGCAGATCACTGCGGTGCGCGGCGCGGCTGGCGTCCGTAGCCATGAGCCTGCTCACAAGGGAGGGATCTTTTTGCACGGATTTGCCGGGGGCTTCAACCACATCATTAACGACTGAAAGAAACACGCCCTGTGCATTGGAGCTTTGGCCCAGCGAAGCCGCAAGCCCGCCGCGCAAGGCCTTTTTCATGTCATCGGTGAGGAAGGGTCTACCCTGCCTGTCAAAATACGCGGCAAACATGAGCACGTTTTTAAAGTTGCCCTGGCGCAGTTCTGCAAGCCCGTTGGGCATGTCCCAATCTGCCACCCAGGCATCCGCTGCCACAGCAGGAACCGAGCAACACAGCGTAAGCAGCCCCGCATACACGGCAGAACGCAGACATTTCATAGCAACCTCCCCTGCACTATGGCCCGGACGGATTTTACACAAGGGCGAGACGGCCCGGCGCAGAACACTGAATGTTTTTTAAAAAACGTATTGCAGGTTCAGCGAATATTCATCCATGTTGTAGTCGGGCAGTTCCATACGCCTGTAGCCAAGGGCAAGGCTCCAGTTATCGGTAGGAACCCAGTTCAGATCAAGGCTGTAACGCAAGACCTGCTCCCAGCTTTTGTTCTTGGATATGGCCGTGCCGTAACCGGCAAAACCGCGCACGTGCATCTGGTCAAAAAGCTCCACATCAAACGAGGCCACAGCCATATGATTGACGTATTCCTGCGGGGCGTAATAGTCGGCAGGATTTCTGTCGCTGTCGGCAGCGCTGAACAGATAGCCCACCTGGAGTTGCGGCTTGTCCCACAAAATATAACGGGGGCTGACGGTGCCGCCCACAGTGCGGTTGCCGTCCGTGCGCTGGGTGCCGAAGATTTCAGCCTGAAGCACACCCCAGTCCAGTATGCGGGCCTCGGTATTCAGGCCCAGCCTGTCGGCGTACACGCCCTTTTTGACGCTTTCCGCCGTCTCGATAGATTGCCGGCTGTAGCTGAGGGTGTACGGCCCGTTGATGCGCAGGGGATCGACCGAGTACACGCCGCGCCAGGCTGCGCGCGCTTCCATAAAGGAAGAGCCGCTGTCCGGCTGCACATCGCGCACCATCAGGTCAAGCCAGTGCTGCTTGAAGGGGAAGTAGCGCAGCCCAAGGCCCACAGCATGGCCATGCAGCGAATTGTGGTCGCTCTTCCACCACAGATCGGAAACCGAAGCCTGGGCGGAAAGATTCTCCTGCAAAAATGTGGAAGCCTTAAGTTCGTATTCCGCAAAACTGCGCCCGGCATTGTCTGTCCATCCGTGAGGGCTGAACGTGGCTCTGGGCCGCAAAAGCCGCTGCGCACGATCAAGGAGTTCGTCCGTGCGCGGGTTATCCGGATCAAGCCGCTTTGCTTCGCGCGCAAGCTCATTGGCATAGGGCGCATCTTCGTCAAACAGCGCGTTGCTTGCGCGGTAATAGGCGTTATCCGCAGGCGAAAGGCCAAGCGAGGCCGCCCGGGCAAAGAGCATTTCCGCACGCGGCAACTGCCCGTGCCAGCTTGCCAGCAAGCCTTCTGTCTGCACCGCAAGGCGCGTGGGATGGTTCTGCGGCATGGAGGCTATGGCCTTGGCGTCCAGTTGCGCGTACACGTTGCGCACTGGCACAAACAGCGGGTCAAGGCTGTTGGTGTGATAGCCGTTGGCAGTGGGCACAAAGGCCACGGCAAAGACCTCGCGGGCTGCCTCGGTGTAGGCCTGCCGGATTTCCGCATCGCCGTCGAGGCTGATCTGCCCGTAATCGCCGCCGGGGTACATCCAGGCCGTCACCGCAAAGCCCTGAGACTGCGCAAGCTGACGCGCCTCGGCCATTGCCGAAGCCCAGCGGTGTTTCATTTCTTCCACAGTTTCAGGCCGTCCGTCTACCATTGCGCGCCGTGCCCAGAATCCGCCCCTGCGGCCTGTCACGTCCACAATGGTGCGGCCAGAGGTATCCGTGAGTGCCAGTTCCCAGCGGCCTGTGCTCACCAGCCGGCGCAAGAGCGCTGTATTGGGCAGGTCGTCCGGCGTGCCGGGAATAAATGACTGTCTGCTCACCAGCAGCACGGCCCTGCCGCCACGTTGAGCCAGAGCGGCATCTATGGCTTGCAGTTCTTCAGGCCGCGTCTGGCCTATGACGAGCAGCAGAGGTATTTTGCCCGGCGCAACTGTGCTCGCGTCCTTGGGTGCAGGAGCCAGAAACTCCGGCAGGGAAACTGGCCGATAGTTTGCGCCAAGCTGATCCAGATATGCGGCAACATCCTGCGGTGTATAGCTTTTGCCGTCCGTCTGCGAGGTAATGTTGGCAAAGCACAGGGCCATGCCAGCCCCGTTTGCCCCACGGGCCGAAAGGGATTGCACCGCCGGAAGGGCACGGTCAAAACGCGACACTGCGCCGGAATGCACGGCAGACTGCAACTGATAATGCATGTCGTAGGGATATTCCTGCGCCATATGGCGGGAGATTTTGGCCGCTTCGTTATAGTCGTGGCGTTGCAGGGAGATATCCAGCACGCTTTCAAGCGCGTCGCGCTGTATGGTGTTGCGGGCAAGCAAGCCTTCGGCATGCGTCTGCGCATCATCAAGAAGCGACTTGTCGGGTTCAAGCCCCGCCTGACCGCCGGAGCGCAGTTCTGCCAGTTTTTCCCTTTCCTGCGGGGCAAGGCGTTCAGGATCAAGCGTGCCCCGGGCAATCCGTATCTGCTCGCGCTTGAGCTTTTCAAGGCGGTCAGCCTGCATTCTGTACTCATCGCGCAGGGAGCTGTTGTACAACGACTGCACATAGGCTGAATCCGGATCATCGGCCAGATAGGTCTGGGCGTAACCTCGCGCCGCAGGGTAGCGGGCTTCTGCCAGAGCGTCTTCGGCCTGACGGCGCAGAGCCGTGAGTTTTTCCGGGTCTGGCAGGCCGCTTTGCTGCAAAATGGAAGCCGCCTCAGCCCAACGGTTCTGGGCGCGCAAGGCCGCCACCAGCAGCGGGGCCACAGGTCTTGTAGTTGCACCCTTGGCCATGAGAGAACGGAAAATCGCCTCTGCCCGACCGGCATCGCCGAGGGCAAGGGCGCACTGCCCTTCATACAGGCGGGCGGTAGGCCCTGAGGCATTTTTGAATTCGCCGTAAAGCGCGCGGGCGCGGGTGTAGTTTGCCAGCGACATAAAAATATTGAAAACTGCGTACCGCGCGGCAAGGTTGCCGGGTTCCGCACGCAAAAAGCTGTCAAAATGGCGCATAGCCACATCCGTCTGCCCTTCAAGCATCCTGATGCGACCAAGAATGAATTCATGCCGGGGCGAAGCATTGACAGGTGCCGCGTTCAGATGAATCTCCGCAGCTGTCATGTTTCCCTGCATGGCGGCAGCAAGGGCCATACCCAGATGCGCCTCGGGCAGATCAGGACTGAGCGTAAGCGCGCGCTGCCACAAAGGCACCGCAGCCTGCGCGCTGTCGCCAACTGCAAGGCTGAAACCCGCTTCGCTCAACATTTTAGCGGCCTGCGGCGCGGGTATGCCCTGAAGCTGTCTGCTTGCCAAAAGCTCAGGAATCAATGCGACATTCTGCTGATCCAACAGCTTGCCCAGATATTCCGACAGCATGGAGAGATAGAGCGACCGGCTCAACTGCAACTGCCCTGCCCCCGCATCAGCGGCGGGAATACTGACTGTGTGGCTTTCCTGCGGCGGATCAAGGGCAAGCAAGGCCCTGGCGCTGGTTTCCACTGCGCGGATGTCGCCGCCTTCAAGCGCGCCTGCGGCAAGGGCCAGCGCGTACCAGGGGGCATTGGCGCCCGAAGGGGCAGCCATAGACCGCAACAGCGGGTAAGCCGCAGACCACTGCTTGTCCTTTATCAGATACAAGGCAAGGGAGAACACGGGCATTTCAGGGTACTGCATGCGGAAAAGTTCCATGGCGTCCGCAGTTCTGCCCTGCTGCAACAAGACCGCGCACATGGAGGGGCCAGCCTTCTGCCCGTGCTGGGGGTCAAGAGCAACGGAATCGCGCCACGAAACATAGGCGTCGTCTATTTTTCCGCTGTCCCACAGCTCCCAGCCGTTGTTACGCATGAGTTCGGCCTGCTGTTCCTGCGGGGCCTGCGCACCGCTGAACCCAAGACTGGCAACAATCAGCCGGATGTCGTCCTGTGCATGAACAGCGCTTACATCGTCCACATGCTCCACAACGGCCTGCCGGGCTTTTTGCATGGCATCCCTGTTTTTGCTCTGCCGGGCGAACAGGAATTTGCCAAAGTTCACGGCAATGCTGCTGCCCCCGGCCTCAAGCCGCTGCTCAAGAGCCTTGAGTTCGGCGGTTTTTCCGGCTTGTGCAAGGCGGTAATAGAGCTGCCCCTGCAAATACAGGTCGTGCGGGGCTATTTTCGCTGCTTTTTCAAGTATATCTGCGGCTTCCTTGATGCCGCCAGAAGCGGCGTAGGCATCTGCCGCACGCACGGCCCACACCTGCGGGCTGGAAGCCATGCGCCAGCCCTGCTCGTAAACCGTGGCGGCCTTTTTTTGCTCGTTAAGGTTCAGATAGGCTTGCGCCTTGATGGCGTTCAAGGTTTCCTGACTAAAGCCCCGCGTTGCCGCCTGCCGATAAAAAGCCTCGGCTTCGTCCTGCTTGCCAGCCAGTTGCAGGGCGCGGGCGGTCATAGCCTCAAATACGGCCCGCAACGGCTCTGAGCCTTGCGGCCAGTCATTCTGACGGCGCAGCAGAGCCGCGGCAACAGTGCCGTTGTTGGCAAGGCAGGCCTTGAGAACGGCCTGTTCCTCGTCCGAAAGCTTGCCAACGGCCCCTGCAGCGCGCAGGGCGGGCAGAAAGACCGCGTTGTTCTGATCCTGACGTTCCGCCAGCAGTTTGATAAGCTCCGGCGTCACCTGCACGGAAAGACCGCTAAAAAACCTTGCCAGATCAGTGGAAAGGGCTGCTGGGTCTTTGGCCCGGCTGCTCTGGATGTTTTCTGCCGCAAGGGCCGCCAGCCGGGCATCGTCCGGCCTGGCTTCAAGCGCCAGCGAATAGAAACGCGCGGCATCCTCGTGCCGCGACAAGCGCGAAAGCACAAGGGCCTTTTGCGTAATGAAGGGCAGAAAGCCGGGGTCCAGATCCATGCCCTTGTCGATTTCACCCAGAGCTTCCGCGTACATTTCGCGGCTGATGGCATAGTTGGCGCGATTGTAATAGTAGGCTGCCGAGAGCTTTTCCGGTTCCGCGCCACTTGTCTGCTCCTGCCCTTTTGCGGAATTGGGGCTTTTGACAGGTTCCAGACCTCCTGGCTGATCAAGGCGCGCCCGGCTATCCCCAGCGGGAAACTCCTGCGCGCAGACAGCGCTTGCGGCAAAGCCGCAGCACAGAACCAACAGCAGACTGAAAGAAAGAATACTGACGCGCATCAGTTGCCCCCCGCAGCGTACAGAACGCCCTTTTCTGCGGTAGCATAAAGGAAATTGTTTCGGTTATGCCTATGGGCAAGCGGCGTCCAGAGAGAGTCGGGGATTTCCGCCCGCGTAAAATCAAGCAGGTAATGCTCTGCGGGCAGGGTAATGCCCGAGGCCGCAAGTGCCGCTGCCGCATCACGCGTAAGGCGCACCACGGGGCGATAGCCTGCGGCGGCAATGGCCTTGAGGGTCGCCGCTACATCCTTCCATGAGCTTTGGGCAAGGGGCTGCACCATTATACCGTCCCACAGCCTGCGGCTTTGTTCTATACTGAAAGGCGCTATCAACAGCATGCTGTCGTCCAGAACAAGATTGCCAGGGGCAAGAGCGGCAATGGTCATGCTGCCTTCCGCCCTTGCGCGCAATACCTGACGCGATACCCTTTCGGCATCTGCGTTGCCAGCACCGGCCCCGGCCGCCAGCGGCACCACGCATGCAGTCACCTCCTGCGCCTTGGCTGAAGCTGTACTGCCAGAACTGGTGCTGCCTGCGGATTCAATGCGCCAGAGCGAAGGAATGCGCACGATACTCAACGAACCAAAGCGTCCCTCGTACCCCTCCACATCGTCAGTGCCCAGAGCCACCGCCCCAAGCCGCAGTGTGGGTGATACTGGCAAAAATCCTGGGCCGAGCGCCTTGCCGTCAAGCAAAACTTTAAGTCTGTTGCCCTTGAGCAGAATATCAAAACGCCAGGGTGGCTGGGTGGTAATGATTTCATCCGCAATAGTGTACAGCCCCTGACCGGGTACGCGCTCCTGCACCAGCAGGCGCGCCCCGTGCAGGGTCACGCGCAAAAAGGCGCTGGGCGTGGCATAACGCAGATAGACGTAGCGATCCACGTTTTCCTTCTGCGCAATGGCCATGGACAGCGAAACATTATCCCACAGGTTGCTGCCGCGCAGTATGACCGGGTCAGCCCTGCCCTCCTGCGGGGTCAGCACAATATCCCGCCCCGAGGCTTCCACCCTGGTGCGAAAAGATACCCAGCTGTCGGCGGTGTCGCCCTCTGCCAGTGAAAACCGTGTGCGTTTGGCGGTTCTGAGCGAGAGCACTTCCATGAGGTGCTGCTCTGTCCACTCCGGCTTGATCTGAACGCGCGTGAGCGCGAAACGGTCATCCACTGCGGAATTGAACGCCGCCCCCTCTCTGGAAAAAGCCATCTGAAAATACTGCTGCACCAGATCGCGGTTGGCCTCTTTGACCGCATGCGGCATTGCCGCGTTGAAGGAGTTGGCGGGCATCATCACAAAGGCCTTGGGCGGCTCGGACAGGAGCTTTGCCAACGGCTCAAACGATTCTTTATAATACGCCGCCAGCCGGTCACGCATCTGCTCTTCGGTTTCCGCAGGCAGGCCAGTGGAATCGCGCAAAAAATCTGTCAAAAAGTAGCCGGGCGTGACCTTGGGCATGTTTTCGTTGATAGGCAACAGCCCAAGCCCCTGACTGCCCACATCCCAGAAAGGACTCTTTGCCAGCGCCGCCACATTGGACTTGGTGACAAAAAAGTTGTTCCAGCTTTTCAGGGTGCCGGTTGTTGTAAACAGCGAAGCATGCACCCCTGTTTTACCCATGATCTCCTGCCCAAAGATGACGGAATCCTTGCGGCCGCCTTCCATCATGAGGTACAGGGCTTTCTCTGGCAGCGGCTCGCCATCGCGATAAAAACTGATGACGTCGTCCGTGCTTATCCACTGATAACCAGCCTTTTCAATGGCTGCCACGTGCTCCGCAAACTGCTGGCGCGAGTTCAGCCCCGGCTTTTCATCGCGTGTGAGCGAACCGTAAGAAATGGCCGTGAACCCATCGCGCTGCGTCCATGATTCACGGTCAAACTGCGGCGGCCTGCCCCTCTCCATAAAGAGCTGAACAATAAATACGCACAGGCCGATCAAAAATGCCCATTGCAGGCATGACCGCAGGATCTTCCAGGTATCTTTGGAAAGCGCTCGCATGCCCTAGCCCTCACCGTGCTTGCCGTGATCGGCTGGCTGCCCCGCTCCTGCGGCAACGGCGCTTTCAGAGGGCATGACGAACATCTTCTGCTCGTAGCGCAGCTTTTCCTGCGCGGCTACGTCGGCAGAGGTATTGCGCGTGCCCCATTCCGACTTCCAGAACGTGAGCACTGCCACAGGAAGCTGCCACAGCAGCACCCCCAGATAAAACACGCAAAAAACAATGCCGTAGGGCCACAGATTGCTGCGTTTGAACAGCAGATACGATGCGCTCATGAGCATGCTGGTAACAAGAATGCCCGCAAGATATTTGTAGGGAAACAGGCCAAGCTCTATTGGAATGACGACCATGGTGCGCACAACAACCAGCGGGGCCAGCACAGGCAACAAAAAACCGATGTAGAACGAAAGCGCCATGAACGGCTCTTTTCTCCACATAAAGGAACTGGCGCGCAGGGTTTCACGCAGCCACGAGCGCTTCCAGCGCATCTGCTGCCGGATGAAGGTTCGCATGCTCGAGGGCACAATGGTGGAACACACCGCCGCATCCTGATAACCAGTGCGGTGGTGGGCAAGGATGTAGTTTGTCAGGCTTCTGTCATCGCCAAACGTGGCAGGGTAACCAAAAAACTTCTGGTTGAGCCAATCATCGAGGTAGTGCAGCACAAGGTCCTTGCGGTAACAGGCAAGGGGGCCGGAAAGACAGGTCACGCCGTCAAAAACGGATTCCGCCGCCTTGATGAACCGAAAGGCCACATAGTAGCGCACGGCCTGCATCTTGGTGAGGGCGTTTGTCCATTTGTTCTGCACTTCTGTTCTGCCAGAGACAGCCCCCATCTTGGGGTCGCGGAAGGGCTGCACCACTTCCCGCACTGCGTCCGGCTCCAGAAAGCTGTCCGAATCCACAAAGACCAGCAACTCAAATTTGGCATGTTGTGCCCCAGCCGCAAGCGCGTGGCGCTTGCCCATGTTGTAGGGCTGCTCAATGACCACAAATCGGTCGCCGGTTATTTCCTTGCGAATCTGCTTTTCGATGCGCCGCACACGCTCCATGGATTTATCCGTGCTGCCGTCGTCCACAAGGATAACTTCAAGCTTTTCCTCAGGATAATCCTGATTAATGGCGCACTGGATGGTTTTTTCAATCCATTCTTCTTCGTTAAAGCAGGGAATGACAATAGTGACGCCGGGCGTAAAATCAGGATCAACAGGAACGTTGCGGTAAAAAAAGGAAAACACAAATCGGCTTACCAGAAAAACGGACGCAACAATCCCGTAGGTAAATACGGGTACGTCAAACATGAAGTAAAACAGACTTTCCTGCCGCATGTAGGCAACGGCATATACAGAAAGAGCAAGCAGAATTACAGAAGTCGCAATCAGGCGCAGCCACTTTTTCAGGCGCAGATAGTTATCCAGATTACGCACAAAATTGACGGCAACCTTTTTTTCACCATCCTCCCCATCCACAAGGCGCACCACATCTGCGGGGATGCGCACGCGCGATTCATACCCCTCCGGCAGAGTGCCAGGCGGCATGGTAAAGCGCAGCACAAGCTTTTGCCCCTCGGCAGGGAGCGGCGCATCCTCAGCCCAATGCAGCAGCATGCCCGATGACGAGAGGTCTTCGCTCAGGCAGCGCAACGGGGCGGATTCTTCCGAAGCATCATATACCGACACTTGAAGCTCGGCTTCATAGCGCTGATGGGCGCCACGCCTCGACCCGCCACGCCCGGGAATGTTAGGGGCGAGACGTCGATCACTTTTGGCCTTGGGGTAAATTTCACCGTCCACGGGCAACTGGGGAGTGAGCTTGGAAGAAAGTTTAGTAGACAACAGCATTCGGTCAATCCGGTTCAGTTACAGTGGCGAAAAAGGGCAACACAAATAGTCAGATTTTTGATAATGAGTACTTAAAGCAAATTCCATACCTCGTCAAAAAAATACTATCTGTCCGCATGGCCCCGCCAACCTTGCCGTTACTGCCGTGACTTGCAAATCTTCAATACTGCTGTATCCACTGCGTCATTTGATGAAGGCTCAAAACTGACAATTTCTCCATTGCAATATGAAACCTGAAACATCTTTTCCGGCGCAGAATCGTCAGTCTCGTCATTTTCCGTCAGGGCTATGGAATACAAAATGCCAAAGTCGCCTTCAGCATTTTTGTAGGGGATGGCCTTATCTATCCGAATCTTTATGGAATCAGGTTTTTTGAATCCATACACCATGCTGTATGTTTCAAGATACCGCACAAGCACATTGCGCAATATATCTTCATCCATGACCTGATATGTATCGCGCGGAATGAACTTTTCCGTCATGGATTCGTTATAGGTCAAATATTTATCCGCATTTTCCCTTTCTGCATTATCAATATACAGAAATTCCTTGCAATATGCGGTCAGCCTGTCTGGCTTGCTGGCGTTTTTTTCGATATTTTCCGCCAGCTTCAGCCTGTACAGTACATAGTTGGGAGGCAAGGCCCTGTATTTTATATTAATGGCGTTTGCTTCATCAAGGTTTTGAAAAAGATCGTTTTCAAATTTGCCTTGCGCTTCTGCCAGATCACGTCTCTGCATTTCCAGGTATGCCTTGGCGGATTCAAAACCATAGGCTCCACCCGCAACGGTATCCCCCTGCGGGGATGACGCTGCTAAGGCCCTCTGTCCCAGACAGAGGATCAACAAAGTAACGCACCAGTAAAGAAATCTTGCCGTAGGTTTCATCCTGCGCCTCCCCTTACTGCCTCAATAACACTACCAAAAAGATAAGAAACAAAACAAAAATGGCACAACTTGATAATAAATATCTACCCTAGTCTCTTGCGCAGGGCAACAACATACACTGGCCGATAAGTCAGCCTGACGCCCTGCCCGGCGCTGTAACGGGAAATGTAGCCATTAACAAACTCAAGATATCTACGTTTGTTCCAGCCCACAGACCTGATGCCTGTTACGCCAGTACGCCTGAGGTGCAGCAGAACGTCATGTGGGCTGGCAAAATCCAGTGTGATTTCGCCCTGCTCCATTGCAACCAGTTCAAAATCATTCGCAAGATAGCTTTGCAGGGCGGCAGCATCGGCATAGTCCAGCCCAACGCCTGTAAGCTCCGCAACTTCGTGCAGGTTGCCAGGCAAAAAGCTGCTGAAGGCCAGCAGCCCGCCTTTGGACAGATTCCCGGCGCAACTATGGAAAAAGGCCGCAATATCCACAAACCACTGCACGGTTGAGGCACTGCAAATGGCATCGTACGGGCCGCAGAAGTCCAGCGTTTCCGCGTTGCCCTCGCGCACGGAAAGCACACATGGCTCTTGCTGTGTGAGGGCCTGCACTTGCGGGCTGGTATAAAGGTCGTTGACTGTGAGGCTTTTGGGCTGCGCGCTCAGAATATGCCGCGTCAGCAGGCCCGTACCCGCGCCTACTTCCAGTATGGCTGCACCGCGGGGAATGTGTGGCGCTGCAAGCGCCCAGAGGTGCGAAGCAATCTGCCGCTGGGCCTGAGCCTCGGCATCATAACTTGCGGAAGCATCGCTGAAGCGCCGCCGGACTAATGAAGCACTCATGGCAATTCTACAGGCACAAAAGGAATATCCGGCATATAATGCGGCTCGTCCAGCTCCAGCACCGGGATTGCAGACCAGGCTTTACGCATGTTTGCAATGGGGAATATCCTGTCTTTTTTGCTCAGAACTGCCATGTTCCAGCCTGTAAACTGCACCCTGTCCGTGCGGGCAGCGCATTCCCTGATATTCTTCAGCTCCGCCAGCAGTGAATCCACACTGCGTGCCAAACTGTGTGGGGATCTGCGCGCTTCAAAAACGGCCCTGTGCGCGCCGCACATGCGCCGGTTGAAACGATCCACGCTTTCGGCGGAAAGGTTCTCAAGCGTGGCATCATAGACCGCCACCGGTATGCCAAGAGTATCATCAACAGGCGTGAGCGTTCCGTTAATGGCAATGGCGTGGCTCACAGCGCACTGCAAACCCGGCAAGACCAGAGAGGCCGCGTACACGCCAAGCGACCATGCCCGCACCCGCACCTCGCTGTAAGGGCGCAGGGCCTCCGCGTCCAGCGTCATATCGGTATAGTCGTAGCACACGGCAAAATCGCAACGCGCCGTATGCGGCGAATCCGCGGCCCAGGCAAAGGGGCGGCTGTCCATGCCCCACCCGGTAAAAAACAGTTCCAGGGTCGGGCAACTGGCGCGCCGCAAAAAATCAATCTTCATGCAGCAACCTGTTCAGCAATTCTATAAGGGCTTCAACCTCCTCGCGCGCTGTTCCCGCTGTGAGCGAAATGCGCAGGCGCGAGCTGCCCGCAGGCACCGTGGGCGGGCGTATGCCCATAATGTAAAAACCCTCACGCTGTAAATGCCCGGCAATGGCAAGCGTGCGCTGGTTTTCACCCGTAATGACGGGCACGATCTGCGATGTACTGCGCACCGACTGCCCAAGGCCGTCAGTAAAAGCATGCATCATGGCCGCCAGCCCGGCAAGATGTTCTCTGCGAGCCGCCACTTCGGCGCTGGCAAACTTTGCAAGCACAAAGCGGCTCCAGGCAATGTTGACCGGGGGCAGGGCCGTGGTAAAAATAAATGGACGCACTGTATTAACCAGGTATTCCCGCAGGGCTGAGGAACAGATCACATACGCACCCAGCGAGGCCCAGGCCTTGCCCATGGTGCCCACCAGAAAATCAATGTCCGCAGCGCAGCCCTGCTCCTCGCAGCAGCCAAGCCCCTTTGCGCCGCGTACACCCACTGCGTGAGCCTCATCCACATAAAGCTGCACAGTGGGATTGGCCTTTTTCAGCGCCACCAGCCGGGGCAGATCGCAGGCGTCGCCGTCCATGCTGAAAATGGATTCGGTGACAATGATGATGTTTTCGTAGTCCTCAACGTGTTTTTGCACCAGCATTTCGAGCTGGGCGTAGTCATTGTGCCTGAAGCGGATGCACTTGCCCTCGCTCATGCGGATTCCGTCAATAAGGCTGGCATGCACCAGCTTGTCGGCCAGAATAAGCGTGCGGCTTGAACACACGGCGGGCAGAATACCCTGGTTGGCGTGGTAACCGCTGCCAAACACCAGTGCGGCCTCCGCTCCGTAGGCTGCTGCCAGTTCCCGCTCAAAAGCCTCCTGTTGGTCGCAGGTGCCCGTGAGCAGGCGTGAGGAACACGCCCCCATACGCAAAGAGGAAACATCCTGCTGCGACCAGAATTCCTGCCGCAGGTCGGCATCGTCGCCAAGAGAAAGATAATCGTTGGAGCTGAGGTTGATAAAGGGCGCTCCGGCCCCCTCCCTCTCGCGCTGCACTGCATCAATATTGCGCAGGGCGCGCAGGCTGCCGTTCTGCTTTTTTTCTTCAAGCCACTGTGTGTATTGCATCATTTACTGTCCGTTAGGCATATCTCGGCTGGCAGCGAGGGCCAGCCGCATATCAAAGGCATGCAGAAATCATTGAAAGGAGCGGCGCAAGCGTCCGCCAGAAAAGCGGCTCTGCAAAAAACAGTCGCTCCCACAATTGGATATCGTCACCCGCAAAGGGCGGTAAGTCAATCATGCCGCATGGAGGCTGCGCTGTTTGAAGTTGTCATTCTGGCCAACGCTAAACCGTTTTGCTGTGAAATCAGGTAAAAAGGCTAATGGCTGCCTGGGGTAAAACCGCAAGCAGCCATTGTTAGTTATAAAGCTTGGTGGCCTGCCCGTGGCAGGTATAGATCCAGCCAGGTCAGATACGCCTCTGCTCCGCAACACCCTCCACATGGATTGCGGCAAAAGGGCGCGCCGGGCAAACATATTCACATGCGCCGCAGCCAGTGCAGCGCTCCGCATCCACAACCGGCTTTTTGGGGGCATCATCCGGCCCCACCAGATTTATCACCCGTGGCGGGCATATTTTGGCGCAGGCAGTGCAGGCTACCTTGTCCGTCACGGTTATACAGCTCTCAAGGGCAATGACGGCCCGCCCGATCTGCATGGAGCTTTTTACTGCCGGAGTAATGGGCCGTATGGCCCCAGCGGGGCAAACCTCCGAGCAGGTCACGCAGTTGACGCGGCAGTAACCCCGCTCAAAGGAAAGCGTGGGTTGCATCAGGCCGCTGCCCATATCCGATGCCCGCAACACCTGATTGGGACAGGCAGAAACGCAGAGCTGACACCCGGTGCAGCGCGCGCCAAGCACCTGCATGGACTGCGCCCCGGGCGGCACAATGGCCGTTTGCCTCTCATGGCTCTGCCTGCGGGTAAGCGCCGGAATGGCCGAAGCGCTTCTGCCAAAGGCAAGTCCCGGCACGGCAAGGCCAACCAATGCCGCAAGCACGCTGCGCCGTGCACCATTAAGCTTGCCCTTTGCCGCTGTACCCGCAGGGGCTATGGCCTGTGGCTGTATGTGCGCCTCCGCATGTTCTTTTGACAGCCCGGAGGCATAGCTGACGGCCCCGTGACGGCACACTCCCACGCAATTGAAGCAGGCCACGCAACGGCTTGCATCAACGCTTCCAGATTCTGCATCAATACAGGATGCCTTGCAGGCCTTTTCGCACAGGCCGCATTTTTTACACGCGCTTTCGTTTATGCGGGGCTGGAACAGGGAAAATCGGCTCAGAAATCCCAGAACAGTTCCCACAGGGCAGACCGCATTGCACCACAACCGCCCGAAACGCCATGACAAGACCCCAACCACGGCAAGGGTGACAGCCGCTGCTGCCAGTGCTGCCCAACCTTTTTGCCACACCAGCGTGGGAGCCACATCATAGTTTCCTGCCCGTTCAGAGGCCCAGGCAAGCGCGTTGCTGCCAGTTGCCCAAAGGGGGGCCAGCAGGTCAGCCGCCATGCGGCCAAAGGCGCTGTAGGGTTCAAGCAGGGAAAAAACCAGCGGCACGCCCGCCAGCAGGGAAAACACAAAAATGCCAAGAAACGCCAGCCGCAGCAGGCTACGCGGGGAGGAGTAGCGGAAGCGGTACTTGCCCGCCCTTGCGCCGATAATGTCCTGCACCACGCCAAGCGGGCACAAGGCCGAGCAATAGACTCTGCCGAAAACCAGCGTCATCAGGGCTACGCCAGCCACCGCGCCAAGGCTGCCAGCCAGCACGGCGGGCACAAGCTGCACCTTTGCCATAAAGGCCAACGATGGAGCAAACAGCCCGCTCACATCCACAAACAGCAGGCAGATTGCAGCAAAACAAAGCGCGGCCAGCACGATGCGAACGATCCGTAACATGGGCTATCCCTGCCTTGTTCTCAGATTTTCAACAAACTTGCCCAGGCGGGCCATTTCATCCGGGATGGCAATCATCTGCGGGCAATGCGTGAGGCATTTGCCGCACCCTGTGCAGCGCGCTGCCTGCCGCAACTCAGGGACTGAGCGCTCATATTCCACAAGGTAGGCCCGGCGGGCCTTTTCATAGTCAGGGTCGCGCGTCCCCTTGGGGATCAGTTCATCGTCAAGGCAACGGTTAAAGTGGGCAAATACAGACGGGATATCAACGCCATAGGGACATGGCATGCAATAGCCGCACGTGGTGCAGCGGATGTTTGACTGGGTCAGAAAAACATTCAGAGCCGCTTTGAGAACTTCCATTTCGCGGCCGGAAAGCGGCTCGTAAGGAGCCAGCGCCCGCAGGTTGTCCTGAAGGTGTTCCATATAGGTCATGCCGCTCAGCATGGTGATCACGTTGGGCAAGCCCGCCACATACCTGAAGGCCCACGATGCGCCCGAAGCCTCGGGCCTTTCAGCCTGAAGGATGGCAAGCGCCTTTTTGTTCAACCGGGCAAGCCGACCGCCAAGCAGAGGCTCCATGACTATCAGCGGCAGGCCGCTTTGCTGCATTTTTTCAAACATCCACTGCGTGGGCGCTGGGTCTTTGGGAATGAATTTTGCCTGATTTGGCGCAATTTTGTATTCGTGCAGCATGTCGTGATAATTGAGCTGCACCATGGCAAAATCCCACGCGACGTCACGCGAGAGCAGATATTCCAGCGTTGGTGCATTGCCGTGAAACGACCAGCCAAGATTGCGGATACGGCCTTTCTTTTTTTCTTCAAGCAGATATTCAAGCACGCCGTTCTTTTCGTAAACAGTCTGATAGGCTTCTACAGACTGTATTGCGTGCAGCAAATAGTAATCAAAGTATTCTACCTTGCATTTTTCAAGCTGCTTTTCAAAAATTTCCCGGGCCTGTTCCCTTGTGGGCATAAGAAACGTGGGCATTTTGTCGGCCAGATAAAAGCTCTCGCGGGGGTAGCGCTGCAGGGCCTTGCCAATGACGCTTTCTGAAACGCCGCGATGGTAGGGCCATGCCGTATCAAAATAGTTCACCCCGTGGGCAATGGCATAGTCCACAAGGGCAAAGGCCCCCTGCTCGTTCACTTCCGGCCCGGTGGGGCTGTCTGCACCCGGCAGCATGGGAAAGCGCATGCAGCCAAAACCCAGCAGTGATACCTTGTCGCCATTTTTGGGATTAACGCGGCAGGTCATCTTTTCCGCAGGTGGAACAGGCTTTGGCTGCTCAAAACTGGGCAAAAGGCGCAGCTTGTCCAGCCCGTAGAGCACCGCGCCCCCTGCAACGCCTGCCCCAGCCGCTTGCAAAAGGCGGCGCCGCGATACCCCGGAAGACTTATCATTCTTGTCCATAACAGCCCCGCAGTGGAAGTATGTTCAGGATATCAGCAGGCTGTCTGCCCGCTCTGTGTAGTGGTATGACTGCCATAAAGACGGCCCGGCAATATGCACAAGGCCTGCGCCTGTGCGGCATGCTGCCGGGAACAAAGACGCATGGCCCTGGCAGTGCAGCGAATTACGCTGACCGGATTTTGTGGGGGGAATATAAAGGCAAGTGTCCGCTGCCGGACAGTTCAGGTTTTAGGTTTTGCTGTTGTTCTCGCAGGCATTGATAATGCGGCAAGCGGCGCAGGCAGCGCCGAAGCCGTTGTCGATATTGGTTACAGTGACACCGCTGGCGCAGGAGGTGAGCATGCCAAGCAAGGCGGACAACCCCGCAAACGACGCTCCATAGCCCACAGATGTGGGAACCGCCACCACAGGCTGCGGCACCAGACCGCCGACCACGCTCGCCAGTGCGCCCTCCATGCCCGCAATCACAATAACGGCGCGGGCGGCAAGCACCTCCGGCAAGTTGTTGATCAGGCGGTGGATGCCCGCCACGCCCACATCTGCAAGGATTTTTGCACGCACGCCAAGCATGCGGCAGGTCTCCCGGGCTTCTTCCGCCACGGGCAGGTCAGAGGTGCCCGCGGTAACAATGGCAACTTCGCCCTGCTTCCAGACAATGGGCTTGACGACCAGCGTAAGGGCGCGCCCAAGAGCATTGTATTCGGCATTGGGGCACACAGACTGCACATGGGCCGCCATTTCTGTCGAAACCCTTGTGGCCAGCACATTGCTGCGGTCGCCCACGCGGAGGAATATTTCGCCCACCTGCTCAGGAGTTTTGCCCTCGCCGTAAATGACCTCCGGAAAGCCATTGCGCGCCGGGCGCTGCAAATCAAACTTGGTGTGCCCAAGATCAAGCACCGAACTCTCGCGCAGCAGATTCATGCCATCGGCAACAGAGAGGCTTCCGTCTCTGATATCTGTGAGCAGTTTTTCCAGTGAACCACCTGACATACTTCTACTCCGACATGGTCGGGCTTCATTGCCCGCGATCTTTATTTGCCCCGTACAATTCGTAGCGTCAAGATTACGCCAGAGCAGGCAGAATCAACTGGCTGGGCCAGCGACCGCAACTTCGTCCACTTCCGCCAGATGCACCCGCAGCATATTGGGGCGCTCGGTCTGGCGGTGGCCGATGCCGTAACCGGTGCTCAGGGTTGTCATGGCCGGGGCTGCCTTGAAGGCATGGGCCAGAGCGGCGATGATGGCCGCCCCGGTTGGGGTTGTGGCCTCATGCTCCACCCCGCCGCGTGTGGTGGGGATGCCATGAAGGATCTCGACTGTCGCCGGGGCAGGAACAGGCATCATGCCGTGCGCGCAGCGCACAAAACCGCCTCCAAGCTCCAGGGGCGAAGACCACACGGCATCAACATCAAGAGCATGAAAACAGATGGCTGCGCCCACGATGTCCACAATGGAATCCGTAGCGCCAACTTCGTGAAAGTGCACTTCTTCCAGAGCCTTGCCATGCACTTTGGCTTCTGCCTCGGCAATGCGGCGGAATATGTTCAGGCTCGTCTGCTTGACCGGGTCTGCCAGCGCGCTTTGCATGATGATTGCTGTGATGTCGGCCAGATTTCTGTGCGGCAGGTGACTGCCCTGCGCGGGGTTGTGGTCATGCACGTGGGCAGGCGCACCAGCATGCGTATGCCCGTGTTCATGCCCGTTTTCGTGCCCGTGCGCGTGAGGATGTTCATGACCGTGGCTGTGCTCGTGCTGTTGGCCGTTCAAGCGCACATGAACCTGCATCCCCAGGATGCCATTGCATATTTCTGGCTGACACTGGAGCTCAAACTCGTCATCAATGGCGAGCTTGGCCAGTTCGGCCTTGAGGTAATCGGGGCTGACCCCAAGATCAATCAGGGCGGCCAGATTCATATCGCCGCTGATTCCGGCAAAGCAATCGTAATACAGTATCTTCATAAAGCCCCGGCAAGAGGTGTGCATCTGGAAAAATAGGGCAGGCTGCCGCCGCCAGTGCGCAATATAGGTATTTTGCCCGCAACAGGGAATAGACAATACGGTTTGATTCTTGCCCATTCCTGCATGATGGCGGCGATCCGGCACACCGTATGTGCTGCCTCTACACGTTTTTGCCCATTTCAAAAGCCTGCACCATGCTGGGGGATCCCTTTATATCACCCTTGTTCCACGCGCCAACGCCGTACACAACGCCCTTTTCCACCGATCCTTCAAGGCAGTAGGCAAAACCCCTGAAGCATTCTATGGTTCGCTCCATGTGCGACAAATCAGTGTCCGCAGCGGCAATAATGTAATACATGATCTTGTTCTGGATTTCAGTGTAGCGAGCAACCGTCCTGTCCATGAGGGCTTTTATCTGCGCACTCACAGAATAGAAATACACGGGCGAGGCCAGCACAAGAACATCGGCCTTGATCATTTTTTCCAGCATGGTTTCCATGCCGTCCTTTTGCACGCAAACGCCCTTGTGGCTCTGGCAATACCCACAGCCAAGACATGGAGCGATTTTATGTTCCTGCACAAAAATCTTTTCCACCTTATGGCCTGCCTCCTGCGCTCCAGCCATAAACTGCTCGCACAAGAGATCAGAATTACCGCCCTTGCGCGGGCTGCCGCAAAAAATCAGGATGTTTTTCATTACTCGCTCCACTTGCTGATTTGTGGGTATTTCATCCCATGCCAGTTGCAGACAAGACGCTGATTTTCAGCCATTCAAGCGCATGTAGGCAAACTTCAACTGGAATATTTAAACCACTACTTTAACTTTTTAGCAGGCATTTTACCGGGCAGATTGCCTTTGCGCCAGGCACGCAAACGTGCTCGCTATGCCTCAGCCGCTGCTTTATTCTTTTAAGAGCCCTGGCTAAAAGCGTATAGTCCGATTCTCTCAAATTATTGCCCGATTGTCCGATGATTCAAACTATTGTGTTGTTTTTATCCATGCTCTTCTGGTAAAAAGCCAGAAAGGGAGAACGACAATGCCTCAGCAAGACAAAGAACAATGCGACATGCTGAATGTTCAACGGCAGGCGCTGGCCCGCAATATTGCCCGCCAGACCGAGCAAAACCACCGTCTGGAAACGGCAGTGCCAGGACTTGTGCTTGTGCGGTACGAAGCCCCGACCCAGCCCGCAAGCTGCATGTACGAGCCAACTATCTGCCTTGTTGCTCAGGGTGCCAAGCGCGTTATGCTGGGGGATGAAGAATATCTGTACGATGCCAACCACTACCTGATTTCGTCTGTCGGCTTGCCGGTTGTGGCGAATGTGGTGGAGGCCAGCCCGGAAGTTCCGCTGCTGGGCATGGTGCTCAAGCTTGATATGCGCATGCTGGCCCAGATGATGGTGGACAGCAATCTGCCGGTCACACGCGCGGTAAAATCCGGGCGAGGCATGCGGGTCAGCGAGGTATGCATGCCCTTGCTCAACGCCTTTCAGCGGCTGCTTGACCTGCACGACCACCCGCAGGATATCGCCGTGCTCTCGCCCCTGATCCACAAAGAGATACTCTACCGCTTGCTGCTGGGCGAACAGGGGCATTATCTGCGCCAGATTGTGGCCGCTGGCAGCCACGGCTTCCAGATTGCGCAGGCCATTGACTGGCTTAAGAAAAACTACGTCCAGCCCTTGAAGATAGACAGCCTTGCCAGACAGATAGGCATGAGCACCTCGACCTTCCACCTCCATTTTCGAGCCATGACCAGCATGAGCCCGCTGCAATACCAAAAGTGGATGCGCCTGCACGAGGCAAGACGCCTCATGTTCATGGAGCATCTGGACGCCACCAGCGCAGCCTTTCAAGTGGGGTACGAAAGCCCCTCGCAATTCAGCCGCGAATACCGTCGCCAGTTCGGCACGCCGCCCCTGCGCGACATCAAGGGGCTGATCAACACTCAAAGCGATTGTTCTTCCGCCAGCCACAAGACAATGTGAAGCAAGCCCCCCTATGGGGCACTTCGCTAAACTGTTTTATGCGGCGGCAAGGCTCATGCCTTAGCGGGGCACCTTCCGCCCTAATCCCATGCCATTGCATTACGCTCCCTCGCCATCAATTGATATTGACTTTCAATTTCTTTTTCTTCATATTCCTAATTCATCGGGTGCCTCAATCCGCGAACAAATGCACGCTGCCCTCCTTCAATCACAGCTATTTCAGGAAGAAACATGACGCCTTCACAGGTTATTTCCGCTTTGCAGACCCTCACCAGCATTCATCAGCCCGTATTTTTATGGGGCGCCCCTGGCGTGGGCAAAAGCCAGATAGTGTCCCAGGTGGCAGCCATGCGGGGCATGGCCCTGCGCGACATCCGCGCCGTGCTGCTTGACCCTGTTGACCTGCGCGGCTTGCCGCGCCTTACAGATGCTGGAACCGCCGTCTGGTGCCCGCCAGCCTTTCTGCCCGGGCCGGGCGATCCGCCGCAGGGCATCCTCTTTCTTGATGAACTCAACGCCGCCCCGCCGCTGGTGCAGGCGGCCTGTTATCAGCTCATACTCGACAGAGCCATTGGTGAATACCGCCTGCCGGATGGCTGGTCTATCGTAGCCGCCGGCAACAGGGAGAAGGACAAGGCCGTCTCGTACCGCATGCCTTCTGCCCTGGCCAACCGCATGGTGCATCTGGAGTTTGACGCCAGCCTTGACGACTGGCTCGCCTGGGCGCAGGGAGCGGGCATTCGCCGCGAGGTCTGCGCCTTTTTGCGTTTTCGCCCCCGCTTGCTGCACGATTTTGCCCCGCAGCGCATGGAAAAAGCCTTTGCCTCGCCCCGTTCATGGGAATTTGTTTCACGCATGCTGGAGGCAGCACCCGGCCGCGAGTTGGAATACGAGCTGTTTCAGGGCACAGTTGGCCCCGCAGCTGCTGCGGAGTTCATGGGTTTTCTCTCTGTATGGCGCGAGCTGCCCACAGTGGATTCCATCCTGGCACAGCCAGAGGCCGCAACCGTGCCTCAGGAGCCTGCCGCCCTGTACGCCACATGCGAGGCCCTGAGCCTGCGCGCCGCAGAAGACACCATGGATGCCCTCACCGCCTATGCCGAGCGCCTGCCCGCAGAATTCAGTGTGCTGCTTATGCGCGATGCCGTCTGCCAGAATACGGAGGTGGTGAACACCCCGGCCTTCAACCGCTGGGCGGAAAAAAACGCGGAAGTTCTGCTTTAAGCCATGCACACATTCGAGAACCAGCAACCCAGCGCAGACAGTGCGCCTTGCGCTCCACACCCGCTGCCACAGCTGCCAAACCAGCAAAAGCCAGCTCCTGCAAATGACGCCAACGATGCAACCCTGGCGGCCCAGCACTGCATCACGCACGCCCGCGCAGCGTTGGTCATGGAGCATCCCTTCTTCGGCTCTCTGGCCCTGCGCCTGCGCTTAAAGGCAGACCCAACCTGCGCAGATATGTGGACAGACGGCAAAACCCTTGGCTACAACCCGGCATTCTCCACGGCCCTTTCGCAAAAATCGCTGGTGGGGGCAATGGCGCACGAGGTTCTGCATCTGGCCTTCGGGCATCATCTGCGCCGCAAAGGCCGCGAGGCAAAGCTGTGGAACCGCGCCTGCGATCTGGCAATCAATCACATCTTGGTGGAGTCAGGCTTTACCTTGCCTAAGGGTTTTGCGCACAATCCGGCCTATGCGGGCATGAATGCGGATGAAATCTTTGACGCATTGGCAAGCCTGCAAGACGCCCCCACCAACAAGGGCGCGCAGAACGCGCAGGTCGCTCAGGGCACGGAACAGACTGAGGGTGCTGGCGCAACCGCCTTTGATGGCGGCAAGCACACAGAGCAACAGGAGCAGCCCACTCCGCAAGGCGCGCAAAACAGCAAGCAGCAAAAGGACGAAGACGCCGACCCGCAGTCCGCCGCTGGCAACAAGGCCGCAGCCAAACGCGAAAAAGGCCGCCCGGAACAATCAGAGGGCAAGACCAGCTTCACCGGTGAGGTGCAGGATCACCCAGATGCTCAGGGCATGCAGAACGATCAGGCCCTCAAGGCCGCCGAGCAGGAGGCGGATATCGCCATGATGCAAGCCATGCAGCGCGCCCGCAATATGGGCAGCATGCCCGCAGGTCTGGCCCGGCAGCTTGACCGGGCGTGGAGGCCCAAGCTGGACTGGCGCACACTTTTGCAGCGTTTTTTGGAGCAGTGCGCGCAAAACGACTATTCTTGGACAACGCCCAACCGCCGCTATCTGTACCAGGACATCTACCTGCCTGCCCGGCGGGAGGCCCGCCTGCCCCACGTGGCGCTGGCTGTGGACTGCTCCGGCTCGGTGGACGAACAGGCGCTGGCCATGTTTTGCGCAGAGCTTGCAACCGTGCTTGAAGCCTACGACACCACGCTCACAGTGCTGTTTCACGACACAAAGGTGCAGAAAACCCTCACGCTTACGCGTATGGACATGCCCGCCAGCCTGGCGCCCGTGGGCGGCGGCGGTACGGATTACCGCCCTGTGTGCGCGCATATTGAAGGCGAGCGGCTGGCCCTCACCTGCCTGATCTGGTTTACCGATCTGGAGTGCGACCGCTACCCCGCCGAGCCGGACTATCCCGTGCTGTGGATTTGCAGTGCCCCGCACGAGCAGCAGCCGCCATTTGGCCAGGTGATATGCCTGACGGAACCCGCTGCTGCGCTGGGCACGGTCTGAACCGACCGCAAGAATCGGACGCTTTAATTGATGCCAGCCCCCAACCAACACACCAGCCCACACACGAGGTAGCCATGCAGATTGAATGGAAAATAACCAAAAAACGCGGCTACATGCGGCCTATCCTGCAATATTCCGTGCGGCTTGAAGAACACGAAAAAGCCCTGGCCCTGCCCATAGTAAGCATAGTTTCAACCATTCCGCAGCCGGAAGAAGAACGGCAGGATTACTGCTATCCCGGCCTGTTCGAGAGGGCGCAGGGTTACACCCCAACCCGTTTTCACACCCTTGAGGCCCCATCACACAAGGGGCATTCGTGGACGCGCAGCCTCACCCTGCCCTGGCGCGAAAACAACGAATACCCGGAAGTGAAAGAATCGTTTCAGCGCCTGCGCGCGGCATTGGAAGCAGAAATTGAAAGGGCAGACAGCAGCCAGCCCATGAGCATGAGCGGCTGCGTGCAAACCTCTGCCGCCGCCAAGGTGATGCTTGCCCCCAACCTGCTTGCAGAACGCTTTTTGCGCCTTGCCGCCGGGGCACAAGCCCAAGGACAATAAATATTAATCATGTGTTGTAGCAGATATGTGAACAGAGACATGCTTTTAATTAGCAACCTAACAATAAAAAATAACATACATCTCGCGCATAAAATTCATCACACATCTATCAACGTAAAATATATGATTTTTTAAATATTGAAATAACCTCATATGATATGAGTATTATTTTGACATAATCATCATACGACTATATATTCACAAAAATTTTGATTTATACAGACAATACAATGTATTTTCCAAGTCATACTTGTTATTGGTCTGTTTTTCCTGCCTCATCTTCCCGCATCTCTAGATACAACGCACATCGCAAGACCACGGGCCTGAGACTGATAACGCGCCAAAGGCTTACTGAGAGGCTGCTATGCGCATCAAGTACAAGGTTTGGTGCCTTACCACTGTAATTATCGGCATAATCGTTTGTGCAGATATCTATTTTGGCTACCACGAAATTGAATCTTCCATCCGCACAGAGCTGGGACGTGACGCAGAAGATATCCGCGCCATTATCATGTCCATCCGCCGTATCTATCAAAAGCAATTCATTGATAGCGGGCTGCCAGTAACCGATGCCACAATCGGCTTTTTGCCTGCGCATGCACTCTCCAGAATTTCAACCGAGTTCCATAACTGGAGCACCAGCGGGCTCAGGTTCAGCAATGTGTCTGACAGGCCGCGCAACCCCGCCAACATGGCAAATTCTTTTGAGCTTGAGGCCCTGGCATGGTTCAAGGCCAACCCTGAAGCCAAAAGCCGAATGGTCGAAGTGACTGAAAACGGCCTTGCCTACT
The DNA here is from genome assembly GCF_019422935.1 of Desulfovibrio sp. NCBI lineage: Bacteria > Pseudomonadati > Thermodesulfobacteriota > Desulfovibrionia > Desulfovibrionales > Desulfovibrionaceae > Desulfovibrio > Desulfovibrio sp. Next base: position 545,247 of record NZ_JAHZCJ010000001.1, on the reverse strand, counting down.
ATCACTACACCAGCCCCATCAGGGTTGAGGAATACTGCCTGCGATGTCATGGCAGCCGCGAAAACGCCCCCCAATCCATTGCTGCCAACTATGCAGATGCCTACGACTACAAAAATGGCGATATCCGGGGCATGGTCAGCATTTACATGCCCACGCAGGAGATGCGTCAGGAATACTATTCCGAGTGGGTCTTTCAGCTTGCCATGCGCCTTGTTGGGTATCTGGTGCTCTTGCTTGCGCTTGGCGGCCTGCTCAACAAATACGTTGTTGCACGTCTGGCGAGGCTGGAAGAAAGCACCAAAAAACTTGCTGCGGGCGATTACAGCGCGCGGGCCGAATCAATGGGCAAAGATGAAATTGGCGATCTGGCCGACTCCATCAACAAGATGAGCAAAGAAATCCAGAAGCGCGAGCAAACCCTGCGAGAAAGTGAGGAACGCTTCCGCCTGACCACAAACAGCATCAAGGACGCGCTGATTCTGCTGAATTGCTCCGGGCGCATTATCTTTTGGAACAAGGCGGCAGAGACTATTTTTGGCTATACGGCAGACGAGGTTATGGGGCGGGTTTTACACGAGTTTCTGGTTCCGCCCCGCTTCCGCGATAAAATGGCAGATGGCCTGAAAGACTTTTGCTCCAGCGGACAGGGGGTTTTTCTCGGTTCTGGCGTGGAGCTGACTGCCCTGCGCAAGAATGGGCAGGAATTTGCCATTGAGCTTGCGCTGTCAACCATGAACATGCAGGGCAAATGGGTGGCTATCGGATTGGTTAAGGATATTACGGAGCGCAAGCAGGTTGAGGCCGAGCTTGCGGCCCACCGTGACCGGCTTGAGGCGCTGGTGGAATCGCGCACCCAGGATCTGATTATTGCCAAAAACGCGGCAGAGGCTGGCAGCGTTGCCAAGAGTGCCTTCCTCGCCAACATGAGCCACGAGATCCGCACCCCTCTGAACGCCATCACGGGCATGATCCATATTTTGCGCAAATCGGGCCTTAATCCCAGCCAGGTGGAAAAGCTCACCAAGATCGAGATCGCCAGCAGCCATTTGCTGGAAATCATCAACAATGTTTTGGAATTATCAAAAATCGAAGCCGGAAAGTTCGTGCTGCAGCATGTGCCCGTGCATGTTTCGACCCTGCTTGAAAACATCTCGTCCATTCTGGGCCAGAAAGCGCAGGAAAAAGGCATTGAGCTGATTATGGATGCCGCGCCGGAAACCTGCCCCGTCTATGGCGACGACAGCCGGTTGCAGCAGGCCTTGCTCAACCTTGCCACCAATGCGCTCAAGTTTACGGATCACGGCTATGTTAAGGTGGCAGTGCGCCCGGAATCACAGACTGACAGCACAGTGACGTACCGCTTTGAGGTGGAAGACACAGGCATCGGCATCAGCCCGGAGATGCAGCCGCGCCTTTTCAGCGCCTTTGAACAGGCGGACAACTCCATGAGCCGCAAATACGGCGGCACTGGCCTTGGCCTTGCCATCACCAAAAAGCTTGCGGAACTCATGGGCGGCAAGGCGGGAATGACCAGTGCGGAGGGCAAGGGCAGCACGTTCTGGTTCACTGCAGTGCTGCGCAAAGACGCGCCCCCGGTCAACGAACCGACCAGAGTCAGCGCTGAGGAGGCGGAACGCACCATCCGGCAAAAGCTTGGCAGCAAGCGCATTTTGCTGGTGGAAGACGAGCCCATCAACCGTGAGATTGCCCAGGCCCTGCTGGAAGACGTGGGCTTTATCGTTGACCTTGCGGAAGACGGCGGCAAGGCCATTGAGCGGGTGCAGGCAGCAACGTATGACCTGATTCTTATGGATATGCAGATGCCGCACATCAACGGACTGGAGGCCACCCGTCAGATTCGGCTGCTCCCCGAAGGGGCCACAATCCCCATTATCGCCATGACTGCCAACGCCTTTGCCGAAGACCGCGAACTGTGCATCGAGGCTGGCATGAACGACTTTATCGCCAAGCCCGTTTCAGTGTCGCTGCTCTACCAGAAGCTCTGCGCGTGGTTGCAGAAGCAGAAGTGAAAAGAGCAACCTACTGGCAACTAAAAAAGTAATTGGGGGTAGGGGTACCTAACAATACCCCTATCCCCAATCCAGATTTTCAGATTTTGTTCAACGCTTTTCGTTTATTGCTTATGCCCTTCATGCCCTGCGGGCGCTTGATCTGCTGCGGCTGCCGGGGGAGTCTGCCCCATGGCATCATGCTTCATGCCGCCCATCATACCGCCCATCATACCTCCTTCCATCATGCCACCGTGCAAATCTTTGATGCCAAAATCTTTTGTAATCTTGTCTTCAAAGGCTTCACGCTCTGACTTGAGTTTGCTGACAATCTGCACAAGCTCGGTGGCTGTCTTGCTTACAGCCTTCACATCCGGGTTTGTCGCATGTTGCAGGGCCTTCAGTTCTTCATGCTTGACAAACAGTGCCTGCTGCGTGGGCTCAATTTTTTTGCTGTAATCCTTGAGAGCCGCGTCAAATTGAGCCACCTGTTCGGGCTTCAGCTGACCTTTGACATGCTTGACCATACCGGGGGGGATTGCCCCCATACCCATATGCGGCATCATGGGGCCCATTTCAGAACCACCCATCATGCCACAACCTCCCATTTTACCGTCCATGGCCGCCGCAGTGGTGGAATAGGCAGTGGTGCCAACCATTGTTGCAGCCAGAAGGATGGGAAGAATAATTTTTGAAGATTTCATGATACCTCTCCGTGTTGGGGGGTGTTTGCGCGTTTGCTTTTAAATCCACCTTCATTACATATCAAAATGCTATGAAATGTCCAGCCCCAGCTTACGACTACCGGATGTGCCTACCAGCATCGGCTTAAGCTGGGCTGGCCTGCGGACTAGACCACCCTGACATTGAGCATCATGCCCTGGTCTTCGTGTTCAAGATTATGGCAATGGAAGAGGAACAGTTGCTCCCCAGGATATTGTGGGTTGGAAAAATCAATGCTCACAGTAACGGTCTCACCAGGCCAGACCAGCACGGTATCCTTATAGCCCATATCTGTAGCAAGACGGCCCTGAGCATCCACAGCACGATTTTTTACTTGCGTGGGACTGCCGATCCTCTCCAGCACACGATAAAAGTATCCATGCAGGTGCATGGGATGGGGCATACTGGCTTTGGCATTACTGATACGCCAAATTTCAGGGCCACGTTTTTTTACAACTATGGGCGAACGGTTCATGTCAAAAGTGTGATCATTAATAGTCCAGCCGCCCATATGCCTCATGGCCAAACTTATGGGGCGATCAAATCCTTCAATGCGGGGGGCGGGGATGCCAGAAAGAATCGTTGGTGATTTTCTGTCATAAGTAACCTTTTCATCCACCAGCAGCCTCAAAACGGGGTAAGTGCTGCCCTCGCCCAGACCACCGTGACTTTCGGCATGTCCACCAGCGCCCATAGCATGCGGGTTCCCGCTGCCGTTCGCGTGGCTCATGGAAGCTGCGCCTGTTGAATGCTCCATGTTCATCATGCCGCTCATTCCCATCATTTCTCCTTCATTATGCATGGGATCAAAGGGCATATTTTGAAGAAAGATTTCCTGGCCTGTGGTCAGGGTGCTCATATCCAGCAGTATGTCCGCGCGTTCACCAGGGGAGAGGAAGAGTCCGTCAATTTGTTGTGGTGCAGGAAGGAAACCGCCATCGTTGCCTATCAGCAGGAAGGGAAGCTGCCTGCCGCTTGAAACAAACGAAAGATTGTAGATGCGGGCGGTGGATCCATTGAGCAGACGGAAGCGGTACAAACGTGTGGAAGTTTTGAGTGTGGGGTTGCTCTGGCCGTTGACCAGTATGGTATCTCCCAGATAACCCATCATCAAATCGTCCTTGGATGGAGAATAATCCAGGCGTCCATCGTGGGTGATGCGCTTGTCTTGAATTACAAGGGGAATATCTGTCTCGCTCAGGCGGAAATCAAATTCCTTGGCAAAGGTTTCTTCTTCATCATCGCGTACTATGAAGAAAGAAGCCAAGCCCATGTATGCCTGTTTTGCCGTCAGACCGTGGGGATGTGGATGATACCAGTAGGTACCGGCCCGATTTGTGATTGGAAAAGAATACTCATAACTGCTCTTCGGCCCAATGGCGTACAATGGATGCCCTGCCTGTTTCCAGGGGCAGTCCACGCCGTGCCAATGAATGATGGTTGGCTCATCAAGGCCGTTTACTAGCGTCGTTTCAAAAGGCTGCCCTTTGCGCAATACAAGGATAGGGTTCAGGTATGACTCTCCTTTATACTGGGCAGAATAGGCAAGCATGGGCGCGCCAGTTGCGGGAAGTGCTCCTTTTACCTCCGCTGCCGTGAGAGTAACTTTTTCTTCAGGGGCGAGCAGCCCAAAGAGGCCCGACTTGCCCGGAACTGGTAGCTGAGCAGAACTGAAATTTGAGGTCGCGGCTTGGAGTAAGCCACCAAAGCCAAGGTCAGCTCCGATTGCGAGCATGACCGCTGTAGATGAAAGAGACAGGAATTTTCTGCGACTTTGCTGCATCTGGCACCTCTCAGAATGGTTATCCCTAAGCCTGGAGTTGCTAACGCTGATGAGTCAAAAAATCTTGCTAAAGATTAGTATAGTCATATCGTGTTGGCAAGTATGTAGACGATTTCAATACACATCTATCTGAGATTGCTTGCTTCATATTGTGAAAAAATCAGACCTTTACAATACAACACACAGTATACGCTGAGGAAATCAAAAATACATATGCTTTAACGTTCCACCTCAAGCTATTTCGTTCTTTGTTAAACTACGTTAAAATAAAATCCGGAGCCAAAGGCAAAAATATAGTTCCGCAGCCGAAGCCTAAAAAGACAAACAACCCGCAGCAAAAAATCTCTTTCGCTTCACTGCCGTGCTGCGCAAAGACGCGCCCCCGGTCAACGAACCGACCAGAGTCAGCGCTGAGGAGGCGGAACGCACCATCCGGCAAAAGCTTGGCAGCAAGCGCATTCTGCTGGTGGAAGATGAGCCTATCAACCGCGAGATTGCGCAGGCCTGCTGGAAGATGTGGGCTTTATCGTTGATCTGGCAGAGGACGGGGGCAAGGCCCTTGAGCGGGTGCAGGCCACTACCTATGATCTGATTCTTATGGATATGCAGATGCAGCACATCAACGGCCTGGAAGCCACACGGCAGATACGGCTGCTTCCCCAAGGGGCCACAATCCCCATTATCGCCATGACTGCCAACGTCTTTGCCGAAGACCGCGAACTGTGCATCGAGGCTGGCATGAACGACTTTATCGCCAAGCCCGTTTCAGTGTCGCTGCTCTACCAGAAGCTCTGCGCTTGGTTGCAGAAGGGGTGAGGGAATGTCTTGCACCTCATTTAGTTAAAATATTTTGAAAATACTTTTTGCATCTTTTTCCTCCAACTTTTTGGAACATCATCCCATGTCTGCCCCCAGCTAGTTACATGCTGATATGCTTTAAATGGCTTATCACTAGTAGGAGCAGGATACCCCAACTCGTCTTCAATACATGTGTGTAAAAGCAACACAAAATCACGATCACCAACAGCTTCCATAATTTTATCGTTAAACAGTTCCGCTCCAGCTGTACCGGTGTCAGCGTCATGCACTACAAAAGGCTTAATACCAAATGCTTGAAGGTATTTTACAAGTGAGATTATAACTGGTTTACCTCTCGCCTTAAAAATTTGAACGCAAGAATAAATTTTCTTACGTATTGCTTCTGGCATTCTACGAATGGTTTCACGAAAGACTATTTCCTCAGTATCACCCTCAACAATAACAATATATTCTGCAAAAAATATCCGAGAAGCATAATCATCCATTCGTAACAACATTTTAATATATTGCCTATCATCATTTTGTAATTCTAAAAACTTTTCTGTAATTGAAAATGGGTTACAACAAATTCCAGTTCCATCATGGCGCAAGCAATTCAAAACCTGCCGTTCTTTTTTGTTCAGGTCGACCATGAAAGGGGAGTGTGTCGTGCACACAATCTGAACGTCACCTTTAGTAAGTTCATATATAGTATCACGCATTTGATTAGCAGCATTCGGATGCAAGTATATCTCAGGTTCTTCAAAACCGATTATAAATCCACGTGTTGGTTCTTTTCCACGCGCTGAAAACCATTGTTGCCGAAATTTTAGTAAAGCAAAAACAGCAGAACGGATCATTCCTGATCCTTGTAAGGGAATTGGAGTTCTTACGTTACTTGACATTGAATATTGAAAACAAGGTTTAATTACATTTTCAGCTTTTGATAAGTCTGCCTTTGCATAAAATTGTGCCTGATCAAAGACACTCCCTAAAACATCATTCAATTCATTCATTAACATTCCAAATTGCGTATTTTCATCCGATGGATCAAGCTCAAGTGACAGATCTTGAAGATATTTTTCAGCCTTTTTATAATTTTCAGATACACTTCTAACTTCATTAAATAATTCATTCATTATTTTTTCAAGAGCACCACTTTTTTCTGTTATTTGTAATCGCCCATCATCAATTGGAATAGAAATAAACACTGGAAGCTTTGACGCAAAAATTGCAGAAAATCCACCAGGATTGCTGACCCATAAAGGCTCACTATTTTCAGTGACCCAAGCATTATTATACTCTTCAAGTAGTACTCTTTGCTTGGGTGAAAGTTTACCAGAGTCTTTTCCGAAAAAATCTATTGCACCTTCCGGAGTCATTCCAGCAGCAATCAAATCTTCAATACTATTTGCAGAATCAAAACCTGGCGCAGGATTTCTCTTATACGATAAGACTTCTACAGTCGGATCAAGGCTATCAATCTTGAATGTCTTTTTATATATTATGCTTAATCCAGATTCGTTGCTTCCTTGGGGCACAACATAAGGCAACAGTCGGCCTCTGAATCCACGCCATTCTTTCGCTTCCTCAGGAACGTCACGAAACTCCCCCTCTAAAACAATAGTGTCAGTCAAACTACATTGATTTCCTTCATCATCAATACATTGATGAAAATCATCAACGCTAATTGAAGACTTTCCAGGCTTCAATAAATGCTCTATTGCTGCAAATACACTACTTTTCCCAACATTATTTGATCCGATTAAGAACGTAGCATCACCAAATACGACTTCGGCATTGTATATTCTTCGAAATCCTTGGATTTTAATTTTATACAGTTTCATTTTTTCTCCATTTACATATGTTTTATGCAGTACCAACAAAAAAACCACTACAAGTAGTGGAAAAGTTTAATTACTGCCGCCTTATTATTTACTCAGCTACGCTTAAGCCAAAAGGTCTGAACTTAAACCCTGAAGGAGTCTCAAGTTCCCACAGAATCCGAAAGAAGTTGAGGACTGCATCAATAAAAGTTCAAAAATTGCTTTCATAAATAATATAAGTTAAGTGGGTTGCAGCAATAAACTTTTTTATGGAAGTGCCATGTTTCATAAACACCTCCTTTTTATTAAGACAAAATATCTTGTGAGTTGCCCTCGCAGCACAAAACTTCTGTCTTTAGGCGTAATATATTTTAAATATAAATTAGTTCAACCAACTTATATGATAAAAAATATCTAATATTACTATTTTAGCGAACAAAATTAGAATATTACATGCTATATTTTTAAAATATTATTATGTATTTTTAAAAAAACTTACGGGATTTTACAAATCATCAAGCATTATTGAAATTGAAATTTTTTATTCTACCACCACGACTTAGTACAAAGGCAAAAAGGGCACATGAAGATCATCTTCATGTGCCCTTAAATATGGTGCGCCCGACAGGAATCGAACCTGTGGCCTACAACTTAGGAGGTTGTCGCTCTATCCAACTGAGCTACGAGCGCAATCCGAATTTTGTAGTAATTCTTTAGGGTCATGTCAAGCTAGGCGTCTACGGTTCCACAGGCAGCAAGCATCTTGTACATGGCTGGCACTTTTGCCGCGCGTGGCATGGGTAAGAATCCAAGTTACGCTGGCGGGGGAAAAGGCCAGGTGCCGATAATTGCCGGACTCCCCGCAACTATGGCCTGCAACAGGCAGTCTACAACTTAGGAGGTTGTCGCTCTCCCGGTAGGCGCAAGGGGGGCCGCGTAACTCAAGACGAATGCGCGGCCAAGCCGAACCGCAGCAGTTTCTCCACCCGCCCACTACCCTGTTGCCGCCACTTCTCAGTTGCGCCGCTTCTAGTTGCCACCCCAAATGAGCAGGGCCAGCGCGCCCAGCGTACCCACAAGCACGGCATAGGCCTGCCGTGTGCGCAGCGACAGCACCGCTCCAAGCAGGGCCGCCACATACAGGGCCGACCACGTCACCGCCCGCAGGGCCGGTATGGCATGATGTGCCGAAAGCACCGCCAGCAGCATATAAATCAGCCCAAAGCACACAATATACAGCGCCGACTGCCACAAAACACGGCACAGCCCGGCCCGCAGAATAACGCGGCCCGGCGATACTCCCCCGCTGCCGCTCCCCCACGCCACCACAGCGTCCACCATCGGGTTGAGGCTGATGCGCTGGCGCTGTTCACACCAGCTCGCCGTGTAGGCCGCCATCATTGCAAGTATGAGCGGCAACAGCGCCATGCCGGGCTGATCCAGCCCAAACTGCCTGCACAGGGGAAACACCAACAGAAAGCTCAGGCTGCCATAAGGCGGCACCACGCTGCCAAGTTCCAGAGCGTCAAGCCAGAGCAGTTCGATGATTATGCCAAGGGGGAGAGCCAGCGACCAGTCGCCGGTAAAAAAGCCCGCGAACAGGGCAAGACAGATGGGGCGGTCTACAAGGCCAACGATGCAGGTTGAACGTGCAGCGCCAGCCAGGGCAAAAAAAAAGCGTAGGGAGCCCCAGCAGCGAATACATCAGAAAAGTTGATCATTGGGGCCTCGAACAGTCTCTGTGGGAACGCAGCGAAAATCAAGCTGCACAAGATGATCCTGTATAACGTGCAGGTCTTCCCTGTCCTGTGCGGAAAGGGCCACATGGGGCAGCACCTGTAGCTTGTCCGGCGCGTAATGCAGGTTGCCCATGTTGAGCACCTGCATGAGGATGCCCGCGTCACAGGCGCGCCGCGCATCCTGACAATTGGCAAACAGCACAAAACAGTCATCACCGCAGGAATTGAGCGTGGCCGCCAGTTCCTTCACGTTGATGAAGTGTGTCATCACGCGCTGCGGCACTGCCAGTTCAATTATCTGCTGCCGCATTATGTCGTCCGCAAGTTCGTCGTTGGCTACCACCAGATGTCGCGCCCCTGTGTAGGGTAACCAGGCTTCGATGACCTGGCCGTGAACCAGGCGATTGTCCACGCGAAACCACATACTAGCTATCGGCTTTGTCACGGGCTTTGTTGCGCAGCATGCTGCCCGCAACCACAATACCTTTTGCGCCTGCCTCGCCAGCGATGCGGGCCACTTCCTCAAGCTCCTTGTCGCGCGAGGTAAACACCTTGAGCAGCATGGGCAGGTTCACGCCGGTAACAACCTCAACTTTATGGGTTGCCAGCAGCGAAAGCGCAAGATTGGTGGGCGTGCCGCCAAACATATCCGTAAGAATAATGACGCCCGCGCCCTTGTCGAGCCGCTGGGTTGCGTCCGTAAGGCGGCGAACGGTTTCGGAAACCTCGTGCGCCACGTCAACACTGATGGAGCTGCAATCGCTCTGCTGCCCGAGTATGAATTCGGCGGTGCGCAGCATGGCCGAACCATAGTCGGCATGCGAAACCAGAATGATTCCAACCTGAGTCTTCTTGTTTTCGTCCGTCATGACAACCTCACGCAACAGAACGTGCCAGCTTTTTTAGCCAAGTTCAAGGTGCCGATGCTCCAGAAAAGCCGGATAATCAGCCTGCCGCAGCGCCTGTAAAATTTCTTCGGCCATTGCCACCGAGCGGTGGCGGCCGCCGGTACAGCCCACGGCCACGGTTATGCGGTAGCGGCCTTCGGCCTCCATGAGCGGCAGCATAAAAAACAGCAGATCAACCAGCTTGTCGCGATATTCGCGGGCATGGGGCGAATTGAACACATAGTCGGCAACGGGTTTGTCCTTGCCGCTCATGGGCCGCAGCTCTTCCACAAAATAGGGGTTTGCCAGAAAGCGCAGGTCAAAAACCAGATCAGCCTCGCGCGGCACGCCGTATTTGAAACCGAAAGAAATCACGTTGACCCTGATGGCCCGCAGCTTGCCCTTGTTGCCGCTCCAGCGCTTCTGGATGGCGCGCCGCAGGTCGTGGATAGAAAAACGCGAAGTGTCGATGACCAGATCAGCCATTTCGCGCAGGGGGCGCAGACTGCTGCGCTCTGCCAGAAGCGCCGCCTCAAGGCCCATGCCCTCGCGCTCCAGCGGATGCGGGCGGCGGGTCGAGGCATAGCGGCGAATGAGTTCCTGATTGTTGGCCTCAAGAAAAAGCAGCATGGGGCGGATGTTTTTGCCCGCGAGCATGCTCAGGCAGTCGTTGATGTCTTCCACAAAATTGCTCTGGCGCAGATCCATGCCGAGGGCGATGCCCTTGAAGTGGCTCATGGAGGGGCGCGACATCATGTCCACCATTTCCATGACAAGGCTCACCGGCAGCCCATCGACCACAAAGTGACCCATGTCTTCAAAAACCTTGAGCGCCGTGCTTTTGCCAGCGCCGGAAAGGCCCGTGACAATGCACACCTGCACATCCACGCCGGGAACGGGCGCGTCAGCATCAGGCTGTGCGGCAAGGGTGGAATCTGTGGCGGGTATCTGCGCGGAATCCTTCATGACATTCGCCTCTTCGGGGTCAGATCGCCGTTTGCAGCCGGGGTTATGCGCCACAGGCTTCTGACGGACGTTGCCAAATCCGCGCCGCGCTCAAGCCGGGTAAGGGCCATTGCGCGGCAAACGGCAGGGGGGGGTGCGCCTGAACGGGGGCGAGCTGTTGCCAGCCCGCCCCCCCATTATGAATGATTACAACACGGGGTCAATGAGGGCATAGCCGCTCACCTTGGTGCGGTATACCACATTGATGCGGTTGTTTTCTGCGTTAAAGAACACCAGAAACTCGCTGCCGATGGAATCAAGCTGCATGAGCGCTTCATCCAGATGCAGGGGCTTGGTGGCGAGGCGGTCGGTGCCGTCAGCGGGCTGCTGCACGTCGGCTTCGGCATCGAGGTTGTAGGTAAACACGTCCACATCCGTATTACGGGCATGCCGCCGCTGGGCCTTTACCCGGGCCACCTGGCGCTTGATCTGCGATTCAACCTTGTCTGTCACAAGGTCAATGGCTGCATACATGTCTGAGGTCTGTTCCGTGGCGTTGATGTGCAGGCCTTCGCCTGTAACGGTCACTTCGCAGCGATGGCGGAACTTATCGACTGTCAGCACAACGGCAACTTCAAGGCCAGAGGCCTTGCCAAAAAACCGTCCCAGCTTTTCCATGCGGCGACGGGCATACTTCTTCAGATGTTCGGAGGCTTCAAAATTCTTGAAAGCAAATGAGATGTTCATAAGTTCCTCCTAAGTATTGAGCCACTCGACGGGGAATCAGAAATGCTCCTTGCGCCTTGACGAAGATGGAATATCAAGCGCCGTGCGGTATTTTGCCACCGTGCGCCGCGCAATATTGACCTTGAGACGCTCCTTGAGCATTTCGCCGATACGCTCATCGCTGAGGGGGGATCGGGTATCTTCCTCAGAGATGAATTTCTTGATCAGAGCCTTGACGCTTTCTGAGCCTACCTGACTTCCGTCATCGAGTTCAAGGCCGCTGTTAAAGAAAAACTTCAATTCAAAGATGCCGTGGGGCGTTGCCACATACTTGTTGGTGGTAATGCGGCTCACCGTTGATTCGTGCATGCTGATATCGTCAGCAATATCCTTGAGAATGAGCGGCGCGAGCTTGGTCACGCCGTCTTCAAAAAATGGCTGCTGATGGCGCACAATGCTTTCCATAACCTTGTAAAGCGTGCGCTGGCGCTGATACAGGCTCTTGATAAGCCATGAGGCGGAACGGATCTTTTCGGAGCAGTAGTCCTTTTCCTTATCCGAACTGCCAATATTCATCTGGCTCATGGCCGAAAGCTGCAACTGGGGCAGGCCGTCATCATTGAGCAAAATCACAAATTCGTCGCCCATCTTGTACACAAATACATCGGGGCTTACGTAAGTTGGCTCGCCGCCGCCAAAACTTGCGCCGGGCAATGGGTCAAGGCTCTGAATGATATCCAGATACTCCTTGAGCTCTTCCATATCGAGCTTGAACTTGCGCAGCAGGGGCTTGTAGCGCTTGGCCTCGAGGTCTTCAAGGTGCGATTCTACCAGCTCCACGAGGATGGGGTCGCGGGCGTAGTTGAGGCTTTTGATCTGCACCATCAGGCATTCGCGCGCATCACGCGCGGCAACGCCGATGGGGTCAAAAAGCTGCACCCTTTCAAGCACGGGCAACACGGCCTCGGGCGCAACCTGGGCCATTTCTGCCACTTCTTCAATGCTGGCTTGCAGATACCCGGCGGAGGAGAGATTGCCGATGATGACCTCGCCAATCCCCTTCTGCTCTTCTGTCAGCGAAGAAAGGCGCAACTGCCAGAACAGATGCCCTTCTAGGGTGGGCTTGGCCGCATAGCGGGCTTCAAGGGGCGAAATTTCTTCGGCAAGTTCAAATTCGCGTGACTGCGAAAGGCGGGGTGTGCTGGCAAACTCGCCGAGGTAGTCTTCCCAGTCGGCGTCCTTGGCCAGTTCCCTGTCGTACACTTCCTCCTTGGGCGCTTCGCGGCTGTCGTCGTGCTGCTCCTGGGAGGCATCGTCCGTAAGTGAAGATTCTTCGAGAAAGGGGTTTTCAAGCAGCTCCTGCTGCACAGTTTCCAGAAGTTCCACGCGTGAGAGTTGCAACAGCTTGATTGCCTGCTGCAATTGCGGGGTCATTACCAGTTGCTGTGACAGCTTAAGTTGCTGCCGTAGTTCCAGTGCCATGTGTACTCTTTTGCCTTAACTAGCCATAGGACTATAGAATTATCTGTTTACAAGTACTGTGCCACATCTGCAAAAATTATGCAATAGCTAACAGTTGCAAGATCAGGTTCGCGGCATCCCTATCCTGAGGCACGGGCTGCCCGCGTCAAAAACCCAGATTTGGCGCAGTTTTTGCGCCGCTGAAAATAAACTGCGCACCAAAAAAGGGGAAGGCAATGCCCTCCCCTTTTTGCGCGATTTTGCGATACCCAAGCGTGGTGAAAACCAATAAGCCTCGCTGCGTTAACGCCGCGAATTACACCTTGGCGAACTTTTTCGCCGCTCCGATAAATTCGCGGAACAGCGGATGCGCGTTCATGGGCCGGGATTTGAATTCGGGGTGGAACTGGCAGCCAAGGAACCAGGGGTGGTTCTTCAGCTCAATGATTTCCACAAGCGAATCGTCAGGGGCGGTGCCGCTGAAAACCATGCCCTTTTCGCCCAGCATTTCCTTGAAGGCATTGTTGAATTCGTAGCGGTGACGGTGGCGTTCATCAACCATGCCCTTTTTGTAGGCCACAAAGGCCTTGGTATCGGGCTGCACCTTACAGGGGTAGGAGCCAAGGCGCATGGTGCCGCCCTTGTCGCTACCCGCGTCGCGTTTTTCAACGTTCTTGGTGCGGAAGTCGAACCACTCGGTCATAAGGTAGATAACCTTGTGGTCAGAAAGCGGGTTGAATTCTTCCGAGTTGGCGTCATCAAGGTTTGCCACGTGGCGGGCAAATTCGATAACCGCGCACTGCATGCCAAGGCAGATGCCGAAGAAGGGAATGTTGTTTTCACGCGCATAGCGGATGGCGGCAATCTTGCCTTCCACGCCGCGGTAGCCAAAGCCGCCGGGCACAAGAATGCCGTGACAGCCCTTGAAGGATTCCGCGCAATTACTTTCGTCCACATTTTCGGAATTGACGTAGCGCAGCTCCACCTCAACACGGTTGGCAACGCCACCGTGGATGAGGGCTTCGTGCAGGCTCTTGTAAGCTTCCTTGAGGTCAACGTACTTGCCCACAATGGCAATGGTGACCTTGCCCTTGGGGTTGGCGCAGTCGCTCACGAGCTTTTCCCAGGCTTCAAGGTGGGCATTGCGCGCGGGCAGGCGCAGCATGATGGCTACCTTCTGGTCAAAGCCTTCTTCATAGAACTTGAGCGGCACTTCATAAATATTGTTCACGTCCACCGAAGAGAACACGGCGTCCTGATCCACATTGCAGAACAGGGCAATTTTGCGGCGCAGTTCTTCGGGGATGCTCTGCTCGCAGCGGCACAGAATAATGTCGGGCTGAATGCCGATGGAGAGCAGTTCCTTGACGCTGTGCTGGGTGGGCTTGGTCTTGTGCTCGCCAGCGCTGCGCAGGTAAGGCACCAGGGTAAGGTGAATGTTCAGGCAGTTGTCGCGCCCAAGGTCGGAACGTAACTGACGGATGGCCTCAAGAAAGGGCAGGCCTTCGATGTCGCCCACGGTGCCGCCAATTTCGATAATGGCGACATCGGGCGCGTCCTCGCCATCGGAAAGGGAGAGCACCACGCTCTTGATTTCATCAGTAATGTGCGGGATCACCTGCACCGTGGCGCCCAGGTAATCGCCGTGACGTTCCTTGGCGATAACGTGGTTGTAAATGGCACCGGAAGTGGTGTTGTTCTTCCGCGACATGGGCACGTTAAGGTAACGTTCGTAGTGCCCGAGATCCAGATCCGTTTCCGCGCCGTCATCGGTAACAAAGACCTCGCCGTGCTGGAACGGGTTCATGGTGCCGGGGTCAACATTGATGTAAGGATCAAGCTTCTGGATGGTTACCGTAAGCCCGCGCGTTTGCAGCAGCGCGCCCAAAGACGCAGCCGCGAGGCCCTTGCCTAACGACGACAGAACGCCGCCCGTCACAAAAATGTATTTAGTTTTCATGCACTTCCACCTGTACTTGGGTATGTTGAATAGTTCAACCAAACAGTCTTAACCCAAATTGAATTTTTTGGCTAGCATTGACTAAGTAAAACAAGCTAAGTAATGTGTTATTCCCTTTTCAGCGTGCGTGCCCACCACAAGCGGCCCGCGCGCCGGTCATCTGTTATGCCCGGCGCGGGTCAGCCAAGGTTCCCAAGGCAAAAGCACGTCCGGCCCACACCGCAAGGCATGGCCGGGATTATCCGCGTTGCAAAGCCAAGGAGGCTTCCCCCGCATGGGTACGGTCAACACACTGGTCATCACCGGCTACGGTACAAATTCGCACATGGAAACAGCCCACACGGCCCGTCTGGCCGGTGCCGACAAGGCCGATGTGGTGCATTTTTCCGATCTGGTGGCGGCCAAGGTTCGCCTTGCCGACTATCACTTTTTGATTTTCCCCGGCGGGTTTCTGGATGGCGACGATCTCGGCGCGGCCCAGGCTGCGGCCATGCGCTGGCGTTACCTCAAGGACGACGCGGGCGCAGCCCTGTTGCAGAGCTTGCGCGAGTTTTTGGATGAGGGCAAGCTGATTTTGGGCATCTGCAACGGTTTTCAGTTGCTGGTCAAGCTGGGCGTGCTGCCTGCCCTTGGCGGCCAGCGCTTTGAGCGCCAGGTTTCACTGGGCAACAACGATTCCGCCCGCTTTGAAGACCGCTGGGTGCATCTGCTGCCCAATGCGGCAAGCCCCTGCGTGTTCACCAAAAACCTGCCCCTGCTCTCCATGCCCGTGCGCCACGGCGAAGGCAAGCTCGTTGCCCGCGATGCGGACTGCCTGCGCCGCCTGGAGGAAGAAAACCTCATCGCCCTGCAATACGCAGACCCCGCAACGGGCAAACCTACGCAGGAATATCCGCTCAACCCCAACGGCTCCACCCTTGCCATTGCGGGCCTGACCGATCCCACCGGCCGGGTGCTCGGCCTTATGCCCCACCCCGAGGCCTTCCACCACGTGACCAACCACCCCGGCTGGACGCGCGGCGAGCTGGATGCCCCCGGTACGCTCATTTTTGTGAATGCCGTGCGCTACCTGCGCGGCCAATAGAGAGAACAAAGGCACGTCTGAGGCTGGCGCGCATTATATAATGTACTGCACAGCCCGGCCCAACTTGCTGCCTTGATTATTCTCGCCATGATTGTTCTGGGGAGGCTTTACTAAGCCTCCCCTTTCTGTATACATTTTGGGCATGGCGCGGCCTTGCAGCAGACAGCTCCCGCGCAATGTTTATTGACAAAGCACACGGGCTTCGATAAATTCTTTGATTCCGAAGAGCTGAACCCCCTTTGGATTTTCCTGCGCGCACGCGTCAGACAAGGTGCGAAACGACATTGCCACAACACGTTGCACATTTTTTTACGCCGTATTCAACGAGGCGCTTTCTCTGCACCAGCAAGAAAGTGCCTTTTTTTATGGTGGGTGATATCAATGCAACCTATTGAAATTATTAAGGCGATAGAAGAAATTGCACCCTTGGCCGCTGCCGCTGGCTGGGATGTTTCGGGCCAGCAGGTGGCGGCGCACAGGCAGGATGTTGCCAGGCTTGCCGTCTGCCTCGACCCAACGCCCGCATCCGTGCGTTCCGCGTTGGAAAGGGGCGCGCAATTTGTGCTCAGCCATCATCCGCTGCTGCTCAAGGCCGTGCTGCCCAACAGGCTTGACGACTACCACGAAGTGCTGCGCCTGCTGTTTCAGGCCGATGTACCGCTGTACGCGGCCCATACCTCGCTGGATGTCAATGCTTACGGCCCGGCAGGCTGGCTGGCCCGTGCGCTTGAACTACGCAATCTTTCAGTGCTGGAGCCTGTGGCCCCGGCTGTGGGGGATGATCTGCCGCTGGGTTTCGGCCTTGCGGGTGATCTGCCAAGCCCCATGACCGTGGCGCAGATTGCAGGCATCATTGCCCGCAACGCCCCCCTTGCCACAGCCACAGTGAGCGGGCCGGAACCGCAAACAATTACCCGCGTGGCCTACTGCACGGGTTCGGGTTCATCGCTGCTCGGCGCGGCGCAAGCTGCCCATGCGCAGCTTTTCATAACCGGTGATGTCAAATACCACACGGCGCTTGCCGCGGAAATCTGCCTTCTGGATGTGGGCCACCACAGCCTTGAGGAAGAAATGATGCTGCGCATGAGCCGGTTGCTGCAACAGCGCCTGCCAGAGACGGAAGTGTTTTTTGTTCCTTCCGCCTCGCCCTTCCGCCCTGTTGCCCTGTCATGATTTTATCAGGAGGACTCTCATGAGCAATGCCGTATATTTTGACCAGATCAAGCAGCTTGTTGAGCTGCAGAAGGTCGATGACGCCATCCACGCCGTCAAGCAGGACCTGAGCAGCGCCCCGAGCGAGCTTGATTCCCTTGAGCAGCGCTTTGCCGCCATCGAAACCCAGCGCAACTACATTCTGGACAAGCTTTCGCACCTTCAGGATCAGCAAAAGCGCCTCTCGCTCGAGATTGATGACGACTCCGCGCGCATCAAAAAGAGCAAGAACAAGCTCATGGCAGTGGGCAATCAGCGTGAATACCACGCCATGATGCGCGAAATGGACAGCATGGAAAAGGTCAACCGTTCCCGTGAAGAAGAAAAAATGACCCTTCTTGAGGAACTGCAGTACCAGAACGACGCGCTGGCCGAAATCGACCTGACCTACACCGCCGTCAAGGCCGAACTCGAAGTCAAGCGCGATGGTCTTGAAGAAAAATTGCAAAAGGGCAACGCCGCCCTTGAAGGCCTGAACGGAAAGCGTGCTTCAGCCAGCAAGAATATTCCCCAGCCCGTGTTCATGCGCTATGAATTCATCCGCAGGCGTCTTGAGCACCCCGTCATCGTTGCCGTGAAAGAAGGCATCTGCTCCGGTTGCCACATTGCCGTGCCGCCGCAGTCTTTCATTGAATTGCAGCGCGGTCAGCAGATTCTGAGCTGCCCCAACTGCCAGCGCCTCATTTTCTGGTGCGAGCACTTCTCTATTGAAGAAGCCCCGCAGTGCGCCCAGAAGCCGGTGACCCTTACCGACTAAAAATCACTTCCGGCGCGGCCTGTTCCGCAAGCCGCGCCGGAAACAAGATCAACAAGTGGGAGTCGGACAGACCGTCGCTGCGGGCCGCAAGGCCCGGGGAGGAAAGTCCGGGCTCCACAGGGCAGAACGCTGGGTAACACCCAGGAGGGGCGACCCTCGGACAGCGCCACAGAAAGCAAACCGCCCCGCCTCGCGGCGGGGTAAGGGTGAAACGGTGGGGTAAGAGCCCACCAGATGCCGCGGTGACGCGGCATGCTCGGCATACCCCGTTTGGAGCAAGACCAAATAGGGAAGGTGGTCGGCCCGACCATTGCCTTCCGGGTAGGTTGCTTGAGGGCGCAGGTAACTGCGCCCCTAGAGGAATGACGGTCTGGTGCGGGCAACCGCATGACAGAACCCGGCTTATCGTCCGACTCCCACTTGTTAACAAGGTATGTAATGTCAGAAAGTTCCGGCACATCATCTGTTGCGGCAAAACCCTGGGCTCTCATACTGGCTGCCGGGCAGGGTACGCGCATGGCCGATGCCGCTGGCGGCACGGCAAAACAGTTTTTGCCCTGGCAGGGCGCGCCGCTTTTCTGGCATGCCGCCCGCGCCATGAGCCGCAGCGCCTGTGTGGCCGGAATTGTCTTTGTTTTTCCTCCCAGCCAGCTTACCGAAGCCAGCGAACTTTTGGCCGACCTGCACAGGCACGATGATCTCGGGCTGCCATGGGTTACGGCCTGCGGCGGGCCTTTGCGTCAGGATTCCGTGCGCCTTGGCCTGGCCGCCCTGCCCCTGCGCCCTGCAAGCGTACTGGTGCACGATGCCGCCCGTCCCTTTCTTTCCCCGGCGCTTGTGCGCCGCGTGTGCGAGGCGCTTGCAGAGGGCGCTGCCGGCGTTATCCCCGCCATATCAGTTACCGACACCATCAAGACGGTGGAAAATGGCCGCGTGACGGCCACCCTGCCGCGTGATGGGCTTGCGGCTGTGCAGACCCCGCAGGGCTTTCAGCTTGAAGCGCTGCTCTCTGCCCACGCCCACGCGGTTGAGGCGGGGCTTGCCGTAACAGACGATGCGTCACTTCTGGAGGCGCTTGGCCTTGAAGTGCGCGTCATACAAGGCGAGGCTGCCAACGTGAAGATTACCCGCCCTGAAGATCTTGACCTGCTGCAAGACGAAAATCCCCTTCCTTCCATCCGCACGGGCATGGGCTATGATGTGCACCGCTACGGTCAGGGCCGCCCCATGCGCCTTGGCGGCGTGAGCATTCCCAACGCGCCCGAAGTACTGGCCCACTCTGACGGCGATGTGCTTCTGCATGCCCTGTCCGACGCTCTGCTCGGCTGCGCCTGTCTTGGCGACATTGGTCAGCACTTTTCAGACAAGGATCCCCGTTTTGACGGCATTTCATCCGCCATTCTGCTGCATCAGGTTTTGGACATGGTGCGCGAGGCGGGCTGTACGCCCTGTCACGTGGATATGACCATAGTGGCGCAGGTTCCCAAACTCGCGCCCTACCGCGAAGAAATCAGAAAGAACGTCGCTCGGCTCATGGGGTTGCCCGCATCATGCGTGAACCTCAAGGCTACCACAGAGGAACACCTGGGCTTTACCGGGCGTTCCGAAGGCATCAAGGCATATGCAGTTGTGACCGCGCGGGGGCGCTGATTAGCTCCGCCTCCCCTGCCATAACGATTCGACACCATAAGGAAGGACATGAACACAGAACTCAGCAGGCCCTGGTTTGCCCACTATGACTCCTTCGTTCCGCGCACTTCCGAGGTGTGGAACAAGCCGCTCTATGCCTTGCTGGATGAGGCCGCAGACAAATATCCCAATCGACTGGCCGTCATTTTCCAGAATACGCGCATCACCTACAAGCAGTTGCGCGAGCAGGCGGAGCGTTTTGCAGGGGGCTTACGCCGCATCGGCGTAAAGACAGGGCACCGAGTTGCCCTGATGATGCCCAATATGCCGCAGACCGTGGTGGCCTTCTGGGGTATCATCAAGGCCGGGGGCGTGGTGGTCATGACCAACCCTCTGTATATGGAAAAAGAAATCATGGCCAACATGCAGGATTCGGGCGCAGAGCACATGGTGCTGCTCGATCTGCTCTGGCCCCGCGTTTCTGCCCTGCGCGACCGCCTGCCCCTGAAAAATTTCATCGTTACCGGCGCTGCGGATGCCCTTTCCTTCCCGCTCAACTGGCTCTACCGCCTCAAAAAGAGCCGCAGCGTCAAGGAACCCGTACCCTACGACGACAAGAACGTTCATGAGTGGAAGCACTTCTGCAAGGGCGCGGAGCGTTATTCTGCCCCCATTGCCGACCCACTGCGCGACCCCATCATGTTGCAGTATACCGGCGGTACAACGGGTCTGCCCAAGGGCGTTACCCTGACGCACAGCAACGTGGGCACCAACTGCCGTCAGGTGCTGGACATCATCCACGTCAAGGCAGAGGACAAGCACACCTTCATTTCCCTGCTGCCCTTCTTCCACGTGTACGGCCTCACCACAGGCCTGATTATTCCCATCGCCCTGGCGGCCACCACCCTGCCTCTGCCGCGCTATGTGCCGCAGGATGTGCTGCGCCTTATTGCCAAGTACAAGCCCACGGTCTTTCCCGGTGCGCCCTCAGTCTATATCTCGCTGCTGCAACAGAAAAATCTGGCCGAGTTTGACCTGCGCAGCATCAAAATCTGCGTTTCAGGCTCCGCGCCGCTGCCGCGCGAGATCTTCCGCAAGTTTCAGGAAACCACCGGTGCTGCCATTCTGGAGGGCTATGGCCTTACGGAAGCCTCGCCCATCACCCATTGCAACCCGCTTGGTCAGGAAGGACAGCGCCCCAATTCCATCGGCATGCCCGTTCCCGGCACCGATGCCCGCATTGTGGACATGGAAGGCGGCTCCCTCACCCTGCCCCCCGGCAAGATGGGCGAACTCATCGTTCAAGGGCCGCAGGTCATGCACGGCTACTGGCGTAAGCCCGACGAAAGCGCCAGCGCCTTGCGCAACGGCTGGCTGTACACAGGCGACCTTGCCACCATGGATGAAGACGGGTATTTTTATATAGTTGACCGTAAAAAAGACATGGTCATCGTGGGCGGCTACAACGTGTACCCGCGCGAAGTGGACGAAGTGTTGCTGGAACACCCCAAGGTGCTTGAAGCCGTCACTGTCGGCATTACCGACGAGATGCGCGGCGAGATACTCAAGGCCTTTGTGGTGCGCCGCCCCGATGAAGAACTGACCAAGGCCGACGTCATCGCCTGGTGCCGCCAGAAACTGGCTGGCTACAAGGTGCCGCGCCTTGTGGAATTTCGCGACGAACTGCCCAAGACCATTGTGGGCAAGGTTCTGCGCCGTGCTCTGCGCGAAGAAGAAGAGCAAAAGATGGCCAACAGAAAGAATCGGCGGGCTGCCGCCGCTGCCAGTGCTTCTGCCGCCAACGGCGAGGATGACCAAGTGGGCCATGCCTGATGCGGATTATTGCGCAACGAGTTAAAGAAGCTTCTGTAAGTGTTGATGGCCGTCTGGTGGCGGCCATCAACACTGGCATCATGGCCCTTGTTGCCTTTGGGCAGGAGGACGGGCCAGAATTTCGCTCTTCCCCTGCTTTTACAGGCATGGCCCGCAAGCTTGTGGGGCTGCGCATCTTTCCCGACACAGGGGAAAATGCCCATAAGTTTCATCTTTCATTGGATGAAATCGGTGGTCAGATATTATTTGTGCCGCAGTTTACCCTGTACGCCGATTGCCATAAGGGACGCAGGCCTTCCTTTACCGATGCAGGCGACCCCGCCTGGGCCAAAGACATGTTTACGGATTTCGTTCAAATGGTTGACGAAACTTGCGCCGTCAGCGTATCGTCTGGCATCTTCGGAGCGGACATGGATGTGCGCCTGTGCAACTGGGGGCCTGTGACCATATCTCTGGACTCTGCCAACCTGTTTTCCCGTTGAAGCGACCTGTTGCCTTACGGAGGAAATACAGCCATGTTTGAGCTGAAGGCGGAATCGCACACCAACGTCACGGTATTGCGTTTTTTTGGAAATCTTCTGTTGCCCGATGTGGCCGAATTCAGCAAACTGCTTGAAGCGCATCTTCTGGCGCCTAATATTCGCCAGGTGGTGCTTGATCTGAGCCACGTTGAAAAGGTGGATACTTCCGGGCTGGGAGTGCTGGTAAGCGCCAGCACCAAGGGCCGGGGCCGGGGGCGAAGGCTTGTTCTGCTGATGCCCGCGCCACACGTGGCCGAATTGCTGCGCAAAGCCGAGATCGAGGGATTTTTCCCCACATTCGAGAGCGAAGATGAACTGAAAGGCTATATTCCCGATACTGCTGAGTAACAATATCACGGGGTTTTGCCCTTCAGCCCGACGGATGGTGCATGGTGCAATACTATCTGAGGCATTACTTCAATCCCGATTTCGATTATCTCAATCTCAAACCGAGTGGAGATAATGGGAAGTCCGATGTATACAGTCTGGGCTACGTCCAGAATGTTATCGCCGGACAGGTGCTGGCTGAGCTTGTACCTCTGGACGCAGCAGGGCCCAAGGTTGACCAGCGCTTCATACTTGAAAATGACGCCTTCCCCATGGGCGGCAACACCCGCGTAGATCCGCGCTATCCCAACTATCTGCTTGCCGCCGCCAAGGGCTATGTTTTTTACCTTAACGGCAAAATTACCGTAAAAACCCTGCTCAACGTGCGCCAGGACGTGAGCTTTCAGACCGGCAACATCTTTTTTGTGGGTGATATGGCTGTGCACGGTTCCGTGCGCGCCGGGTTTTCCGTTCAGGGCAACAACGTGCGCATCATGGGCATGGTTGAAGGCGGCGTTGTGCGCGCCCGGCGCGATCTCATGATTGATGGCGGGGTGCGGGGCGGCGCTGGCAAGCACAGCAAGGTTGATGCCGGCGACAAGCTCATGACTCCCTTTCTGGAAAGCGTCGATGCCCGCGCGCGCGGCAACATGGTTATTGAAAAAACCTGCTTGTACAGCACCGTATACGCTGGCAGCAACATGGTTGTGCGCGACAAGCTCTACGGCGGCACAACCAATGCCTACGGCAGCGTTTATGTTGGCGGCCAGCTTGGCAACAAGGCGGCTCTGAGCACCAAGGTTTATTTGGGGTACGACCCCTTGAGCATCCGCCAGCTGGAAAAAATCGACAAAATTATCGCCCAGTTGTCGCAAACCATCACCCACCTCAATGCCATTGCCGGGCATCTGCCGCCTGAAACGAACGATGCATCCCGCAAGCTGCAAGCCCTGCGGCTACAGCGTCGGCAACTCATCAACAGACGCGACGAACTGTGGAGCAGACTGGCTCAGGACGAAAACTACATGCAGAACTGCCGTCTGCTCTGCCAGGGCACCGTATACCCCGGTGTGGAAATTTCCATCGGACGCGCGTTTATGGTTGTTGAACAGATGTATAAGTGCACGCTGTTCCGCCTGGTGGACAACGAAATCATTGCGGAGCCCATGCAGCCCTCGCAGATGAGCCCCAAATGACGAAGCAGACTGAAACGCCGCATTTTACGGCGGTGTATTCCGCGCATTCCGCATATCTGGGCCAGAATTCACAACAATCCGGAATACCAGACGATATTGAAGTCAGGCTGGGCGAGCGTGTTTTTCACATGCTGCGCCCCGGCGGCGCTGAGCGTGAAACCGCAGTTGTAACCGGCCAGATGCAGGAATTGCAGCGCGATTGTCTGCCGGTTCTGCTGGGCTGCGGCCTTGGGCATGCACTGCGCCAGATGTTGCAGTGCGTTGACGTGCCTGTGGCCGTGGTGGAAAAGGAAGCCGGGCTTCAGGCCATCACAGGCGTGCTGCAAAGCCTGCAGCCCGACCAGCGTGAACGCGTTACGCTCATCACCAGCCCAAGCCATCAGGATGCCCTTACAGAGCTGACCCACTGGCAGATGCTTCACGGCGGTCTGCGTCTGCTGCCTCTGGCCCTGCCCTTTTATCTGCGCCTTGACCGCGAGTATTACGGTTCCTTGCAAAAAGAGCTGCTCGCCAGCGCCAGGTTTGACTTCTGGAGCCGCGCCGCAGGGCCGCGCTTTGCCGATGCAAGCCCCCGCGTGCTGCTGCTGACCAGCAAATACTTCCTTATGGGTGAAATCGAGGGCGCATGCCGCAAGCTGGGCATTGAATACAAGCTGGTGGTCATTCGCGATGAAGCCGTGGCCCGCGCGGATTTTGTGCAGCAACTGCTGGAAGCCGTGGTCTCTTTCAGGCCTGACTGCTGCATTACGCTCAACCATATGGGCGTGGATGTAGAGGGCGTGCTCATGGACCTGCTGGCGCGGTTGCAGCTGCCACTGGCTTCCTGGTTTGTGGATAATCCGCATCTTATCATCCATCTCTACTCCCGCTGCGTCAGCCCCTGGACGACCCTGTTCACCTGGGATTCCGACAATATTTCGTCCCTGCATGCGGCGGGTTTTGAGCATGTGTTCTACCTGCCACTGGGCACAGACCCGGATCGCTTCCACCCCTCCAAGGGAGCATCCGCACCAGCCGCATGGAAGGCAGACATCTCCTTTGTGGGCAATTCCATGGTCTACAAGGTTGGCGGCAGACTGAAAAATGGGCATTTTCCCCGCCCGCTGCTGCTCTCCTTTTACGCTGTGGCCCAGGAGTTCATGGACTGCCACCACCGCTCGGTTGCTGATTTTCTGCGCGACTGCCAGCCAGAAGCCTATGCGCACTATCAGGCCCTGCCGGACAACGAAGCCAAGCTGGCCTATGAAACAGCCGTCACCTGGCAGGCCACCCGTTTGTACCGTAATGGCTGTGTGCGGCGTCTGCTGCCCTTGCGCCCGCTTATTGTGGGCGATGCAGGCTGGCAGAAGGTGGAATTTCGCCACGAGCCGCTGCAACCCCGCTATCTGGACGCCCTGAGCTATTACACGGAACTGCCCCTCTTTTACGGGCATTCGGCCATCAACTTCAACTGCACCAGCAAGCAGATGAAGGGCGCGGTCAACCAGAGGGTATTTGACGTGCCCGCCGCAGGCAGTTTTGTACTTACCGACTGGCGCGAGCAGATGGAGCAGCTTTTTGAGCCGCACGAAATCGTCTGCTACCATGAGCCGGATGAAGCCCCTGAACTGGCGCGCCACTACCTCGCCCGCCCAACAGAGCGCCGCCGCATTACTCAGGCGGCCCGGCAGCGCGTGCTTTCCTGCCACACATGGCAACACAGGCTGCAAACCATGCTGGAACGCATGCGCGAGGTCTACGGCACACCTGCGGCCCGTCAGGCCGTCCGGGGCTGATAATGGCTGCTGACCCGATTCTGGTGCTGCAACTGCACCGCATGGGTGACCTGATACTCACCTTTCCACTGCTTATCCGCCTGCACCAGCTCTGGCCCCACAATCCCCTGTGGGTGGTGGCTGAACCGGCATTTTTTCAGCAACTCATGCCCCTGGCGCCGGATGCCGTATTTTTTCCCCCTTCGCACTGCGCAGAGCTTGCCCGCCATACCTACGCGGCGGCGATCAATCTGAGCAGCAGTCCGGTTGCTGCCCAGCTCATGGCGAGGCTTGAATCCCCCTTCAAGCTTGGGCCTGTGGCCGAAAGGGATGGACTGCGCGTTCAGGGTTTCTGGCAGTTGTACCGCGCGGCCCTGACGCAGAATAACCACGCCAATGCCTTTCACTGGGCCGACCTGCACCTGCTGGATCTTTCCCCCACTCCCGACCTCGCCGTTGTGGGGCATTCGCGCCCCAAGCCAGCGGGAACGCGCCGCGTTGGGCTGGTTCTGGGCGCCAGTGAGGCAGCCAAAAGACCGGATGCGGCCTTCTGGGCACGGCTTGCCATGCGCCTTGCTGCGGCGGATCTGGCCCCGGTTTTTCTGGGTGGCAAGGCCGAACAGGAACTGGGTGATGAAGTGGCGCGGCGTTCCGGCCTCGCGCAGGCAAACCTGTGCGGCAAGCTTGCCCTGCGCGAAGTTGCGGCTCTCATGGGCACGCTTGACCTGTGCATAACGCCTGACACCGGCCCCATGCACCTTGCCGATTACCTTGGCGCGCCTGTGCTCAATCTCTCGATGGGGCCGGTACACGCCCGCGAAACAGGCCCATCTGCACCCGGCCAATGGGTACTGCGCGCCGCCATGAGCTGCGTGGGCTGCTGGCAGTGCAGACGCAGCCGCCTTTTTTGCAAACAGGCCTTTATGCCCGCTTCTGTAGCCCAGCTTGCGCTGCAAATTCACCAGGAACTTGCCACAGGCAAGCCCTGCTGCAACGCCCCAGGCAATGGTCTTACGCTTTACCGAACCGGGCGCGACGCCCTTGGCCTGCATACCTTGAAATCTTACCCTGAGCCACGCGGCAATTCCTGTCGGCCCCAGCTCGAAGACGTATGGCAGGCGGCCTTTCTTTTTCTGTACGATTCGGGCCAGCAAGCCCTGCTGCGCCAGCGGCTGACACGCCTCCATGCGGAACATCCCGCGCTTGCTGAGAGTCTTGCCGCCCGCATTGCCCAGCTTTGCGCCCTGTGCGGCGATCATCTGAAACAGCGCACCCCCCTGCCCGATGATTTCTGGCGCGTCCAGCCCGGCATGATACGCCTGTTCACCGGGCATCTGCACATGTTTCTGCAAAATGAAGGTTTCAGCGAGCAGGGCTGGCGCACAGCAGTGCACAGGCTTGCCGCCCTGGCTCCGCTTTTTGCCAATCCTGCCTCCTAGCATACCCCGGATTCGGCAAGTATTGCCCTTTTCCCACAGCTCATATCAACATAACACATTGAATTAATTAGACCAACAGTTTTGGAACACTCCTTGTATAGCTTAGAGCGCAAGGAGTGAACCATGCAGATTATTCCCACAAGCGTAAGCACTAACCAAACGCTTTGGAACGCCGCCACAAACAACCGCCCCAATGACGAGCGGACGTCTTCCTTTATGGACGCCCTCAACTCCAGTCTGAAGGCCGTTGACGAGGCTGACGCATCTGCCGAAGTTTTTGAGGGCAAGTCAGAATCCAAGCCCAGTACTCCTTTTGTGCCTACAGCCAGAGCTGCCGCGCAGGTGCAAAGCCCGTATTCGCGCAACACCAGCAACGGCGTCACCTACACGCTGAACGAAGTCTGCTTTACCAAGCAGGAAGTGCAGGACATGCACAGCAAGCTCATCAAGGCTGGCGCTGCGCCAGAAAGCCTTGCCAAGCTTGCGGCCCTGGCAGAAATGCCTGACGGCGCAACCCTCGCGCAGATAACTGCCAGCGTTAAGGGCGGCGGCGACATCCCTGTTCTTACTGATGAGGACAAGGCCAACATCACCTCGCTGCTTAAAAAAATTGATCCCTCTGGCGTTCTGGATACCAATGTTCAGGCCATGATGTTGCAGGGCAACACGCAGCAGGCATTCAACACCATATCGGCCTTTGTGAGCAAGCTTGACCCGGCTGGCACCCTTGAAGTGAGCCAGGGCGAGGCCATTTCGCTCGGGCGTGGCCTTGGGCTTGGCACTGCCAACCTGCAAACCCTGGCCAACAGCTTTGGCAACAACGCCTCCATCACCTGCCTGAATGAGCAGTTCAGCACCTTCATGGCTCCGGTGACAGATTTTTTCACCACGCAGGCCGCAGCGCAAAAAACACTTGATACTGCCCTCAAAACCACGTTGCAGCCCATCATCAGCAAGGCGCGGGCGCGTACGGAAAAAGAGAAGCAGGCCAGTTCGCTGCGCGACCGCACGGTGCAACAGAGCAAGACTCTCATTGACAAAACCGTTCAGAAAAAAAGCAGCAATATTCTTGGTGAAACCCTTGAAGCAGGCCAGAAGGCCGAGCCAGGCGATATCAAGATCGCTGCGCAGAGCGAAGCCATAGGCAAGGATGCGACCGCCACAAAGCATGAGGGCGATCATACCGCATCCGAAAACAAGGCCACAGTGACCCAGCGCATGCCAGCAGAAAGAACTGCCGACAGCACAGCCGCGCAGCGGTCAAACACACAGGCGCAGCAGCAGGCTGGCACACAGGCGCAGCAGCAGGCTGGCACACAGGCGCAGCAGCAGGCTGGCACGCAGGCAGCCTCTCGCACAAGCTCGCAGGCAGAGCCCCAGACAGGCGCACAGACGAATATCCAATCGCCCCAAAATACCGCCAATCAGATTCACGCGCAGTCTGCCACGCAGCAGACCGCCGCTCTGGACGACAAGGGGCAGAAGAATGCCGACAGCAATTCCGGGAACGAATCTGACAAGGATCAAAAGGGTAAGTCTGCGTGGGGAGATCTGCTGAGCAAGGTAGACACGCAATCCGCTACGGTTACAGGGCACGGCTCCACTCCCGCCTACGCGGCAGCGCAGGCCATGCAAGCTGCCCATGCGGTACAGAACACCTCTGACGTACAGGATCTCTCAGCCGCTGCCCCCATCGGGCGGCAGGTGGCGCAGCAGGTTGAACAGGGCATGCTTTCAACCGTCAAGGGCGGCGGCACCCGGCTTGACCTGCAACTCAATCCGCAGGAGCTGGGGGCCATCACGGTTTCCCTTTCTGTACGCAATGGCGAAGTCAGCGCGGTGATCCGCTCTGAAAAGTCGGAAACCAACGACATGATCAGCCGTCAGGTGGATGCAATCCGCATGAATCTTGAGCAGCAAGGCCTCAAGGTAGACAAGCTCGAAGTGCGGCAGGAAACGCAGCAGGAGCAGAACAACGCATCCTGGCAGGATTTCAACCAGCACAACTCCCGGCAGGAAGAAGATGCCCGCAGGGAAGAACTTTCCCGGCTGAAAAATCTTGCAACAGTGCGAAATTCCAGCTTAAATATGAATATTTCAACTTTGGAACAGCCTGTGCATTCTCTTGGCAACACGGCAAGATATACCACCAGCAACCTCAACGTGGTTGCCTGAACCGGGCCGTGAGGAGAATGAAGTATGGCCAGCAGCGTAGCATCCGCTATCACCCAGGCGAACAACGAGTTCAATGCCGTTGTCGGCAAGCAGAATGGTGGCGCTAACCTTGATAAAAACGCCTTTATGCTGCTTCTGGTGACGCAGTTCAAGTATCAGGATCCGCTGAACCCTATGGACGACAAGGAATTTGTCTCCCAGATGGCGCAGTTCTCCAGCCTTGAACAACTCATCAACCTGAATACCAGCATGGGTTCGCTGACTACTGCCACCAACAACCAGCAGATGATCAACGCCACGTCGTACATCGGCAAGGAAGTGACCGTCTCTGGCAACAGTATAGGCAAGGTTACGGACGCAACCGCAAATACGACATCCATAACCAAGTTTCGTTACGCGCCCAGCGATGCCGTTGCCAGCGGCACCATCACGGTGCGGGATGCCGAAAACAACGTCATCTACACGGAAACTCTGGCGCCCAAGGCAGCCGGAACCACCTACGAGTTCAACTGGAGCGGCAAGAACGGCGCCGGAACAGTTGCCCCGGATGGCGTGTACACGGTCAACTTGTCCCTGCTCAACGCCAGCGGCGAGGCTGTGCTTGCCGACCAGGTGGTGGACGCCAGGGTTACGGGCGTGGTCAACGACAATGGCACAGTGTATCTGGGGCTTGATGGCGGTCAGTTGATGGAGCTTTCAAAAGTGCGGCAGGTCACACAGCCGACCGCCAGCACGAGCACGTCCGGTTCGGGCACGACAACGGGTTAACAGTACAGATGTAACAAAGGGCAGGCAGTCCCCACTGCACTACCCGAAAAAAATATCCCCTATCCCAAGACACGGAGGAAGATATGAGTCTCTCATCAAGCATGTGGGCAGGCGTTTCCGGCCTTATGGCGCACGGAAACAAAATGAACGTCGTCGGCAACAATATCGCCAACGTCAGCACCCTGGCTTACAAGGGCCAGCGCGCGGACTTCAGCGACTATCTTTACACCGATGGCGGCAGCGTCAGCGGCACCACCCAGATTGGCCAGGGCGTCAGCACCTACGCGGTGCTCGGCGACTACTCGCAGGGTTCTCTTGAATCCACCAACTCAGGATCAGACCTTGCCATTTCTGGCAACGGGTACTTCAAAGTTCGCCAGCCAGACAGTGAGCAGGCGTACTACACCCGCGCCGGCGATTTCTATTTCAATAACAATCGCGAGTTGCAAAATCCTCAGGGTATGATTCTGCAGGGATGGAAAGTAGACAATAACAGTTCTTCTGTTATTTTCAACTCTGGCTCTACAACGACCAGCAGTTCGGCCTCAACAACCCCATACAAGGGCACTGGTTCACCCACGGATATTGTGCTTGACAACTGGAATCTTCCGCCCAAGCTCACGCAGAGCGTTTCGTTCACCATGCAGTTGTCGAACGATGTCGGCACTGACAAAACGACCAGTACCACCAGCCCCATGACAGCGCTGTTCGACCAGTGGGACGGCTCCAAG
The DNA here is from genome assembly GCF_019422935.1 of Desulfovibrio sp. NCBI lineage: Bacteria > Pseudomonadati > Thermodesulfobacteriota > Desulfovibrionia > Desulfovibrionales > Desulfovibrionaceae > Desulfovibrio > Desulfovibrio sp. Next base: position 514,964 of record NZ_JAHZCJ010000001.1, on the reverse strand, counting down.
GCGACGCCGCTGGCCGACACTGCATATGCAGCCAGTTCCCCCATTACCGTCTATGACGAGGGTGGTACAAAGCACCAGCTCACGGTCTACTACGACAAGGTTGACACCAGCAACAGCTCGTACAAAATTGATAACCTGCCTTCCGGCTACACAGTGTACGAATACATTGTGACGATTCCTCCGTCAGAAGACAACCGGACATATGGCGGCACCACGCCGGTGACGTACGATTCTTCTGGCAATCCGATTCTTCCGGCAGACAGCAAGACATTTCAGGGCACCCAAAAGGCTGGCATGCTTATGACCGGGCAGTTGATCTTCAACGTCAGTGGGCAGCTGGTTAACCAGACTGCCTATACGTATGGCGCACAGGATACCGCTACCGCTGATATGCAGTGCGCCCTTGATCCTACGCTTTCCACGTCATGGCAACCGACCAAGATTTCCAACAATGGCCTGCCTGTGTTCAACGCCAACTTCTCAGGCGCGGCCCTCAGCAACAGCGTATCCGAGGTTTCATCCTACGGCGGCAGCAATCACAGCCTCTCTGAGAAAAGTATCATTGAGATGGATCTGGGCCTGAGGGATACAAGTGCCACACCGTGGAACAATTCCACCAAGACGTTGGATGATTTAAAAGTTGTCCCCCCGGTTGCGCCTGCCACCCAGGGCACTATTGACTACAATACCGCTGCGTGCACCATGTCTTCAACCACGCGCAGAACCGGTGCCTCCGTCGTGACAAGCGGCAGTTCACTTGTGCAGTCATCAAAAGCTGATGGGTATGCATCAGGCGTACTTAACAACTTCAACATTGACGCTAACGGCATACTTTACGGCAAATATGATAACAATCAGACCTTGGCTCTGTATCAGATTTCTCTGTATGATTTTGACAACCTGCAAGGTTTGTACAGGGAAGGAAACAATCTTTATTCTGAAACAAAAGAATCTGGATTTGCCAGGCAGGGCGTTGCAGGCGATAATGGCTTTGGCAGCACAAAGGCCTACAATATTGAACAGTCCAACGTGGACATGTCGCGCGAGTTTGTGCAGATGATTGCAACACAGCGTGGCTTCCAGGCCAACTCCAAGACCATCACCACGGTGGACACCATGCTGGAAACCGTTATCGGCATGAAGCGGTAAAACAGAGATTGCAGTAGAAAGAGGGCCGGGGGGCCGCAAGACCCTCCCAGCGTTGGGGATAGCGCTGCAAACCTTTCTTTCCCGTGTCGGGCGTCGGCCATTTGGTCGACGCCTTTTCACGTTGCAAACAAGCCTGCCGTGCGAGCATGAAAGTAAAGCCAGGAAAGGAGAGAAAAGGGATTCCACAAATGCGGAAAAACTATCGGCCTCTGTCGCTCACACCGAGCGGCTTGTTGCCGATGGTGCCGCGCAGCCAGTCGCAGTACTCGGGGAAGGTGGTCAACAATATCTTGAGGGCATTTTCTTCCGCCAGAGCATACAGCCGGGCCGTTACCTTACCCGTGCCTACCCAATGCCTGAGGTGGCGGGAAAGATCGGCATGCCGGGCAGTCATGCCGCGCGCATGCACCCCACGGAACCACTCCACGCCAATATCAAGGCAAACCGGCCCGCACTGCCTGTATGCCCCAGGCGACAATACCGGGCCGTGCGGCACACACAGGGATCGCGTTTTTTCCAGATCAAGCAGGCAGGCCCATTCATTGACGCGGCATTCCGGCAGGGGCCAGGGCTGGACATCAAAAATGCCTGCAAAGCCACGATCATACGGCCTTGCAAAAATACCCCTCTGGTGCGCCAGCGCATAAAGCTGCTGCAACTGGCTGTAATCAGGCCGAAAATCCAAGTACCACTCTGGCCCGCACGGTTCGCAGCCCATAACCTCATGCGTCAACTCAGCCACATGGGCCGGGCAGTTCCAGCATTGGCCAAGATGGCCCACAGCCACGGCATCGCCCATGAGGCCGCCCAGATAGCCAAGCACATCCTTGAGCACAACTATATCATTGTGCATGAGAAACAGCCTGCGGCTCGTGCTGTGCTCAAAGGCGTACTGGTAGCGAATGCCGTAGCGGTAGGCATCATCGGCAAAGCGCGCCGGGTCCGCGGCATTAAGATCAAGCCAGTAGTCGGGCTGAAAAACCCGGCACCTCTCCCCTATCTGGCTGCCCAGATACTGCACCAGCGCATAGGGGCTGACTATGTCATACTGCGAGCCATACGGTTCAAACTGCAACCAGACATTGCCCACATTATTGCCGCTGTGCTTGAGCAACGACAGAACAGAGAGCGCTGTCTGATACGGCTTGGCGAAAATATTCATCGCCACGTCGATCTTTTCAGAGCCGCCCGGTTGCACCGTCGGCTGTTGCACTGCGCCCGTCATGCCGCACTGCTCTCTATTCGGAGGCGACAGGTTCTACGGCAGGAGCAGATTTTTTGCTGGCCGCATCGGCTGTGGCAATGGCCTGCTGCAAATCTGAAGCGGCAACATTGGCCAGAGCGCTGACGATCTGGCTGTCAAAACCCTTGTCCTTCATGAGCAGGGCCACGGCTTCTCCGGGCTGCATGCCCGCGCGGTAGGAACGGGGGCTGACCATGGCGCAGAATGCGTTGACCACGGCCAGAATGCGCGCATTGTGATTGATGGCCTCCCCGGCCAGATGCTGGGGCAGGCCCGTGCCATCCATGCGTTCGCCCATCTGGAAGACAGCGTCCGGCACCGGCAGGTTGAACTGCATGTCGCGCAGGATGCCATAGGCATATTCCGGCGCGCGCATAACCTCCGCCTGTTCCTCGGGGGTAAGCTTGCCCTTCTTGGTGAGCAGCTCACGCGGCACAAATATCTTGCCAACCTGCGAAAGGCGGGCCGCGAGCCGCAGGGTTTCCCTGTCCTTGTCGGGCAGGCTCATGGCGCCGGAGAGCAGGTCTGCCACATGCTCCATCTTCATGGAGTGTCCGATGAGGTTCACATCCACACTTTCAATGGCCCGCACAAGGGCGGCAATACTGTTGGCCTGACGTTCACGCGCGGCCTCCGCACGGCGACGGAATTCCGTAATATCCTGAAAAATGCCCACGCAGCCGCCCTTGCCTTCTTCCCCTGAGTTGTCATGATCTTCAAAGGGAAACAGGGTCACGCGGAAAAGGCGCACATCCCCGGGTTGGGGAACAGAAATCTCGATGCTGCCTTCCTTGCCGCTGGCGCTCACCTGGGCCATGCCCTCCATGAGCCGAAGGGCGGCATCTTCTGGCAGGGCCTGGCCCACGGGGGTTCCCTTGAGGGAATCCTCGTCCTTGCCGGCCATCTGGCAGAAGGCCGGGTTGCACATCTGCAAGCGACCATTTTTGTCCATGAGCATTAGTCCGGCCTGCAATGAGGCGTTGACGCTGTCGAGCATGATCTTCTGCTGGCGGATAAGCGTGTACAGATGCTTGAAATGCTGGGCAGTGGCCCTGTGTGAGCGGCTCACCAGCGAAGCCCAGATAAAGGCCAGCAAAAGCGCCGTGCCAAGGCTGCCAAGGATGCCCAGGCCGTATATCTGCTTTGCCTGGCTTTCCACCAGCGCATCAACCATATCTGCCGGAGCTTCAATGGTCACAAGCCAGCCCAGACTGTTCATGTAGCTGCCGAGGGAATAGGCCTCGCCGCCGCCCACAAGCCCCTGCCGAAGCTTGAAACCAAGGCCGTCAGCCAGAGCTACGTGCTGCACCGGCTCAAGCACAGGCTTGGCATCACGCAGCAGCACGGCCTCTGTGCCGCTGCCACCGGCCTGCAAAATGCGCGGCAGCAATCCGCCGTACTGATCCTGCCGCTGGGCAAGAAATGCCGTCAGCACCCTGTCCACAGGAAGCGTAGCAAAAAGCACGGCAACGGGGACGCTCTCGCCCCGGCCCAACACCTCGTACATGGGATCGGCCAGATCAATGACCATTGAGTCGCCAAGAACGCGCACAGGGCCAAAAACAACAGTTTTCCTGTCCACGGCGCTGGTCACAAGGCCAACCTGGGCCTCGCCAAGGGGTGCATCCCCTTTGCTCACCACAAAAGGGTTGCCCTTGGGCGAAACAATCCGGGCAGAAACCCAGTTTTTGCCGCGCGCAAAGTCCCGCAGCAGATCCTGCATATAGCCCATCTGCTCGGCAAGATTACGCAGCGATTCATCGCCGTTTTCCATGGCATCAGGGGCGGAAAGGCGCGCCTCGCCATCGGAGCCAAGGTTGCGCACATCCACGGCGAACAGGCGGAACATCTCCGCGCTGCTTACCAGCCGCGCCTGCTCAACAACAGTTGCATGCCACGCGCGGATGGATTCCAGCGACTTATCCACCCACGACTGCTGCATTTCACGCTGGTTATTCAGAATATCCTGCGTAACGTTCTTGAGCTGCAAGGTGCAGAGGCCATAGGCAACAGCCGCCGCCACAGCAAAAAGCGACAGGCTGACAGCAGCCACGGCGGCTTTTTTCAGACGATAGCGACCAGCAACGGACTGCTCATTAAGTTCCTGCGTTTTCATAGGCTTATCCTATAGTACATTGCGCATTAACGTACCGTTTGCGGTGAAAACCCGCCCCAGCAAGGGGTTGGGCTGCGCGTTGCATGCCGCATGCCTGCGGCGGCTTTAGTCTATCTTGCGGCCCTTCATATGGGCCCATCGACCGAATTCATTGACAGAATACTGCGGGCTGTACTGCCGCACCTTGGTGTGCGAAAGCACTGAATTACTGAGATTATCCAGAATAAAGGCATCGTCGTTCAGGTATACGACCAGTACAGCATGGGCAAAATTTCTGATTGTGTCGCGCACAACCACAACACGCATGCTTTCGGGCGGAATGCCCAATTCCTTAAGAGTAAAATACTTGATAATGGAATAGTCTTCGCAGTCGCCAGACTTTTTCAGAAACTCCGCCGGAATTTCCCAATAGTCTTCCTGCCGCCAGTTGACGATGTCTTCCACATAGGGCCACGTATTCCAGAAAGAGTTTACGTAGCGCAGCAGCTCCATCTTGTTGTTCACCGGGGCTTTTGCCTTGAACGTATCCCAGGTAACGCCCTTTTTGAACACCTTGCCGGGTATGAATATGGGATCCATCTGGTTGCGCTTGAGCAGGTCAAGCCAGCCCGGCAGAGTGGATAAGGGACGTTTGAACTCCACAGTGCCGAAAAGCTGTATCTTGGAATCATGAGCAGGCGTTGCGTGCTGTGCTGTGGATTGCGCCGCGCCTTTTGCGGCATCCGGTACCGCGGCCTTGGCAGGGCCATTGGCTACGGCGGAAGAATTTGATTTTCCAGTTTGTTGCGATGATTCAGGGGATGGAGGCTGATCTGCGTTATCAGCGTCCGTCAGAGGTTGAACGCTGGAATCAGCGCCTGCCTGCTGGACTGCCTGGGGGCCAGATTGCTGGCCCGATTGCAGCCCCGACTGCTGCACCGGTTGCAGCACTGGCTGCTGCGCTGATTGCTGATCAGCAGGGGGCAAAGCAGCGTTTGCCCCAGTATTGTCGTTCTGTTCTGCCCCCGTGCTCGCCTGATCAGGTGCAGCAGGAGGAAGCGCTGCATTATTTTCCACAGCGGCGGAAGACACGGCTGGCGGCTCGGAAACCTCGGCATTGCCAATGGCTGCGCGTGGTTGCAGGTTGAGCGAACCAGCAAGGGCGGGGTTCCAGCCATTTACCCAGAACAGCAGACACGCCAAAAGGGCCGCCATGCCCACAGAAAGGGCCGCGACCAGAGCAAATTTGGAATATCGAAGTTTGGGCATAGGCTCACCGATTACAGGTGTGCATGTTGCGGCATACTATACTGCCGCCTATGAGGCGTCCAGTGGTCCGTGGGGTTTCGGCTTATTTTTCGCATGGCTATACCCCAGCGCTACATGGTGCCGCAAAAATCAGTATGGGGCCGAGTATGCCTAAATGTGAGAATCTGCCAGTGCTGCCACATCAAGCCAGTGGCGCACCTGCACATCCTTGCCCGCCGCAGCGGAAAGCTGCATGACGCAGCCGCTGCACCCGGTGACAATGTGTCGGACCTCAGGAGCAGAGCCTTCCAGGCATCTGCGTGCCATGTCCGCTGAAAGATCGGGGTTGGACATTTTCAGTATGCCGCCCATGCCGCAGCACAAGCCAGTACCCTTTTTCAAACCCGCCAGCCCCGCCGTGAGCAGGGGCAAATCAGGATCAGCAGTACCCCAGTGGCAGGGCTGGTGATAGCCCACCACTGCCGGGGCCTTGCCTGTGGCGCTGATCTGCGGTTCCACAAACAGGGAGGAAAGCCCAACGCACTTCTGCTTCCACTCCTTGCCTTCCTCCGCCGACAAAACGGCGGTGTAGCTATCAAGGCTGTGCTTGCACGAAGCGCAAAAGCTCGCCATTACAGGCCTGCCAGCCTTGCGCCAAAGCTCAAGATTGCGCTCGCGCACTTCTGCCAGAGCCCCCAACTGCCCGGCATGGTGTAACGTGCCGCCGCAACAGGCAAAATCCGCGATGTCCACAAGGTCGTATCCCCAGCCTGCCAGCAGTTGCCGGGCAGTGGATATCCAGCGGGGACGCGCATTTTTAGCCGTGCAGCCGCTGAACAGGGCCACTCTCACGCCGCTGATCTTCCGGGTAGGCCGCAGGGTCATCCACGGTTCGCAAGGCTCCAGATCAACCAACGCGCGGGCGGTTTCCACAGAAGACCGCAACACGCCGGGAATAACGGAATCTGGGGCAAGCATGGCGATTTTCCCCGCCATGGGCCACAGTGGGCCTGCACGACGAATCCACATATCCCAGAGAGTTTGCGTCCAGTGAGGATTACGTGCCCGCGCCTCAGCCAGCAGATCGCTGGTGGAAAGTTTGCGCGCGCAGGCCTGCTGGCACCGCTCGCACCCGGCGCAGAGGCGCGCCAGTTCGCGGATATCCTCCCAGGGCAGGGACGAATCCGGGCTGCCGCCGAACTCGGGATCAATCTGCTCCAGAAGCAGGCGCTTGCCCTTGGGCGCGTATTCCTCGCGCTTGTAGAGCGCGTACACAGGGCAGACATTCAGGCATTCGCCGCATTGCGTACAGCCGCGTTTCATTTCAGTACCCCTTGCCGGGATTGAGAATGCCGTTGGGATCAAAGACACGGCGCAGGCGCAGCATGAGGGCATGTTCTTTTTCCCCGAGCTGCTTGCCAACTTCTTTCAGACATCCGCCGCCGTGCTCGCCCGAAAGGCTGCCGCCACATTCAAGGGCTGCCGCATCCAGTTCGTGGTGGGTTTTCAATGTGCGGCGGGCATCGTCAGTGTCAGACGCATCATAATGCAGATTGGCGTGGATGTTGCCATCGCCCGCATGCCCAAAAGCGATAAGGCGCTTGCCGTTGCTGGCGGCAATTTCTTCAAATTTACGCACGGCCTTGAGAATGGAGCCGCGTGGCACAGCCATGTCGCCGCCGATGCGGTCTGGGCCGAGCACATAGGAGGCCGCTGAAACCCTGCGTCTGTAGGCCCACAGCTTGTCTTCCTCTTGCTTGCCCACGCCTTCCATGCGCCACAGGGCGTCATCAAGCTGTTTGGCGAGGCGGATGTTCTCCAGCGGCACAGTCTCCTTGCTGCCGTCCACCTGAAACAGCAGCAAAGATTTAACGCTGTCCGGCCACGGCACATCGCCGGTTCTGGCAAGGATTTCCAGCACGGTTTCATTCATGAATTCCACCGCGCAGGGCAGGATGCCTGCGGCAAAAACCTTGCTCATGGAGGCCAGGGCCGCATCCAGCGAAGGATAGCCCACAAGCACAGATGCCGAAGCCTCGGGCTGGGGCAAAAGCTTGAGAATAAGCTTGGTCACAATGCCAAGGGTGCCCTCGCTGCCCACAAAGAGCCGTCCGAGGTCAAGGCCTATGACATCCTTGTGGGAGCGGCCCCCGAACTTCACCAGTTCGCCGCCGGGCAACACGGCCTCCAGGCCAAGCACGTAATCGCGGGTAACGCCGTATTTGACGGCGCGCAGGCCCCCAGCGCAGGTGATGACATTGCCTCCAACGCTGGTTGCCTTGCCGCTGGCCGGATCCGGCGGGTAAAACATGCCCAGCTTTTCGCATTCGGCCTGAAGCAGAGCCGTATTAACGCCCGGCTCCACTATGGCAACAAAGTCTTCTTTATTGATCTCGATTATTTTATCCATGCCAAGCATGGAAACAACAATGCCGGGAACCGTGGGCACGCATCCGCCGGAAAGGCTGGTGCCGCGCCCGCGCGGGTGCACGGCCACATGCTCCGCATCTGCCCAGTGCATAAATTCGCACAGTTGCCCGGCGCTCTCGGGCCGAACCATGGCAAGCACCGTACCCGTGAGCAGGCTGGCATCCGATGCGTAAACGCGCAGCACCTTGGGGTCAAAGGACACGCCGTCCTTGAACATATCCACAAGAAACTTCTTGTGCTCAGGGGTGAGCGAGGTCAGAAATTCCCCTGTCATGGCATACTCCAGTGCGGTTATTGCAGTGCAGCAACATTCATTCGGCGGGCCGCCGAATGGGATATACAAAAAACCTGCTCTGCATGCTCACTGCCTGCCGCACAGGGCGCAATCTGCCATGCAGCGCCTTTGCGACGGCGTAAATGGGCAGCAGAAAAGCCTCTGATTACAGGCTATTGACGGCAAATTCGCTGACGCTGACCAGTGCGACAACATAGCGCAGGACGAAAATGAAGTCACTCCCGCACGAAAAACGGCAACCGCAGAACGGTTGCCGTTGTCCTTTTCTGGCTATTGAATCCTGCCAGCCTATGCCGACTGGTCTTTCAGCTCCTTGATAAGACCGGAAAGCGACAGAGCCAACTCTTCCAGCCGCCGGGTGGCCTGGAGCGAGGCCTCAGCGCGCTCGTCCGTCTGCCCGGCGATGGCGTTGATTTCGTCAATGGACTTGTTGATTTCTTCAGATGTCGCGGCCTGCTGCTCTGCCGCAGTGGCGATGGACTGAATCTGCCCTGCCGACTGGTTTGTGCTGGTAACAATGTCGCCCAGCGCCGCGCCGGACTCGCCAGCCAGTGATGAGGCATGGTCAAGACCCTGCACGGCTTCTTCCACAGACTGCACGTTGATTCCTGCCACCCGCTGGATGGAGAGGATGGAGTCGCTCACTTCCTTGGTGGCGTGCATGGTCTTTTCCGCCAGCTTGCGCACTTCATCGGCCACAACGGCAAAGCCTCTGCCCGCCTCGCCCGCGCGGGCGGCCTCAATGGCCGCATTCAGGGCCAGCAGGTTTGTCTGATCAGCTATGTCTTCAATGGTGGTCATGATTGCGCCGATGCCGTGGGCCTGTTTATCCAGATCACCCATGGCTTCGCGCAGTTCAAGGGCCTTCTGCTCCGAGGCGCGCATGGCCTCAAGCGACCGCCCTACAACCTCGGCGCCCTGATTGGCCTTGTCCCTCGCATCCGTGCCCTGGGCGGCGGCATGTGAGGCGTTTTTGGCAACCTCAAGCACGGTGGAGTTCATTTCTTCCATAGCCGTGGCGGTTTCGTGGATGCGTTGCCGCTGCACGAGCGTGGCCTCGCGGATGTCTTCTGAACTGCTCGAAAGGGTGCTCACTTCCTGGTGGAGCATCTGCACCATATGTTCGAGCTGGCGCGCTGCTTCAAGCATGCCTTCGGCCTTGGCGCGCTCGGCGTGCAGGCGGGCGGCCTCGGCCTCTTGCGTGGCGACGTTTGCTGCTGCGGCCTGTTGCTGCGCCTCAACAGTTTTGGCCTCAATCTCGGAAATATTGGATTTAAGGGTGGCGCTCATGGAATTGAGGGACTCAAAAATCACGCCTATTTCGTCAACGCGGCGGTTAGCGAGGCTGCCGTACACGCCAGCGGAAATATCCTTGAGGAAAACGCCCACGGTTTTCAATGGCGTAATAATGAGCCGCCCGGCCAGCACCCAGATGCCTATGCAAATGCCAATCAGGCTTGCCAGCATACCGGTGGCGAAGTGCCACAAGGCGGCGTTGACAGGCTCCATGAGTTCGCTTTTCTCAATGAGGCCGATAAACTTCCACTTTAGTTCCGGTGAGTTGTATACCACCGCTTCAAACTGTTTGCCGCTGATGGCGGCCTCGCCCGTGGCCGCACCGGACTTGAACAAGGCGGTCAGGGCATCGTTGCCAATGCCGTCTATTTTCTGAAAATTGTGCTGCGGGTTTTTGGGGTCGGATATAACCACGCCGTCATCCTGTACCAGAATAACAAAGCCCGTGCGGCCAATATGCACGTTTTTAATGAGGTCTGTGAGGGTGCCCAGAGTAATATCTATGGCCGCAACACCTGTAACTTTGCCGCTGCTATCGCGCACGGCGCGGCAGGCGCTGACCATTGGCTGTCCATCGGTGCTCTTGTAGGCGCTGGTGATGTAGCTCTTGGCAGGATCAGAGACTGCCATGCCCCACCAGGGGCGTTTGCGCGGATCATAGCCAGCTGGCTGGGTTTTGCCGCTCACGGGGCTGTTGAGCACAAATGCGCCTTCCATATTGCCCGCATAAACATTGGAATATGAGGGGTGTGACTCCCGGTACAGACGGAACACGGCATCCAGCGCCTTGCCAGCAGTATCGCCCGCATCGGGGCTGGACGGTGTGGGTTCCGTCGCGGTTACGTGACTTGTGGTCATCTGCGGTAATTGCGCCATAAGGGGATCAACAGCCAGCATGCCAACGTTGAGCTTGTATTCATCAAACATGGCTGTGACAACATTGCTGACCTGCCGCAGTTCGCCAATGGCGGACTTGGCGAAGCTTTCTTCTGAAAGCGTTGCAATGCCACGCGACGTAAGGGCAAATAGTATGCCCATTGGTATGATGATGATTGCCGCAATGCCAAGCATCAGCTTGAGCGATATGGATCTGTTCATAACAAGCCCTTTTGCAAGTGTAGAATTCTGCTTACAGTATCCACCAGGTACGTTGCTATTGTTGCAGCTATCATACAACTCTGGGACACTTTTGTTCATATAAAATTTTTGTCTGCAAGATCAGCCCCTTCAATAGAGAATATTGAGGGGGCAAATGCAGAGATGCCGTTTCTGTACTAATCGGAAGACGGCGGGAAAGTATTATGGTGACGGGGATAAAAATCAGGGAATCGAAGGCGATTAATATCAGCACAATATTTATAACAAACCTGAAAAATAAGTTTATATTTTACACAATACATCTTTAAAACAAAACAATAAATAAATCAGAACAGCAGGTTCCAGTTGCTGCGATATGTCAGGGTTGTGCTCATGATAATATAAATCCACATAAGTCGCTCCCGCACGGGGAGCGACGGGCCACCATTGCGTTGATGGTCATGCCGTCACCGCTTCAATCCTCGTTCCCGCATGCGACACTGACGATTCCTTGCCACGTAAATATCACTGAAACTTATCAAGATATTTACCGAAATCATGAAGTAGCCCCGCTATAATAAGACTTTTTTAAGTCTATCCGTGCAAGCCCACTTGGCTACCTTTTTTCAACGTCCCGTAGATGATCCTTGAGTTCTTGAGAGTTACCAAATGCGTTTTCAGAATGCGCTAAAAAAAATTCTGACATGATCAACTCACTTTGTGACCAATTTCAATCTGACTTTTGGGATAGCTCAAAAGCTTTGTGGACGGACGATCAACATCGTTTGCAATACTTATTAACTGCATAGCGCAAACAACTGCTGCGAACTATATAAATTTTTTTGATATTTACACTGTGAACTAAATATGTTTGCAAGTAAAAACACCACTTCTTAAAATCTGTATGGATAAAAGTTTACGCTTCCTACGTAAGTGGAAGTGTACACACAGAACGCTATCTGTCTGCCACGGGGGAGGTAATCCGACAACGAAAAAAGCTCCTACGATTTCTCGTAAGAGCTTGCTTTCTTGATTGGTGTCCCCAAGGGGATTTGAACCCCTGCCGACTGCGTGAAAGAGCAGCCTCAAAAATTGTGAATTCACGGAAGAGCACATGTACTTAAAACCTGGAGTTTGTAGGTTCAAATCCTGCCCCCGCAACCAGTTCCTACATAATTCAATCACCGTCCCAGTCTAATTACTGAGTAACGGCGGCTATGTTTGATTGAAATAATAATAATTATTTCTAATTTCCTGTCACGTCACATAACTCCGCACCGAACCAGGGCTTGAAACTCATCAAGGGGCATTGGCCGCCCGAAAAGGAACCCTTGAAAGGCTTTGCAGCCCAAACTGGTGAGGAAACCCTTCTGAGCTTCGGTTTCCACGCCCTCGGCGATGACCGACAGCCCCATGGCCTGTCCCAGAGCGACAATGGTTCGGGCGATGGCCGCGTCATTGGCGTCCGTCAGCAGATCCTTGACGAACGATCTATCGATCTTCACCTGGTCCAAGGGCAGACGTTTCAGGTAGGACAGCGACGAGTAGCCGGTCCCGAAATCGTCCAGCGAGAACGTCACGCCACGGGACCGCAGAGCCAACATTTTGGCGATGACGTCTTCGACGTTGTCCACCAGCATGCTTTCCGTGAGCTCAAGCTTGAGGTGCTGAGGGTCGGCCCCAGTTCGCTCCAGCGTCGTAACCGTCTGATCGATGAAGTTCGGCTGCCGGAACTGGAGGGCGCTGACATTGACCGCGAGCGTGAGATGGGCCATGTCCGGCTGGTCACGCCAAGCCGCAATCTGACGGCAGGCGGTTTGCAGCACCCACTGCCCCAAAGGCAGGATCAACCCGGTTTCCTCGGCCAGGGGAATGAAGTCTCCCGGCACCACCACGCCCCGCTCCGGATGGTTCCAACGTATCAGCGCCTCGGCACCGACAAGGCTGCCATGATCCCATTGCGGTTGGTAATGAAGAGAGAATTGTTCTCTTTCGATGGCCAGATGCAAATCATTTTCCGTCTCCACACGGGAATCGAGGGTGTTTTGGAGGTCAGGCGAAAAAAAGCGTATCGCATTGCGTCCTGCAGCCTTAGCCTGATACATCGCGATATCGGCCTGCATCAGAAGCTTGTCCGTATTCTCATGCTGCCCCCCGAACATGGCGATGCCGATGCTGGTCGTGCTTCGGTATTCTCTGTCGGCAAGCTGATAAGGGTGATTGATGGCGGCAAGGATCTTCTCGCCGACTCCCTCGGCCTGTTTCGCCGCCCCTTCAATAGATTCACTCAACTGTTCGATGAGCACAATGAACTCGTCTCCGCCCAGTCGGGCCACGGTATCGACCTCGCGCACACTGGCGACAAGACGCACGGCTACTTCTTGCAAAAGGAGGTCGCCGATGGCATGGCCACTGCTGTCGTTCAGGGTCTTGAAGTTATCGAGATCAACGAACAACAAGGCGCATTTGCACCTATCCCTGGTGGAAAGGGCGATAGCTTGCTGCAGGCGGTCCATCAGAAGTCGTCGGTTGGGCAGATGCGTTAACGGGTCGTAAAATGCGAGGGTCTTGATCTCCTCCTCGGCCATCTTGATGTTGGTAATATCCCGTGTGACGGTAAGAATGCAGCGTTCACCATCGAGTTCGATGACCGACGCAGACATCAAACCCCAAAGTAGTTCCCCATTCTTTTTCCTGAATTTGGTCTCTACGTTCTGGCAGATTGAATTCTGCTTCAATCGTTCGACCAAATACACGCGACTTTCGGGATCGCCCCAGATATCGATGTCGAAGGACGTACGTCCCCGGACGTCATCTTGGTCAAAGCCCGTCATGTCGATAAATCCGTCGTTGATCTCGACATAAGCCCCATCGCCCAGACGGTTGATGGCGATGGCGTTCGGGCTGGTCTTGAAAACGAGACGATAGCGCGCTTCGCTGGCGCGCAGCGCCTCCGCCGAATGCTGTCGCGCGGCCTCGCGGGCGAAATTGCCCAGTGCGAAACTGATATCCATCGCCATTTCGATCAAAAGCTTGCGAGCCTCCTCATCGAAGGCATCAACCGTGTCGGCGTAGATGACAAGGCACCCGACCGCGGAACCTGCGCGGCGCAACGGGAGAGAGGCCAGCCCGTGAATGCCGGCATTCGCCGCGCGTTCATGCCAAGATTGCGAGGTGGGACCGATCTCTAAATCATGGGCGAAATCTTGATACCATATTGCTTGATCATCGCGGATTGAGGTGGTGGCAGGTGCCCTCGAAAGCGGGTTCCCCGCATCCATTGGAATCAAGAGATCATCCAGATACCCCGTATCGTCGCCATACGAGGCGACCGGTTCGACCAGCGAGCCCTCCTCGTTGACAAAGCCGATCCAGGCCATTTTCGCAAAGCCGTAATCGACCGCGCAGCGACAGATCTTCGGTAACAGTTCGGCTTCACTGGCGCAGTGTACGATCGCCTGATTGCACTGGCTCAACGCCGCGTAGAGATTGGCTAGGCGCCGCGATCTGGCCTCGGCCGCCTTGCGCTGGCTGATGTCATGGACGATGGACGAGAGGATGGGCCTGCCGTCGAATTCCACGGGCGTGGAATAGACCTCGACATCGCGGACCTCGTCGGAAGCGAGCCGGTGACGGAAGTTGAAATAGTAGCGTTCCTCGCGAAGCGCCCGCTGGTATTCGAGCGCGACCTCGTCGGCGGGTAGTATATTGATCTGATTGATGTTCATTCCCGTCAAGCGTTCCGGCGCATAGCCGTAATAGGCCGACGCGGCGCGATTCGCGGCGATGATCTCCCCGTTCGACGGATCGACCAGCAGCATGACCGAGCCATTATCCTCGAAGAACCTTCGGAATCGGGCTTCACTTTCGGCCAGCGCCTGCTCGGTTCTCTTGCGCTCGGTGATGTCGAATTGCGTGCCGATGTAATTGGTGACGTCTCCCTTTTCGTCCCTGACCACCGAGACGGTAAGCCAGGCGACATAAAGATCGCCATTCTTGCGACGGTTCCAGATTTCTCCCTGCCAAGTGCCGGCATGGTCTATGGCGTCCCACATGGCCCGGTAAAACGCCGCATCGTGACGCCCGGATGAAAACAAGCGAGGTGTTCGGCCGATCACTTCTTCTGCTCGATAGCCGGTGATCTCCAGGAATGCCTGATTGGCGCGCAGGATCACTTTATCCGGGTCTGTCGCAATCATGCCTTCCTGGGAGTTGAAGGCAGCGGCGGCAATGGCCAGTTCGGCATTCTGCGCGGCAATCCGGGCGTGAAGCGTGGCTAGCCGTCGATTCCAGATCAGAACGCCCGCGAACAAAACTGCGACGGCAAGTCCGATTTTCCACATCAGGGCATAATCGAAGCCTTGCTCGTAGCGGACGGCGAGCCATCTATTGAGGATCTCCTGGCGTTGATCCTGTGGTAGGGCATTGATCGCGGCCTGGAAAATGCTGCCCAACAGCGGCTCGTCGTTGCGTGTCGCCACCGACATCTCGAATTTTTCGTCCAGTTGTCCGGCCACTTTGAGATCGAGAAGCGCGTGAGATTGGATCTGGTAGGCGACGATGGGCAACGCGCTGACAAAGCCGAACAACTTCCCCATTCTTACTTGTTGCAACCCATCGAGACTGTTATCGAATTCTGTTATGCGGGCCGTCGGATACTGCGCCTTGAAGGCCGCGACATAGGTCGTTTCCCTGATGCCGCCAAAGGATTCATTTAAAAATGGTTTTAAAGAGACGATGAAGGGTTGATCGTTCCGGGTCACGACGGCAATGGGCATGGAAAGATAAGGGGTGGTAAAATCCAGGAACTCTTTCCGCTGTTCGGTCATCCCGGCATAGGAAAGGATATCGCATCGCCGGGACTTGACGAATTCGATCGATTCGTTCCACGTCTTGGTCGGGACCAGGGTTATCTCCGTGCCGATGAGGTCCGCCAATTTCGAGATGATATCGGCGGCGATTCCTTGATGGACGCCATCGCTGGTAATCTGGGCAAAGGGCGGGGTCGACGGCGCGGAACACATCCTGACCGGCCCCTTGCGGCGAAGGTAGGCCCGTTGTTCCTCGGTCAGGTCGATGCGTTTGACCTCGGGTGTCGCTTCGCTGACGGCACCGGAGCCGAACCACTTGGTTTGTAATTCCTGCAACTCGCCGGGTGTCACCGAGGCCAGCGCCTTGTCGAGTATGGAGACCAACTGCGGAGCGGTCTTATGCGCCATGAAGTAAAAAGATTGAGGCCTTCCCTTGTCGAATCCCTTGGCCCAGGCGGAAATCTTCAGGTCCGTAAATCCTCGTCTCCGCAGCCAGTACTCGGCAACTCCATCCCCTTGAACTGCGGCATCGGCCTCTCCGTTCGACACGGCCTCCAGCATCTGCTCGACGCTGTCGCGGAAAAGACGTTTGATGCCGGGGTACTGTGTCGCCAAAAATTCCGAGTCCGCCCACGTCTTACCGGTGGCGACGGTCTTGCCGTTCAACTGCTGGAAATCGGAAATGTTCGCGTCATCCTTGCGCGTGACGAATACCTGCTTCATGCGAAAGTAGGGCTCGGAGAAGATGCCGAGTTCTTTTCGTTGCGGTGTGCGATAAAGCGAATGCAACAGGTCCAGCTCGTCCTGCTTGAACAGTTGTAGAAGCTCTTCCCGGGTCGGCCGAGTGACGTATTCCACTTTGAAACCGATGCGCTGGGCAAGCAGGCTGGTCAGATCGATGCTGTAGCCCTGCGGCCGGTCCCCGACGGCAAAATCGAAAGGTGGCAAGTTGGTTTGATTCCCCACGCGGATAACGGGATGCTCTTGTAGCCAAGCCCTTTCATCATCCGTCAGCCCAAGACTCTGAGCCTGATCGACAGCTACGGCCAGTGCGCTGGCCGCCAGAAATGTCGCAGCGGTCAGTACCATAAACAGCCATTTGATACTGTTCATGAGATACTCCTGGCTTTGTACGGCGATCATTCCATAGCAACCGCCTCTTTTCTCTGCACCTGCAAGCTTCAATCCGCAGTCGGTAGACAAAGTATGGGTAGATACATTTATGCCACAAGCAAAAATATTTGTGAACAAATACACCTTCTCAAATCCGGCAGAAACTACCGAATATATCGGGATATTTTAACTATTCCTTTCCTAAAATATTTTCCTGCACGCAACGTTATCTCGGATTCCGAGTGGCAATCCCCTTCAAAGCGAAAAATGAGACAATCATGGGCGGTTGCAGTCTGCTTCATGGAACTGCATTTTTATCTTGGCAGAGGACACGGGGTGACAACTGTCCCCCCACCCGATAGGACGCAGTGCGGAACTGGGCATGCTGTGGATTGCCGTGGAGGAATACGACGAACATAATATCCAGGTTGTCATGTATGCCGCCATATATCTGCTGGGACATCCTTTAAATGAATATCCCCCGGCATAGTGGTATGCCCCCCATCAGGTAGACAAAGCAAAAAAGCTCCTACGATTTCTCGTAAGAGCTTGTTTTCTGAATTGGCGTCCCCAAGGGGATTTGAACCCCTGTCGACGGCGTGAAAGGACAGCCTCTAAAATTGTGAATTCAATAAATTAGCAATGTTAGAGTGCATCCAGATACATCAAAAGACATCGGCATACACCCCGAACTAACCCCTTTTTAACCCTCCTACGAAAGAGCATATGCACTCGTAGGTTCAAATCCTGACTACGCAATCAGGCTTAATAAGGCACTCAGGCTAAAACCTGAGTGCCTTATTCTTTGTCTAATTTTTGATTTGTACCACCAGTGTGCCACTCAAAAATATTTTACTGCGTGAAAGTTGTGAATCTGGCATAGTGAGGCCAGAGGTTTACAGCATGAAAAAGCACATCCTTTCTCTTGCCCTGTTCGACAACCACGAGCAATTATTGCATCCCGCCGGGGGTAGCAATCTGATTGCTACCCTTCCATCCCTTGGAGTGGTAGAAGAAAGGAAAAGGTATGGTTCCCCCGACCATATACCATTACCGATGCTTATTGTGGCAACGCATCAAGGCGCGCCCTCATGTCATAAACAAAAGACCTCAATACCCTGTTAAAATGATCTTTTTTTACGATAGCTGTGTTCATTCCAAGCCATTTGTGCAACTTCAAATCATCCGACGCTGGTGGAATACTCTCTAGGTACTTTTTCCAATTAGATAAAAGACGTTCCATCTCGACACGTTGTTTTAAGCTTATATTCATGGATAATTCTCCATTCCTCTTTCTAGCCTGGGATGCCCCGTGAAGAAGGAGGGAGTTTTTGACCCGCTTAACCCAAGTAAAAGATAATAATGAAATAGACTAAATTGTGAAGTTGTGAATTTTTTTCAAGTATGGACGAGTACATTTCATTAGTGGGAGCTAATCGAACTTTTGTTGGCGGGCATATTCTGGAGATCTTCCTGAGGAACATCTTCAAATTGTTCATACATTGAAAGAACGTTGTAAACATTGTCTTGTCCCTCTTTCGTTTCATCCCACCATGCAACACCTCTATTTTTTAAAATCTTTTCTATCTGCGAAACAAAGCTGTTACTTCCCCTAGTTTTGTACGATTCCCCGTCGTCAATATCAATTTTCATGGTTTTTCCATCACCTGATGGAAAAATTGTCATACTGTGCCCATCTTCAAGGGTGAATGTCTTTTTGCCAACACTCTTGAGTGCTACGTCGGCCAACTTGAATAGATAATTCATAAATTCTCCTATCTGCATTTAGACTGTATATACATTACCATGGAAAACAATTTCTGTATTTATTTTTTATGATAATTATAATTCTTATGTGTAATTAATGTCGCCTGACAGTCATATTAAAGTAATTTATACTATTTATTATAACAATATATATGCAAACCAGAACATATTGATCAAATCTCTTGCTTTTGATCTTGCACTTCCTTGGCGCTAAGCAGCAAAAGCCCCGGCCTTTGGAGTGGCCGGGGCTTTTTGGGGGTGCGTCAGGAGTGTGCCTATTTCTGCGGGTGGGGCAGACAGGCACGCTGGTCAGCTTCAACATGTAAAATTCATAAAAAGCCTTCCGTAATGACTCACATAAATTAAACCCTCGAATAAATAGCTACATCTTCTCTAAACTCCGCAATCATCGATTCCGTCAAGGACGGCCTGAAAGAAGCAATT
The DNA here is from genome assembly GCF_019422935.1 of Desulfovibrio sp. NCBI lineage: Bacteria > Pseudomonadati > Thermodesulfobacteriota > Desulfovibrionia > Desulfovibrionales > Desulfovibrionaceae > Desulfovibrio > Desulfovibrio sp. The sequence continues at coordinate 495,996 of NZ_JAHZCJ010000001.1, read as the reverse complement.
TTCTCAGCAATCATCCCTGTGGTCACAGGCGTGTTTGCCCCTCTTTCACATTCTTCTTCAAAAGCATACTGGGCAACAATTTGGAAAAGGTACTCAATATCTGCAGGGGTAAATTTAGGTGTCAAGCTTACAATATGATCGACATCAACTACGCCGCAGTTCATCTTCGACAAATAGTATTCCAGAATTGTTTTTCTTCCATCGTCATCCAGAGTTCCTACCGGGATGATGCAATCAAAGCGCCCCGGCCGTAGCAGTGCAGAATCCAGTTGGCGGATGTAGTTTGTAGCGCATACGAGCAGAACCTTGTTTGGCTGGCTTTTTATAAGCGGTACCTGTTTGAGAAACTCGTTGGTAATTGACCGATCGATTCTATTTGCGCTATCCCGGCTGCCTGCAAATTCCTCAAATTCATCAATGAAAAGGATAACTTCATCCAAGCACCGGGCTTTTTCCATTATTGCCCGCAGATGTGCCCCAATTTTGTCTACACCGTCGACCATAAGCATACTTGGCGCGATTTCTATGAACCACCACGCCAGCCTTCCGGCCATTGCCTTGACAAAATGGGTCTTGCCCGTACCGGGAGGGCCAAAAAAAATGATAGTTTTAGGCGGAATGACGCCATATTTTTGTGAAAGTGCTCCCTCAACCAGGGGGAGTACAATCCTCTTGTGAATCAGTTGTTTGGGGGGTTGTGTATCGGAGATAGTATCCCAAATATCTCTGCTGATGGTGCGCGCGCCCATCTGTACCAAAAGCTTTTCCTGATTGTGAGTAGAGAGCTCTTCATCCGTTCCTATGTTCTCAAGAAAGTCGGTGCAGGCAATCTTGAATCCGACATCCCGATTCAGCCTTTCAGACAGAACCCACTTATGTTGCATGATTTTCTGCCAAAGATCCGTCGCTACATCCGCATCGAATTTTGCACCGCTAGCTTCAAAAATTTTGCTGGCACAAATTTCTGGAGAGGGAGTGTCTAATATTATTTTATCCAAAATGAACCCCTGGTTGAATATTGTGTGGGGCAATTATTTTCGGAATTTGTGAGCAAATTTACATTTAAAAACGAAAATATTGCCATATAAACATTTTTACATGTTTATATTTTATTTATATTTTAATCTCATAATTACTATTGTCACTATTTATTTCATAAATTATAATTTTACATCTAAAATGCTAATGTATTTTATTGGAGATATAAAAATTATCATAGAGCATATAGCTGTTAAGTGTATCAAACATTTTTTAAATACATGATAAATACCAGTCAATGGAACAAAAAAGCTCGCCACAAACCTACATCTGCCATTCTGTAGCGACCACTTGCCGGTAGGATTTTAAGGCTGGTATTGCAGGTCACCCAAGTTTTGTACTCCCATCTACACCTCGGATAGCCCTAGCATGAGGCTCTCCCGTCTCTAAACTAGTCAGCACGGTTAACCATTATCCTTAATAGCAGAAATTGCGTAACACACGCCTGCCCGCTCATCTGAGAGAGCCTTGCCAGCCGCCGCTGCTGATCGTCACCCCTCAAGCCTCCACAATATGCTTTTTGGCGTTGATCCTTTGCGCCTCTTTTTTTTCATTTTTTAAGGGATATATTCTAATAGTATCATGACTTATCGGCAATATTAGATTGTAAAAAAAGCAGCACAAGTTAAAATATTCTACAATATTCGCATTTTCTGTGTAAATTTTAGATAAAAAAAATATAAATTTATTTGTGTACTGTATTATATAAATTGTTTATAAAAGATAAAAATAGTCAGCAAAATTTATTTTCACAATGAAATAATATGCATTTTTATTGAATATTTATCCCTCATGTCTTCCCACCTGTACGCCTTTATCTTCAAATCGGACACATAGGAGGGCTTAGGCGATGAGTCGCCTACGGCATACAGGCGGCAAGTGATCAACGGGGCAATATTGCCCGCAATAACTCAGCACATCTCACGTTAATCTGTATCATATATTGGGATTAGTCGTAATGAATCTATTCAGTAAGACAGCTTCCGCCATGTTTTCCGCTTTGCGGGCGTTCTTTCAGGTAAAACAGATACCATGGAAGTACGTAGGTGAGGTCGGGCCATATCAACTTGAGCTATTCAGCACTGAGCATCTTGGAGAGCACGGCAGACTGCTGGCAGAAAGACACCGTGTTGCAACAGAAAAGCACCCGGAAGTATTGCTTCCACGGCTTGTGGACAACGAAAAAATGTTTTTGTCCGTGCACAGCCTGCTGAATGAAGATGTGCGGTGCGGCGTGCAGATAGCGCCCGCAGGAGAATGCCTTCTTGATAATTTTTATATCCTTGAAGAGCAGATTCGAGCAGTAAGGCGGCACTTGCCCAAAGGCTACAGCCGGGAACTGCCCCACCTGACTACGGGATTTGCTGCGGGGCTGCCCCGTGCCTACGACATTGCCCAGGAAGTCATATGGCATAGTGACGGGCGGGTGAATGCTGAAACGGTGGCGGCGGTTCTGTCCTCCTATCAAACCGTTTCTGTACTCACTATGGGTGAATTATGGGCTGTTCCCATCATGTTTCGCTTTGCTCTCATAGAAAACATCAGACATATCACCGCTCTCATCGCTGCATACAGAACTGACCGTGCGCTTGCGGTGCATTGGGCCAGCAAGCTGACGCGCACAGCTGTGGCCTCTCCCAAAGACCTAATCATGGTAATTGCGAACATGGCACGGTCAAATCCATCACTTTCGGGCTCGTTTGTCGCTGAATTCAGCCGCCAACTCAAAGGCATGGGCCCCTCCTTGGCGCTACCGCTCACATGGGTTGAGCAGCAACTTGCTGACTCTGGTCAAACGATCGACCAGCTTGTGCATGTGGAAAACCAGATGCAGGCTGCCAGCCAGCTTTCCATGAGCAATTGTTTCAACAGCCTGCGAGCCATTGAATCTGTAGATTGGAAAAGCTTTGTCGATTCTGTAAGTGTTGTAGAAGGTACTTTGCGTAAGGATCCGGCAGAAGTTTATGCCGCCATGGACTTCAATTCGCGCAACTATTGCCGCACTATTATAGAAAAAATGGCGAGGTGCAGCCACCTGACAGAGAACGAGATTGCTCTGAAAGCCATTGATCTTGCCCATGAAGGCATGAGCCTGCATGGCAAAAATGCTCGTTCTGCGCATGTTGGCTGCTATTTGACTGCTGAAGGCAAGCCTAGGCTTGAAACTGCCATATCTGCCCATTTCGGCCCGGTGCAGACCCTTGCCCGCGCGGCTGAACGTTTACGCGTTCCCCTGTATATCTCTACAATCATTTTATTAACGCTGTTTTTTACAGTGTTTTTCGCCTTTGTTGCCATGGCACAGGGTGTACAGAATTTATGGGCATCTCTATTCCTTTTACCCATTATCATTGTAGCCTGCCACCTGGCCCTAGCTGTTGCCAATAAAATTGCTTCCATTGCCATCAATCCCAAGCCTCTTCTTAAAATGGATTTTTCCACCGGCTTGCCAGAGCGTTTGCTGACTCTGGTTATTGTGCCAGCAATGCTCACCAGCAAAGATTCCATAAAGTGTTTGTTCGATGACCTTGAGGTGCGTTTTCTGGCCAATCAAGACACATCATTATATTTTGGATTGCTCACTGATTATTCTGATTCTGCATCGGAAACCGCCCCCAATGACAAACTGCTTGTCCGTGTGGCCCGGCAAATGGCAGCAGAACTTAATGCCAAATATGCAGCAGAAAAATACACTCCGTTTTTTCTTTTTCACCGTCCCCGCTTATGGAACGCTCAGGAAGGAATATGGATGGGGCATGAGCGCAAACGCGGCAAGATAGAGGAACTTAACAATTTTTTATGCGGCAGAACCCCGGATGTCTTTTCGGTTGTTGAAGGTGACAGGGCAGTTTTTTCGCGTGTGCGCTACATTATAACGCTTGATGCAGATACACAGTTGCCCCGAGATTCTGCCCGCCAGCTTGTGGGGGCCATGGCTCACCCCCTGAACCGCGCGCGATTTGATGAGGGTAAGAAGCGTGTAATCAATGGATATGGCATCTTACAGCCGCGCGTCGAGCCAAGCCTGGCCGGGGCAAATCGTTCGCGTTATGCCCGTCTCAACTGCAAAAAGAGCGGCATTGATCCATACACGCGCACAGTTTCTGACAGTTATCAGGATATATTTGACGAAGGCTCATACATCGGAAAGGGCATTTACGACTTGAATACATTTGATTCCATGCTGTCTGGGCGCTTTCCTGACAACAAGGTGCTCAGTCACGACCTTCTCGAGGGCTGCTTTGCCCGCTCTGGTTTGCTGAGTGATGTTTCTTTTTATGAAGATTACCCCATGGCATATCTTACCGATGCCGCAAGGCGTCATCGCTGGATTCGTGGAGACTGGCAGATCATAAACTGGCTGTTGCCCCGCGTCCCAGGAGGCGATGGGCAGATGCACAAGAACCCTCTTTCGTTGCTCTCTCGCTGGAAAATTTTGGATAATCTGCGCCGCAGCTTGACCCCTGCCGCAATGATACTGCTTTTGATCTCTGGGTGGGGCATGCTGCCATTATCGTGGCAATGGACCTCACTGGTGGTTGGCTTTTTGTTTCTGCCAGCCTTGCTTGAAGCTGTTGTTACCATGCTCCACAAGCCAGAGGACACGTCTTTCAGGCGCCACATCACGCTTCAGCTTTCAGAAATTCCAGGGCATTTTTCTCAAACTGCAGAGGCTTTGCTCTACCTGCCTGTTGAAGCAGCCTCAAATCTGGATGCCATTTTTCGCAGTTTCTGGCGAATGCTGGCCTCAAAAAAACGCCTTCTTCAGTGGAATGTGTCGGTCTATTCTGGCAACGCAGCTCCCGATCACCTCGGAGAAACCGTGGCTGCCATGGGGGCCGGGCCCGTAATCGCCTTGCTGGGTATGATTGCCTGTGTTGCTTTGGGCAACGGTATGGCAGCAAGCACTGTTCTGGCTGGCGTTGTTTGCTTGCTGTGGTTTTTTTCTCCGGTTATTGCATGGTGGTCGAGTCTTCCTCTTAAGCGGCATCAGGAAAAGCTCACCCCAGAGCAAACTGTTTTTCTGTTCAGAATTGCGCGTAAGACCTGGAAGTTTTTTGCAACCTTTGCCGGGGCTGAAAGCAACTGGCTTCCGCCAGACAACTATCAGGAAGTCCCCACTGGCAGAATAGCCCACCGTTCTTCACCTACTAATATGGGCATTGCGCTGTTGGCAAATCTTTCGGCCTATGACTTCGGTTTTATAACCGCCGGGGCATTTCTGGAGCGCACATCAAAGTCCCTATCGGTGATAGAAAAGCTTGAAAGATACAAAGGCCATTTTTTCAACTGGTACGACACCCAGTCTCTGACCCCTCTGTTACCGCGCTATGTGTCGTCTGTGGACAGTGGCAACATGGTTGGGCACCTCTTGGTCTTGCGCGCAGGGTTGCAGGATTTTGTAGAAAAAAGGGTAAGCCACCCGCTGCTTTTTAAGGACCTGTTAAAAACGCTTGCCATCCTGGTTGAAACAGCCCCCAAACCTTCCGGTGAGGCTGCAAATTCGCCGCTGGGCATTCTCAGCCTTGAGCTGGCAGTGGCCCTGCAGTCGCTTTCACCCTCTGCAAGTCAAGTCAGAAAAGATCTTGAACATCTGCAAACAACTGCGACAGCAGCCATGACCCAGCTGGATCAGGCTTCAGACATGGTGGAAGAGGGTTACGACGGCAGCGTGCAGGAAACATTTTGTCTCAAGTTGCAGGATTCACTGGACGAGCTTGCGCTTTTTATGCCCTGGACATCGCTTCAGAATATGTCCTCTGCTGAGCTGCAAGATTTTCATATGCTTGACTCTCATCTCTCACTGTTTGAAATCGCGGCGCTTGAAGAAACCGTTTTGCCGCGCCTGGCCTTGTGCGCCGCAGAAGAAAAAGACCCATCAAGGCAGCATGTTTTTGCAGAGCTTGCGGTGCTTGTTGGGGCAGGCAGCCGCCAGGCCAGCGCACACCTTGAACAGATAACTGAAATGATGGAGCAGTGCGCGGGGCTGGCGTGCATTGAGTACGATTTTCTATATGATTCCACGCGAAAGTTGCTGTCTATCGGCTACAATGTGGACGAAAACAGAAGAGATGCAAGCTATTATGACCTGCTGGCCTCAGAGGCCAGGCTGGCAGTATTTGTGGGCATTGCCCAAGGGCATCTACCCCAAGAAAGCTGGTTTTCTCTTGGGCGGCTTTTGGCAACCACCACGTCTCAAAAGCCAGTGCTTCTTTCCTGGAGCGGCTCGATGTTTGAGTATTTGATGCCGCTTCTTGTAATGCCCTTTTATGAAAACAGCCTGCTTGACCAGTCCTGCAAAGCCGCTGTTGCCGCTCAGATCGAGTATGGGAAAAAATGCGGTCTACCGTGGGGGATATCTGAAAGCGGCTACTGCATGACCGATGCGCGCGCTGACTACATGTACAAGGCATTTGGTGTGCCGGGGCTAGGTATCAAGCGCGATCTGACCGCAGATATGGTTGTGGCTCCATACGCTTCGGCCTTGGCCGCCATGATCGCACCACGCGATGCCTGCCTGAACCTTGAACGTCTTTCACAAGGAGGCGTTGAAGGTGAGTACGGCATGTACGAGGCCATAGATTATACAGAATCGCGATTGCCGAGGGGGGAAACATTCGAGATCGTGCGTTCCTACATGGCGCATCATCAGGGAATGAGCCTGCTTGCTCTGGAGGCATTGCTGCTTGATTACCCCATGCAAAAACGGTTTGAAAGCGATCCACAGTTTCAATCCGCCATACTAGTTTTGCAGGAACGGGCTCCGGAAGCAATTCCAAGTTATGTACGCACGGCAACCCGGTCGGGTGTGCCTGCAATCCACAGGTCTGTAAAAGGCACAACGCGCATTATCGGTTCGCCACACACTGCAAGGCCAGAGATTCAGCTGCTTTCAAACGGCAGGTATCATGTCATGGTAACCAATGCCGGTGGCGGGTACAGTAGTTGGAATAACCTTTCTGTAACCAGATGGAAGGAAGATACGACGTGTGACGATTGGGGTACGTTTTGTTACATCCGAGATGTTGCCACTGGAGAATACTGGTCTACTACCTTTCAGCCTACTCAGGTAAAAACTGAGCACTTCAAAGTGATTTTTTCAGAAGGACGGGCAGAATTTCATTGCCGTAAACTTAAGTATGATATGCATACGGATATTGCGGTTTCGCCAGAACACGATGTTGAGCTGAGGCGCACAAAGATCACGAACAACACTCTGGAACAGCGAACAATAGACATAACCAGTTTTGCCGAGGTAGTTCTTGCTTCTTCTGCTGCTGATGCCTTACATCCTGCATTCAGCAACCTTTTTGTCCAGACCGAAATAGTTGAAGATCAGTTTGCAATTCTATGCACCCGCCGTGCCCGCTCTGAAGAAGAAAATATCCCCTGCATGCTGCACATGATGACCGTGCACGGCGTACCTGTTGACGCCATTTCTTACGAAACGAACAGACGGCAATTTATTGGCCGTGAGCGCACCATAAAAAATCCAAGGGCAATGGACAGGGAAGTTGTTGACCTTTCTGACAGTGCAGGGGCAGTGCTTGACCCGGTTGTTGCAGTGCGCACTCGCATCACCCTTGAGGCCGGGCATTCTGCGATAATTGATATTGTTTCTGGCGTCGGGGAATCACGGGCAACGGCCCTGGCCCTCATTGAAAAATACCGGGATAAGGGCATTGCCGACCGTGTTTCCCGCATGGCCTGGGTTCATGGTCAAATTCTGCTGCGCCAAATCCACGCCACCGAGGTGGAGGCTCAACTTTATACCGGCCTGGCAGATTCCATCTTATACGCCAATGCGCAGCTGCGTGCTGAAAGCTCTGTGCTTGTACAAAATAGCAAGGGGCAGTCTGGACTTTGGGGGTACACGCTTTCCGGTGATCTTCCCATTCTGCTGTTGCGGATAGGAAGCACTGATAATATCGAACTTGTTCGCCAGCTTTTGCGGGCCCATACCTACTGGAATCTTAAAGGCTTGTTGGTTGACCTGGTAATCTGGAACGAAGACCAGGCCGGATACAGGCAGCTTTTGCATGACCAGATCATGGGGCTTATTGCAGAGGGAAAGGGCAGTCTTCTTGGGAAACCAGGGGGAATTTTTGTCCTTTCTGCCGATCGCATCGTGGAAGAAGACCGAATCTTGATGCAGGCAATCGCCCGAGTCATTATTAGCGGCGACAAAGACTCTTTGGCGCAACTGGTAAAAGGCCGCATAGCGCCTGTCAATACAATTCCCTATCTTGCTCTGTCGGAAGGGCCAAAAGTATCCCGTACCGAAAGCGTCCAGCCTGCCCCCCGCGCTGACCTTGTTCTCTTTAACGGATTGGGAGGTTTTACTCCCGATGGGCGGGAATATGTTATAATTACGGCTCAGGGCCAGGCAACACCCGCTCCCTGGGCCAATGTGCTCGCAAATCCACAGTTTGGAACCGTTGTTTCGGAAACAGGGCTCGCCTTTACCTGGAGCGAAAATGCTCACGAACACCGCCTTACCCCATGGTCAAACGATCCCGTGAGTGATTCAAGGGGTGAGGCCTTCTATCTTCGCGACAACGACTCCGGCTACTTTTGGTCGCCAGCTCCCCGCCCATGCCGGGGCAAAACGCCTTACACAACACGGCACGGATTTGGCTACAGCGTGTTTGAACATACGGAACGTGGCATAAAATCAGAGCTTCTTGTGCATGTTGATGTGGACGCCCCGGTAAAATGTATGCGGCTGACAGTGAAAAATGAATCGTCAATAACGCGCAGGCTGTCGGCAACGGGCTATGTGGCCTGGGTTTTGGGCGATTTGCCGGAAAAAACACGCATGCACATAGCCACAGAAGTTGACCAGATGAGCGGGACAGTTTTTGCCTGCAATTCCTACAATTCTGAGTTTCCTGGTCGAACCGCATTTTTTGGCACAGACGACATCATCAAATCTGTGAGCTGCGACCGCGCAGAGTTTTTGGGCCGCAATGGCTCGCTGGACAACCCGGCGGCCATGGGCCGCAGCCGCCTTTCTGGCCGAAACGGCGTTGGTCTGGACCCGTGTGCCGTTATTCAGGTTCCGTTCACTCTCGCTGCTGGCGAGGAGCGGGTTATTACATTCAGGCTTGGGGTAGGCAAATCCAAAGATGAATGCAGAGAACTTGCCATGCGGTTCAAAGGATTGGAAGCAACGCAGGAATCCCTGAGCAGGGTCTGGCGGCAATGGGATCACCTGCTTGGCTCTGCCTATGTGGAAACACCTGATACTTCCTTCAACGTAATGGCCAACGGCTGGCTACTGTATCAGGCCATAGTTTGCAGGATGTGGGGACGCGGGGCCATATATCAGTCTGGCGGTGCATTCGGATTCCGCGACCAGTTGCAGGACGCAATGGCTCTTGTGCACACCGCACCCCATTTGTTGCGCGAACAGATACTTTTATGCGCATCGCGGCAGTTTGCAGAGGGTGATGTGATGCACTGGTGGCATCCGCCGACAGGCCGAGGCGTTCGCACACACTGTTCGGACGACTACCTCTGGTTGCCACAGGCCGTTTGCCGCTATGTCAGTTCCACCCAGGATATCGGCATACTGGACGAGCAGGTTGACTTGATCACAGGGCGGCCCGTCAAGGAAGATGAAGATGCTTATTACGACCAGCCTTCCGCTTCTGGCAACACGGCAACAATCTATGAGCATTGTGTGCTGGCAATCCGCTATGGATTAAAATTTGGCGCGCATGGGCTGCCGCTCATGGGTTCTGGCGACTGGAATGATGGGATGGACAAAGTTGGCGCTGGTGGAAAAGGCGAAAGCGTCTGGCTGGCCTTTTTCCTTTATGACGTGCTTGCCAGGTTTGGTCCCCTTGCGGCGGCACGCGGTGATTTGCCCTTTTATCAGGAATGCTCAAGTCACCTTGAGGTGTTGAAAGACAGAATCGAAATCCACGGTTGGGATGGCGGATGGTATCGGCGCGCATATTTTGATGACGGCACCCCCCTAGGCTCGGCGGGAAACAGTGAGTGCCGTATCGACTCAATAGCTCAAAGCTGGTCAGTACTCTCAAAAGCAGGAAGTGCGGAGCATGCCAAGCTGGCTATGCGGGCGCTGGATGACTACCTGGTGCAGCGCGAGGACAAACTGGTAAAACTGTTTACGCCGCCTTTTGATGTGCAGGCCCCCAACCCCGGCTATATCAGAGGATACACTCCTGGTGTGCGCGAAAACGGCGGCCAATACACCCACGCAGCCGTGTGGGCGGCTATGGCCTTTGCCCAGTTGGGTGACTCCAGACGGGCATGGGAAATTTTCAACATTATCAATCCGGTAAATCACTGCAAAACCGCGGTGGATGTGGCACTGTATGAAGTGGAACCCTATGTGGCTGCCGCCGATGTTTATGCTGCTCCCAGCCTCGTTGGGCGGGGTGGCTGGACATGGTATACGGGGTCTGCCGCCTGGATGTATCGCTTGATGCTTGAATCTCTTATGGGAATCAACCTTGAAAATGGTGCGTTGCGAATTGCCCCCTGCCTACCTGAAAGTTGGGGCTGTTGCACCGTTCACTATCGCTATATTAGCGCGGTCTATCACATAAGAATCACTCAGAAATGTGCCGGAGGCAAAAACTTTTCCATCACACTTGATGGAACTGCACTAAATGACTCGCTTGTGCCCTTGATTGATGACCAGCGAGAGCATGAAGTGGCTGTTATTATTCAGCAATAACTAATGCGAAAATATTTTTATTGATTTATGCAACCACTATTAAAGGTATAGATATATGTAATGACATTCTAAAATTATGCAAATATAGTGTATAAATCTAGTTGATAGTAGCCAATCCATGATTATGATAGCATTAAAATTGTATTACTATCATACAACTTGGAGGGATTACATATATGCTCTATTCAAAACTTGTCACACTTTTTTCGGGCGGAGTCAGTTTTTCAGAGGACGAAGTGCCTTTTGGCAATAACTTTGTCGTCAGAAATTTCAGCTTTCATTCACCCGCTCGGCAGAGGGGTGTCTCGGCATATTCTGGGATTGCTGCCAGCGCCACGGGATCAGAAGTTGATGAAGAAATTCAGGAGAATAATAATTTCAGATACCATGTGATGATGCCAGCTGGCATGGGAAAAGCCCGCAATGTTGTCATCATGCTCCATGGCCTGAATGAACGATACTGGACCAAATATCTGCCGTGGGCCGCATCCGTTGTTGAAGCGACTGGCCATGCCGTTGTTCTTTTTCCCCTCGCATTCCATATGAACCGCGCCCCGGCCAAGTGGGCAGATCCGCAACGCATGGCGCAGCTGAGCCGCGAGCGGAAGCGTACCCTGCCAACGCTCACCAGTTCCAGCTTTGTCAATGCGGCCATTAGCGCACGTCTTTGCGAACAGCCTGAGCGCTTTATCCAGTCGGGTCTAGAAAGTTACTATGATCTCATCAATCTTGTTGAAATGATAAAGAATGATCTTCATCCGGCCATCGATAAAGATACCACAATTGATTTTTTTACCTACTCTATCGGGACTCTTCTCGGCGACCTTGTCATGATGGCAAATATGTCGGGATATTTTTCAGCATCACGGCATGTTTCATTTTGTGGCGGGCCTGTCGTCAGCGGCCTGCACCCGGAATCAAAGTTTATCCTCGACAGCGAAGCCGTGGGCAAACTCAGGGAGTGCCTGCTTTCAAAAGAAAGACTTGAAGTTTTGCTCTCAGACAACACCGAGTTTGAAAAAGCCTTTCGCTGTATGCTTGATTATGGGATAGGCAACAGTGAACGTGAGGAACGTCTGCGGAGCATGGGGGCACGACGCTACGTGATCGCCCTGGCCGACGATCGCGTTGTCACAGTCAATGAAATTCGCAATACTTTTAAAAAAAATATAAACAATGGCATTACGGTAGATATAATGCAGTATACTTACAGATATCAACATGAACAACCATTTCCAGTGCTCACAAAAATGTTCAGCAATATTGACAGGCAGTTTCAGCGAACATTTGACAAAATTTGCAACTTTTTGAAAAGATAGAAATTATGTGCGGTTTAATGCTGATAATCGGTCTTTAAAAGTTCTTTAACAGAGAATCCATCTGTAAAAAATCATAAAGAAAAATTCTACCGCCGATTCGGCGTTTCGTCCGGGAGGACAGCGGTATACGCAGCGCTGGAAGCGTCATCCACGCAGACGTGCAGGTATTCCCATCTGGGCCGTCTGCGATGAACTTGCCTCGCTCCCGCCGTTTCCATGCCCAGCACCCCCGAGTTTGTCCGTTCATTGTAAAACCTGGCGTGTCCAGTTAAGCTTTGAGCCTCCACCGTCTGACCTTACCCCACTGCGTAAACCATCGTAAGTTAATGGTTCCAATGGGTTGCAGGTTTATATTCTTTGCGCGAAATTCTTCCGGTGTCAGCCAGCCTAAAGGACTGTGTGGTCGCCGTTGATCGTATCCTGCCGCCATACTTCAACCGTTCTGCGGGCATCGAGCAGGGACAGAAACACGTTTTAATTTTAACTTTCATCCCGAAATTTTCTGTTAAAGCTTTCAATGTGCCCACATTCACCGCATTTTTTACGGTGAATATTGCCTTTGCGGGGAATCCTTGTCACATTCACCGCAAGAGGTGCGGAGATTATGTGCTATATTCACGATAGGCCGAACTGGCCGACATTTCAGTGGGACATTACAAAGCTGGCGGAACCGCTTGCCGCCATACGCCACAAGCAGGGGTTGCTCCTGGGGCGGATGAATGCCCTTGGCTTCTCCATTCGCGCTGAGGCTGGCTTGGAGACTTTGACCTTGGATGTGGTGAAGTCGAGCGCCATTGAAGGGGAATCCCTTGATGTGCCCCAGGTGCGCTCTTCGCTGGCTCGAAGGCTTGGAATTGACATTGGCGGCTTGACGGCCCCGAGCAGAAGCGTGGAAGGCGTTGTGGAAATGATGCTGGACGCAACGCAGCACTATGCTGAACCGCTAACAGCGGAACGTCTGTTTGGCTGGCATGCGGCGCTATTTCCTACCGGATTTGGGGCATCACGGCGTATCACCGTGGGCTCATGGCGCAAGCCCGAAGCTGGTCCCATGCAAGTTGTCTCCGGCTACATCGGCCATGAAAAGGTTCATTTTGAAGCCCCGGCGGCAGAACGCCTTGAGACGGAAATGAAGCACTTTCTGGAGTGGTTCAACGCGCCGTTGCAACTTGATCCTGTACTGAAGGCGGGAATAGCGCACCTCTGGTTTGTGACTATCCACCCTTTTGAGGACGGTAACGGGCGCATAGCCCGTGCCATTGCTGATTGTGCCCTGGCGCGGGCCGATGACTGTCCGCAACGCTTTTACAGCATGTCCGGCCAGATTGAGCGGGAGCGTAAGGAATATTACGATATTTTGGAACGCACCCAAAAGGGCGGCTTGGATATCACGCCTTGGCTGAATTGGTTCTTTGGCTGCCTTGGGCGGGCTATTGATGGAGCCGATGAAACTTTGGCCGTTGTCTTTCGTAAGGCTCATGTGTGGCAATACGCCAATCAGTATCCGCTTAATGAACGCCAGCGGGCTATTATCAATCGCATGTTAACCGGATTCGAGGGGAAACTGACCAGTGGCAAATACGCAAAACTGGCAAAGTGTTCTCCGGATACCGCCTTACGGGATATTCGGGAATTGATGGGATACGGTATTTTGCTGCAAAGCGAGAGCGGCGGGCGCAGCACGAGTTATACCTTGGTGGAAAAAACAGCCAATCAATAGCTCCCTGAATAGCCATTATCGTAAAATATAAGATACTAAATGAATATTTCATGCATCAATGAAGCTAGCTACAGATCTCGATGTTGGCTATTCATGAGTCGTTTTTTATTCTTCTGCATTAATTCATATTTTATTTTGTCTTTCTAATTTAAGAAATATATCAGACATTTTTAAGTTTAGGGCTGAGCATAGTGAAATAAGAATAACCACGGATGGTTTTCTATCACCTCTCAGCACTTCTCTTAAGTATACAGGCGTTATGTCAGTTAATTTAGCTAATTGTCTTTTCGACATTTTCAAATCCACACGTCGCCGCTCCAATACCTCCGAAATTTCTTGATATATCTCAGGTTCGCTTCTCATTTTATCAAGTTAGCATATTTTTTCTTGACTTTATTAGAGTCACAGTTGTAACCCTGATTTCAGTTGTAACCCATATGCGTTTTTAGAAAGATGGGATGCCACTTCTGACTAAGGAATCTCAGCTACCAAGGTTCCTTAGTAACAAAAGCCGCCCTGCCGTTTAGAGCCTAAAAAATAGAAAAGGAGAACATGATGGAAACTACGCGGAAATATACAATCGGGGATGCTGAGCTGGTCGCAGGAATTCTTGAGGGAGAGGTTCTTCAGCTTGATGAAGTGGGCACCACCCATGTTCACGGTCAAGGTGGAGGCGGATCGGTTTCTAATGGCTCAGGCCATATGTCCGACGTACGCATCAGCTCACATACGTCGTGGGAAACAAAGGTTTGGGTAAATCATAATGGCAAGGAGGTTCAATGGGGTTTTCCTGGATCTTTGGCCTTTAGACCGGGACACAAGATTGCCATTTGTGAGGTTTCAGATGGCAAAGAGCGTCTCACCTGCTTTGTCAAAAACACCACAACGGATGCAGAATGGGTGATATCAGGTGTACATGGCAATATATTTAAAACATTTGATATAAACAAAGGATCCCGTGGTTGGGTTTTTTTGATCCTTGCAGTACTGTCATTTTTAGCCTTTCTTCTTAATCTAATTACCGCTTTCCAAGTGCCGGTATTCGTAATTCCATTTATCGGCTTGATTGTATGCACATTGTTTAGCTATCTAAGTCTGTTTGAAAGACGGAGAAAAATTGTTGAAGAGATAACGAACATGATCAATGACATTAAAAAGATTATGCCATCAACATAATACAAAGTAATTTGTTTTTATCTCATCAAAGAAATGAATATAAAAACAGAAATCATCATTTTCATGTTGGTGTTAGCCATGCCGGCGGCTTGCCTGCCTTCTGATGCGTTGCCTTTCTCACAAGGCGACTTTACGCATGTTATGAATCTTGAAGGGATACCGAAGGAAGACCTGAATCAGGCCATCGATATTCTTTCAGGATACATGAAAAACTTCAGCCCATACAGTATGGTTTCACTGGAACAGGCAAATGAAATGATAGGTACAGTGCCGGACAAGGTTAAGCCCGCCTTGCAAGAAGCGCTGGCATCGCTTCTTGGCATGGGGGCAGGAGCCAACACGCTTAATATCCCGAACTTGAAGGCTGCCTGGATTATACCGCTGCGGGCCAAGGTTGGAAAAATGCCCATACCCGAAATCCAGTAAAAGGTTGCTCCATGATGCGCCGTTGTTCTTTGTCTGTACCCAGTTTTCTTGTTTTTTGTCTGTTTTTATCCGCGTGCACAGCGCAGAGAATAGGGCGTGATTTTGATGCGGCTTTTGGCAGTCTTGCCCAAGAACATATGGCAGATCTAAGTGGAGCTGAAAAACGGCGTGCCCTGGTAAGGCTGCGCTTTTCTGGCGAATATGTGGTGGTTTCCGCGTCCAACTGGATATTGCACCTGGGAGAAGAATATACTCATGTACGCGTTGTGGAGCAGTTCACTGATCGTGGCACTGACTATGCCATTCTTGCCTGCATCCGTGCTGACGGCACGGTACAAAATATGCTTCTGATGTTGCCCACCCTGGATTCAGGCATGGCAGGCTACAAGTTACAAGGTGCCCCCGACAAACCTTTTATTATTGATGTTGCCCAAAAACCTGCCCAGGTCATGCAAGCGATGGATTCTCCCAACTCGGTCCGGGTCTGGTGGCTGGATAATGGCTTGCACGGTCCGAAAATCGTCACCATGGCTGAAAGCAAACCAGTTAATCGTAAGCAGCGTCCAACGAATCATGAAAAAGCAACTTCCGTATCAGCAAAAGCACCAGTTGCTTCCACGCCGCAAATCTCGCTGCCGCCACCTCTCGACCCTACTGCCACAGTACGCATGGGAGAGCCTGAGGGCGTAGCCGGGCAGAAAGCACTCTCACCACAGATAAAGCCTGTGCTCATTCTCGATCCCTAGTTGTAATGTTCTCCCGGCTTGGAGCCTGCTCTTAGCAATTCTCCAGCATTCATACTACCATCAAGTGGAAAGCAATTATGACGCAGGAACAGGCTGTTCAGTCACAAGCGGCAAATTCGGAGCGTAAACCTCCCTATCTCATTGCCCTGGTAGGCATCACGCTGGCCTATCTTCTGCTGGAATGCGCTTTCAATGCCCGTCTGCTTGATGTGGCAGGCGGACAGGCGGACAGTCACGCCATCGAAAAAGTGGAGTTTTGGGGGCGGATCATTTCCGGTCTGGCTGTGGCCCTGGCTCTTTGCGGCACATTTGTGCTTCCCTGGCTGCACCACCGCAAGGCCAGTTGGAAAAAATACATTGAAATGAGTACACTTATTGCTCTTCCTGTGATTGCTTGTGTATTTCATGCTGAGAAACTGCTGATCGATACTCTGGTGCAGCATTCCAGCCCCTACGAGCGACGGGTGGCCACGCTGGTTTCCCTAGCCTCGCACCAATTGCGCAGAGGGGAGGTGGAATTGCAGGGGATAGACATCAGCCCCGAAATTCTGGCTTCACCAGCAGGTAAAGCTTTCGTCGCGCTTTTCAGTCCATTTGTGGCTCATCTGCCCAATGGTGATGCCATTATTCTGCGCAACCTGGATAGCCTTGTGCGACAAAGTGTAACGCAGCTCATGGGGGCACCTGACCAGCTATTTTCAGGCGCGTTTGGAAGTTCCCTGAAGTCTTGGGGAGAAGTATATAAGAAATATGTCCATGAGGTGATAATTCCCTATCGCGCTATCCCGGACGAAGCTGAAAAAGCCTGGCAGGACTTCGTCGATGAACTCAATCAGCGCAAAACGACGCCTGCCAAAATACCACAGTGGAAGCATCACGATGTCGGCTACTCTATACGGGAAAAAGGCATCCCCGTTCCTTACGACTGGAATCCCTCAGATAAAGCAACCTTTATACAAGCTTTTCAAAAGGAAGCGAAAAAGCAACTAACAGCGGCCGTAAACAAGGCTAACCCGCGCATGGCTCAGCTTCCTTTGGAAGGCTTTAACGATTTCGAGACATTTCTTCAGCACCCCGTTGTGCAGCGACAGTGGAGAGAAGCCTTACAAGCGCCTGAAAGCGCCGTCTTAAAAAACGGGATGAGCGCAAGAGATTTTGAGCGACAAACATATATCCCCTGGTATGAGCATTTGGTTACAGAACAAAAGAAGGCTCTTCTTGCTGCCAGTGCTGAATTTGACAGTGGCGGCAAGCACGAGGCATTGGGCAAAGAAGCCATGCGGGGGCTTATTGTGCCGCCATTGGCTCTATTGCTCTCTTTACTCGGCATCATTGTGCATGTCTGCAAAACAGGCCTTTATTCCTTACGGCTCCTGATTCCCTGGCTGTCATTGGCTATATTCATTAATGTTGCTTTGTTGGGTGCACTGATGGCGGCTCCCCTGTTTTTGTCCAATCCCATAAGCCGAACTCCAGTATTTTGCCGCGTTGAAAGCAGGATAGGTACTGGTCATCCCTACACGGCAAAAATGCTGCGATGGATTATTGAGGGGCAGACGTACATCTACCCGGTAAATAACTGGATCAGAATACATATGCTGCGCGGGGCAACGTTTGGAACAAATGAGAATTTGAATACTGCACAAATCGTTGCTGTGCCATTTGTAAATAAATCCTGACTGTAGTTATTTGTCAGTATTATCATTTTGATAATTTTTTTCCATAGTTGCCATTTCATCATCCAGTCGGCCAAAGCCTGCAAGAGCGCGGCTCAGGTTCCTGTCCTTAAGAAATTCTCGAGCGGCAGAGATAAGGCGTTCTCTGTGTTCAGGGACGGCGTTTCGGTACCTACTTTCAACCATAATGCCCCAGGCAATAAGTTGCCCGGTACGCTCCTTGCGGGCCTCTTTGTTCAGTGCGGCTGCCTTTTGAGCCAGCTTCTGCTTTTGGTGTTGCAGGCTGAGCATTTTTTCCGCAAGAGTTTTACGAAGCGCTCCGGAGGGCGCAGGACTGTTGGGAGCTGTCTGATTGTCTTTATCCATAGGTATCTCCTGTGTATTTGTTGGTTGCGTCGCTACGTCGGCTCAAAATCGGTTGCAGCGCTGTCAGGGGTGCTTGATGCATCCTCCGGGTAATCCGGCCCAGAGGGTTCCAGCGCATCAAAATTTATCCGAATCACACCATTGTGCTCTGCCCGTTGGGACGGTTCAGGATTCTCCAGGCTCATCCTAAGTATGCCGGGGCTGTGTAAGGGCAGAATCCGGTGCGCACCTTGCTCATCCGTAGTTTTTGTTGCGCTGTGCCGGGCAAGCCATTGTTCCAAGAACAGGGCATCCAGCCTGTCAGTAGCCTCAAAAATTTCACGGACTACGAAGCCGCATTCAACACAGACATTTAGACAGGACGCCTTGAGTTGTTTGAGGCGTGTTTTCTCCAGGTAGTCCTGAATATACTGAATGTCGCTGCGATCAACAGCCGACAGAATTTCCTGTTGAATATTATGGCTGACCGAAATGATGCTCGCGGTTTTTTCAGCAAGGGCACTTAAGCGCGATGAAGGATGGGGTGTGGAGATCAAGTGCGCCTGATGGATTGCCTGCGCGTTGACCCTATCCACAGCATGAAGAATTTCCCTGATAACAGATCCACATTCCACCAAGACCTCAGTGCTGCGCTTCTTAAGAAGTTGCACTTGGTGCTGGCGAATGCCGTTTTCAAGACAGCGCAAGTTTGCTGCCTCAACCAGAGCATGAATATCCGCTTGAATTTTTCTGGAGGCCCTGACACAACTTTGTGTCAGGGCCTCCAGGGCCGCTAGCCGTTCTGTTTTGGTTGTAAGGGCTGCAGAAGCCGGACATCCGTCTTCAATTGCGCATGGTCTTGCTCCAGTGCTTCCAGACGTGCCACCAGATTCTGCACCGAATGAGATGGCGGAACTGCTCCCTTGCCCATATTTTGTAGTTGAGCTTCTACCTCCAATAATTCCTTGTGAACCATATCCACCAGTGCCAAGGCCTGCCCCCAATCGTTGTTTGCTTCCTCCTTCACCAGTTTTTTCAAATAAGCTGCTATACGTGGGTGCATATTCGTCAATTCTCGTTGAACGTTCTCTGCTACTTTCGCTTCCCAAATATCTGACATTTTCAATCTCCTTTTGTAGTTGTATGATGCTAGAATTATTGCCCTGAATAGCCCGGTTGAGTATGCCTCGCTCTGTTTTCAAACCACGTCGTGTCATTGTTGTTGCCGCAGACCCCATATGTATCTGCGGCAACAAATCAATTCCTTGGTCTTTGAAGGAGCGGTGATCGATTGTTTCTCCATAAAATTGAAGATACTCGTTGCAGAAATCTGCCCATTTTTCACGAAGGCGCAGAAGATGAGTCGTCCGCGTTTTCAGGTCGTCGAGCTCTCGGGTTTTTGCGCCCAGCGTCCCGTCCTGCGAATAGCAGCGAGTCGTGAACATGACGTGCAGGTGAGGATTTTCTTGCGGGTCATTTTTGTCCTTTCTGTGCATGCAGCAATCCACTGCCACCTGATATTCCTGAGCAAGCCAGCGGCAAAATTTGACCGTAAGCTTGAACCGCTCCTCCTTGTTCAACTCCACAGGAATGGCCATATCCATTTCGCGAGCCAGGGTGGAGTTTTTGCGTTTTTCAGTGTTCTCCGCCAACAGCCACAAGTCTTGTCTGCTGATGGAGGGGCAACCTTCAGGCACAAAAACCTGTCGCGCCACCACCCCTTGCTTGCGCCGAAAATCGAACACACGACCATCGGCAGCCGTCAGACGAGAAGCAGCCCTGTAAGCAGCGGCAGCTACCGCGCTTCTGCCGTCTGCGCGGCTGATGGTCTGCATGTGAAGATGATAAATCGCCACAGCCTACCCCCGGCAGCCCTTGTGCGTTTTGCATCGCGGGGTCGAGGGGCGCAGCCCCCGCGCACGCAAACCGCGAAGCGTGTTTGCATAAGTGCGCCCTTCGGGGATCTTCATCGGTAAAGAAACTTCGTGGGTATAAAAAAACACGGTGACCTCCATGGATCACCGTGTACAAAAAACTCAAAGTGAAATGAGACTGGAAAAATTTCCCGGTTACCGATCTACAGGGAGGGACGGATACAATTCCTCATAGATTGCCAGCCATGCCTCCGCGTGGGCCATCACCGGAAGAAAATAACGGATGTCGTTAGTCCATGCTGTAATCCATCGATCATAGGCGTCTGCGGTTTGACCATCAGCGCTAGAATCTAAGGGCATCATGGCCTCAATTATAGCCTTAAGAGACTCAAGTGGGCATCCCTGCTGCCGCAGAAACCTGGCCACATGAGGCAATGCCTCCCAGAAGTCATCAGTAAAAACTTGGTCCCCGCAGCTGGGGCAAACGCTTTGTGGCGGTTCGTACTCCCACCAACTCCAGAGATCCAAGCCAATCTGAATGATTTTTTCATCATACGGGAAAAATTTGGTCAAGGCAGCCAACAAACGGCTTCGTGAAGAATGGGCATAGCGAAGTTTTCTATTAACCGCCAAGGCTCGCTCATATGCCTTTTTTCTTGCTGGCCTCTCAGCAGTCTTCTCATAGTGATGGACATGGCAGTGTGCTTTATCCTTCTTTTTTGCGTTGGAAGTATCTGCCACGCGCCAACATAAGGAGCAGGTTGTAATTTGAGAGATCGGATATTTCTTTCTTCCTTCGTATCTGAGAATCTGCAAAGCCATCAATACATCGTAAAGATTGTCTGTATCGTGTATATTTCTGGCACTGTTTTCACTTGCATCCTTGGGAACTAATAGGGTGACATATTCAATGAGCGCAGCCCAAGAGTCGACCCTTGCAAAAATATCCTCCTGCAATACCTGATGTAAAATTTCTATTTGAGAAGGGGTAACGGATCTTTTCTTCTCCAGCTTTTTCATTCGCATTTCGCATAGGGAAAAGAGAGTTTCTACGAATTCTGGGTTGTATTCATATTTTTCAAACAACCGCTCAAGATTCAGTCTGTAATGAGTCCGAATGTACGGTAATATTTCTCGGAAGCTTCTGTTTTCAAGTTCGTGATAGAGGGGTAAACAGTTACTTCCATCAAAATATTCAAGAGCCCGTGCTTCCTTCGCGGCTCGATCACTCAGAATCTTTGTCAGGGTACTTTCGTCAGCAGAAGGAATCCTATCAGAGAAGGCAGAATCCCAAGCTTTGTAAAGAGCATTCCAAGTGAGACGTCTATCTTCAAAAAATCCACGCAATTTGAGAATGTCTTCATTACCCATGATGGAGGAAAAAAAATGCTGGCAGCATTCAAAAGCCCCATAAACCGTATTCCGCTCAATTCGGTCACAGGCTTCTTTTATATCTTCGACATCCCACATTAGTACATCTCACAGGCCATCTTTTATGCCTCAATTTAATATCGACGATATCTCAGATGATTATGTTCACACTTCGTACACAGCATACCCATCTTTGTTGATCTCATCTTTCCACTTGTGGCTGTGCCCGCAATCAAGAGCTTGAATCCGACAATTTTTTATCTTGCTGCTGAATGCGATATGGTAGTGGGCACAGAACCATTGTTTTGGACGATAGCGTTGTAGCACCTTATCCAACACATCCCGTGAAGGATCATGGTATTTTTTTGCATCCAGAAGTGGTGGAAGCTTCAGGGAAGCGGGAGCAGCGTGAGAAATTACTACATCCACGGATGGGATGTCTGGAAAATGCGCGAAATCGTTTGCAGTCAGAATTTCCTCTGGGAACCAATCCTGACCGGGGGTGCGCATATCCTTATCTACGCTACAGGCTCCTCCGGCAAAAAGTACGACATGACCGTTCGGCAAAGTAATTAAAGAGCCGCGTGGTTGATAAAATACACCTTCTCCCACTTCAAGAGTTGCCATCGCCGATTCGCATAGTTTGCGCAATTTAGGGTGGTTTTCATGATTGCCGTCACAGAAGTGGATGGGCACGACTTGTCCGGCCTCTGTCTTAAAGCCAGAGGCCAATCTCTCTACATTTCTCCCTGGCCAAATACCAAAATCGCCGCACTGGAGTACCAATTGCGGCTCAAAGCGCTTGATGAAGGCATCAAGGACAGTAAAATATCCGTGAATGTCACCAATAATGAGAATTGGACGCCTGTTCATCACCATTACCCTATAAAGCCGTCACTTGTAGGGGGGAGGGAAATTCTTGCAGTCTCTTTTTCATCATCTGACATGGCATTGGATTTTCATTAAGGAAAATACAGGAATCCTGATGAAAAGCCAATTGCCCCCATCTCAAAGCCCACTGGGCCGTATTTTCACAGCAAGAGAAGTCGCTGCGATCTTCCGCCTTGATGTGCGAACGGTCAGGCGGTATTATACAGCGTTCGGGGGTGTGCGGATTGGGCACGCTCTAAGGTTCCTTGAAAATCGCATATTGGAGATATTCAATGGCAACCTTCACGAGCAAGAAGAAGGGCTCCCCCAAGCGTTGGAAAGGACAGGTCTGGTTTCAGGGCAGAATGGCAGCGGTAAAATGGTTTGGCAGCAGCAAGGCCGACGAGAGGAATGCCATAGCGTGGGAAGTAACCACCAGGAAGCAACTGGAGGAAGAAGCCGCGACTGCGCCGGAAAAAGTGACCCCTTTGGTCTCCGCGCCCCAACGGGTGACGATTCTTGAGTGGGGAACGGCCTACCTTGAAGAATGCCAGCGGCGCAACACCCTGGCGACCTTTAAAGAGAAACGTGACGGCTTTCGGCGGTTCATCCGCTACCTTGAGCAAACCAAGGGACTGTCACCAGATGATACAGTTGAATCCTTCGACAGAAAAAAGGCCCGCAAGTATCTTGCCTGGCAGCATGACCAGCGCGGCCCCAACTGCTCCAACAAAGACCGTAAAATCTTGACCACCGCCTGGAAGTGGGGCGCAGCGTATCTCGACCACTTTCCGCTGGATATGCCGGATTCTTTTCTGGCCTGCCAGCGGTATGCGGAGATACGGGTTCCCCGTTACATCCCGCCGGAAGAGGATTTCTGGAAGGTCTACGAGGCAGCTCCAGAGCGTGAGAAGGCCATGCTGACCTGCTTTCTCAACCTCGCAGCGCGAAAGGGCGAGCTGCTTAAGCTGACATGGCAGGATGTGGATTTTGAGCGCGGCACCGTTGTGCTAACAACGCGCAAAACCCGCACAGGCACGGCAAAACGTGACGAAATGCCCATGAATGAGGACGTGCGCACTACCATGCTCTGGCTGTGGCAATACCGCCAGGGCAAAGGGAACCATGTGTTCACCTGCCCGGTTGAGCCGTACGTCGGGCAACCCTATAAAACGGCAGCCCACGTGATGAAAAGGCTTTGTGCCAAGGCCAAGGTGAAACCATTTGGGTTTCATGCCATCAGGCACCTGGCTGCCACCATTCTGGCCCAGGAGGGCAAGAGCCTCTTCGCCATCCAGCACGCCCTACGACATGAAAAGCAGACAACCACGGACAGGTACCTGCACAGCCTTGGAGCTTTCGCGGAAGTTTCGGATGCCCTGAGCGCATTGGCAAGCCGTGGCCCTGCAAATTGTCACCCCTTTCCTGCCCCTTCCGCGCTTTCACGGAAAAAGGATTCTTTTACAAGTGAAAATGAAGAGAAGCAGGGGGGAGGGGCAAAGGCAGACGTGGTTCGCCTCAACCAGGGACTGGTTTCCGGTAAACTCATCCCAACTGGCACGGAGTAGAGAACATGATTCAGACTTTCTTATTTGGAAACGAAAAAAGGCTGCACTTAAGTGCAGCCTTTTTCAAAACTAACCCCCAGGACTAACCCCCTGTGGGTATCTGGTGAGGTTTTTACTGTAACCTCTTGGAATCAATTGGCGTCCCCAAGGGGATTTGAACCCCTGTCGACGGCGTGAAAGGCCGTTGTCCTGGGCCGGCTAGACGATGGGGACGCGCTGTGAAGGGTGTATCTACGGCAATAGGGGGCAGGTGTCAAGCGACTTTTTAAAATTGGCATAAAATTCAGCGGTCAGGGGCTTCCCAAGGTCATATTCAGAGCTGGGAGTTCCCTAATCCTGTTGCGCCACTAATCAGTTGGCTGCTATCACATGAACTAGGGGCGTTTGCTGATATCGTAGCCTATTGCGCCGCCAAATCAGTTAGACCGTTATCTGATCTGCTCCTCTTGCCCGCAAAGCCCATCCTTCCACTCCCCCACTATATCCAAGCCTGCCCTCAGCCCGCTTGCGCAAGTGCCCTCCCCCCGGCGGCTCTTTCTTGCAGCCCGTAACCCGCTGACGGATTGCATGTTTGCCCCGGCCTGAGGTATAAGCACGGCATGCAAAAATCCAGCAACACATCTCCCCGTCCCGGCACCGTGTCACGCTCTCCCGCCAACGCAGACAGCCACCGCGAAGAGCAGCTGCGCCTTTTGTTGGATCTTTCCAATGTGGTCAATTCCGCCACGGATGTGGGGGTTGCCCTGAACAAGGCGCTCCAGCTTATGGCAGAGCATCTGCACATGATGCGCGGCGCAATCACGCTTATTTCGCCCAACAGCGGCGAAATCCGCATTGAGGCTGCCTACGGCCTCAAACCCGCTGAGGCCCGCCGGGGCCGCTACGTGCGCGGCGAGGGTATCACCGGGCGCGTGATCGAAACCGGGCGTTCCATGTACATATCTAATGTATCTGAAGAGCCCCTGTTTCTGAACCGCACCCGCTCTCGCGATCTGGGCAAGGAGGGGATTTCGTTCATCTGCGTGCCTATCCGCCTCAACGACCAGGTTGTGGGCGCACTGTCGGTTGACCACCTGCTGGTGGACGATGCAACGCTTGAAGACGAAATGCGCCTGCTTACCATTATATCAACCCTGCTTGGGCACGCCGCCCTTGAATCGCAGGGCCGCATGGATGAAGAAGCCTCCTCCCCCCTGAGGCCGCGCGGCTTTGTGGGCAACTCTGAAGTGATGCAAAAGGTCTACGCGCAGATTGCGCAGGTTGCCCCGTCCAGCACCACAGTTTTTTTACAGGGCGAATCCGGCACGGGCAAAGAACTGGCTGCGCGCTCCATCCATTCGGGCAGCACGCGCGCCAACAAGCCCTTTATTTCTCTCAACTGCGCCGCCTTGCCAGAAAACCTCATTGAAAGCGAACTGTTCGGCCATGAGCGCGGGGCCTTTACCGGCGCAAACGCAACTCGCAAAGGGCGCTTCGAGCTTGCCAACGGCGGCACGCTGTTTTTGGACGAAGTGGGTGAGCTTTCGCTCATGACCCAGGCAAAACTGCTACGCGTCTTACAAGAAAGAGCCTTCGAGCGCCTTGGCGGCATGGAAACACATTATGTTGATGTGCGTTTTATCACCGCCACCAACCGTGACCTGGAAAAAATGGTGGAGGAAGAAACCTTCCGCCGCGATCTGTTCTACCGCCTCAATGTCTTCCCCATTTTCCTGCCGCCCCTGAGTTTCCGACCAGAGGATATTCTGCCGCTGGCAAACCACTTTATCAAAAAATACGCGCTGGCAAACGGGCGCAACAACGTGCGCCTCTCCCTTTCTGTTATGGATATGCTGCAACGCTACACCTGGCCGGGCAACATCCGCGAACTTGAAAACGTCATGGAGCGCGCCGTCTTGCTGCTGGGCCGCGAAGGCCTTGTGTTGCCCCAGCACTTGCCCCCTGCTCTGCACGGCAGCCGCGTTGCGGCCAGTTCCGGCCTCACGCCAGGGCTGATCCGCCAGGGGCTTTCCGGCAGTTTGCAAGAGCAGTTGGACGAGCTGGAACGCGCATCAATCACCGAAGCGCTTGAGTTCAGCCAGGGCCAGATGGGCAAAGCCGCTGCAAGCCTTGGATTGACGGAAAGAATCATGGCCCTGCGCATGAAAAAGTACGGCATAACCTACAAAGCTTTTCGCCCC
The DNA here is from genome assembly GCF_019422935.1 of Desulfovibrio sp. Taxonomy (NCBI): domain Bacteria; kingdom Pseudomonadati; phylum Thermodesulfobacteriota; class Desulfovibrionia; order Desulfovibrionales; family Desulfovibrionaceae; genus Desulfovibrio; species Desulfovibrio sp. Next base: position 469,975 of record NZ_JAHZCJ010000001.1, on the reverse strand, counting down.
GTGTACCGTAAGGATGAAACCGAGTAGATATGAAGTTTCTACAAAACGGTATTTTTAAAAAAGGCCTAAATTTGCCCCCAAAAATGAATTTTTTGTAATAATTTTTAGCATGTTATCTAAGCACAACACAGTCATTACAAAGATGTACCAATAATTTCTACATTTTTGAAATTTTCTATTTTTTTCACATAACACGCTAAAATAAAACATCTATTTAGAAAGCCCCCCAGGCGCCACGATACGGCGCTCTGGGGGGCCTGTTTTTTTCTACAGCAACGTAGAAATATTCCACAGACGCCAACCTCCTGCAATTCTTCCTGTCTGCCTTCAAAAATAAAAATAATTATAAAATCATATTGTTACATAATTTAGCCCCTCAGCGAAACACATTTGGCACACTTCATGCCTAAGCAGGGTATTGCTGCGGCATTGTGCCGCAGTGTGGGCATGGCGCCAGCCCACGAGGATGAGGTTCTATTAAACGCGGAACGGAACGACGGAAACCAGCCTGCTGCACTGTGCGGCACCCTGCCTCCCTCGCCGGTCCGAACTACGCTGAAGGATGTCCGTATGAACGCCTCGGATACTGCATTTATTCTGATCTGCGCCTCCATGGTCATGCTGATGACCCCGGCGCTGGCCCTCTTCTACGGTGGCCTGGTTCGCTCCCGCAATATCCTGTCCACCCACATGCACAGCTACGGCGCGCTGGCTCTCATCTCTGTATTATGGGCCGTTGTGGGTTACACACTGGCCTTTGGCGAAGATGTGGGCGGCATAATCGGCGATCTTTCCTACCTCTTCCTCAAAGGCGTGGGCGGCGAATCGGCTCCTGCCGCCACCCAGCTGCCCCACACGGTTTTTATGGGGTATCAGTGCATGTTTGCTGCTCTTACCGTGGCCCTTATTTCCGGTGCCTACGCTGAGCGCATCCGCTTCTCCGCCATGCTTGTTTTCTCCGGCTTGTGGTTGCTCTTCGTATACTCGCCCATGGCCCACTGGGTCTGGGGCGGCGGCTGGATGAGCAAGATGGGCGCTCTGGACTTTGCTGGCGGCGCAGTTGTGCACATGTCTTCCGGCGCAGCGGCTCTTGCCTGTGCCCAGGCTCTTGGACCGCGGCTTTCCACTGGCAGCTCGCATGCAACACCCAACAATCTGCCCCTTACCCTGCTTGGCGGCGGCCTGCTGTGGTTCGGCTGGTTCGGCTTCAATGCTGGCAGCGCCCTGGTTTCCGGTCCTCTTGCTGGTCAGGCCCTTGTAACAACCCACATGGCTTCCGCCTGCGGTATTCTTGGCTGGATGCTCGTTGAATGGATTCGTACCGGCAAGCCCACAAGCCTTGGCGCTATCTCCGGCGCACTGGCTGGCCTCGTGGCCATCACCCCCGGCGCGGGCTTTGTTGAAGTGCTGCCCGCCATGCTGATCGGTTTTGTTGGCGGCATCATCTGCTACGGCGGCGTGCTCCTGAAGAACAAGTTCGGTTACGACGACGCCCTTGACGTGGTCGGCATTCACGGCATCGGCGGCACCTGGGGTGCGCTTGCCACCGGCCTGTTCGCCTGCGCGGCCATCAACAACTCGGACGGTCTGTTCTATGGTAATCCTGAGCAGGCCTGGATCCAGATCGTGTCCATTGTGGCTACCTGGGGTTATTGCTACATAGTTTCCCGGATAATCCTCTATGTGGTTGACGCGGTTGTCGGCCTGCGGGTTACGCCTGAAGAGGAATTCACCGGTCTCGATTTGAGCGAGCACAACGAACGCGGCTACTCCTTGTAGTCCAACGGGAAACAGCAAAGGAACGACCTATGAAAAAGCTTGAAATCATCATCCGGCCCAGCATGTTTGACAAGGTTAAGGACACGCTTACCGACATGGGCATCCACGGCTTGAACTATGTTGAAATCAAGGGCTTTGGTCGCCAGCGCGGGCACACTGAAGTGTATCGCGGCACCACAATGCAGGTTGACTGCCTGCCCAAGATCAAGGTCGAGGTCGTGCTGCACGACGACATGCTTGAAACTGTTCTGAACGCGGTGGTGTCCATCTCCCGCACAGGACAGGTTGGCGACGGAAAAATTTTCATCAGTGATGTGATGGATGCCATCCGCATCCGCACTGGTGAGCGCGGCGATGAGGCCCTTTAGTCGGGCTATGCCTGATTCTAGCAACAACATGAGAAAGGAGACGAGGGTATGAGTTCCCCCCGTAAAAAGGCTTTGTTCAAAGCAGTGAACACTGCACCGGTCATCCCCACCAGCGCTGATGAAATAGGCCGCAGCGCGGAAGACATCTTTGGCCGTTACGTGTTTGGCCTGGCCACGATGCGTAAGCGCCTTCCCAAGGATGTGTTCAAAAAGCTGGCCAAGACCATCCGCGACGGCGAACGCCTGAATCCCGAAATCGCTGATGTTGTCGCCAACGCCATGAAGGACTGGGCTATCGAGAACGGCGCCACGCACTACACGCACTGGTTCCATCCCATGACCGGCCTCACTGCCGAAAAGCATGACGCCTTTCTGTCGCCCACCATCGATGGTCAGGTTATCAGCGAATTCTCTGGCAAGATGCTGATCAGCGGTGAGCCGGACGCCTCCTCCTTCCCTTCCGGCGGCATCCGCTCCACGTTTGAAGCCCGCGGCTATACCGCGTGGGATCCCTCCGTGCCGGTGTTCATCATCCCCGCTCCTTACGGGGCCACCCTGCACATTCCGACATACTTTTACTCATACTCGGGCGAAGCTCTTGACCGCAAGATCCCGCTCATCCGCTCCATATCGGCCCTGTCGCGTCAGGCCATGCGTATTCTCAAGCTCTTCGGCAACACCACGGCCAGCTATGTGCGCGCCAACGTCGGCCCCGAGCAGGAATACTTCCTGGTGGACAAAAACCTGGCCGCCCTGCGCCCTGACCTTTTGCTGGCTGGCCGCACCCTGATAGGTGCCACCTCGCCCAAGGGTCAGGAAATGGAAGACCACTACTTCGGCTCCATTCCTCCCCGCGTGATGAGCTTCATGCAGGATCTGGAAAACGAGCTGCGTTCGCTGGGCATTCCGGCCAAGACCCGCCACAACGAAGTGGCCCCCGGTCAGTTTGAAATTGCCCCTGTGTACGAAGAAGCCAACATCGCCTGCGACCACAACATGCTCTGCATGAACATGATGCGTCACATGGCTGGCAAGCACGGTTTTGTGTGCCTGGTGCACGAAAAGCCCTTTGCGGGCGTGAACGGCAGCGGCAAGCACAACAACTGGTCCATCAGCGATTCTGATGGCTCCAACCTGCTCAATCCCGGCTCCACCCCGGTGGACAACGCCCAGTTCCTGGTCTTCCTGGCCGCCGTGCTGCGCGCCGTGCACATGCACAGCGCGGCCCTGCGCCTCGGCACCGTGGGCGCTGGCAACGACCATCGCCTTGGCGCCAACGAAGCCCCGCCGGCCATCCTGTCCGTCTACCTTGGCGAACAGCTTACCGACGTGCTTGACACCATCATCAACGGCAAGGGTTCCAAGAACAAGAAGAGCGCGGTCATGGAAGTGGGTGTTTCCACTCTGCCTCCGCTCCCCGTGGATCTTTCCGACCGTAACCGCACAAGCCCCTTTGCCTTCACCGGCAACAAGTTTGAATTCCGCGCCGTGGGCTCCTCGCAGTCCGTGGCTCCGGTCAATATCGCCCTGAACGCGGCTGTTGCCAGCGCTCTGGACGACATTGCCACCGAACTTGAAGCTTCGGTTGCCGGCGGCACCGATCTGAACACGGCCCTGCAGTCTCTGCTGCCCCGCCTGTTCAAGGAACACATGCCCATCGTCTTTAACGGCAATGGTTACGCTGAATCCTGGGCTGAAGAAGCCGCCCGCCGCGGCCTGCCCAACTACAACAACACCGTTACCGCTCTTGAGCACTACAGCGATCCCGACGTCATGAACGTCTTCCTGCGTCACGGCATCCTGACCGAGCGTGAAATTCTCTCCCGTCAGGACATCCTGCTGGAAAACTACAGCAAGACCGTGTGCATCGAAGGCAACCTGCTGGCCGACATGATCCGCTCTTCCGTGCTGCCGCCCAGCATGGAAGCCCAGACCAGGGCCGCCGATGCGGTTATCAAGACCCGCGCCGTGCTTGGCGACAAGGGCGCTGCAAGCGAAGAAGAATACTTTAACGAACTGCGCGGCCACATTGTTGCACTTCAGAAGGGTGTAACCGTGCTGGAAAAGGCCGTGGAAAAAGCCCAGTGCACCGAAGGCGCGCTGGAACAGGCCAAGGCCGCTCGTGACGGCATCCTGCCCGCTATGGCCGAATGCCGCACCCATGCCGACGCTCTTGAGCGCCTGGTTGAGGACAGCCTGTGGGTTCTGCCCAAGTACGCGGAACTGCTCTGGGCTCACTAGGTCGTTAAGAAATAGTTGGGGGCAGGGGGTCTCATCCCGGGGGGGAAGATGGTCCCCTTGCTTCCGGCCCCTGCGGTTCTGCCGCAGGGAGCCACAGGCCTCGCCGTTCGCCGCAACGGACGGCGAAGGCCAGTGGTCATCAAGCGGAGAGTCTGGCGGCTCTCCGCTTTTTTTGCGCCCTAAACCGCCGCCGCACGTTGGATTCACGGCAGGTACGCCGCACTGTGTTTACTTTTGCCTTGAATCAGAATAAATACTTATTTGTGATACTGCCAAGATAATTATGGGCAGCCTGTCTCGGCCCCCCGTATGATAAGGAGTATATATGGCTGCAACACTGCGCTTTACAAAAATGCAGGGCATCGGCAACGATTATGTCTATGTGAACGGCTTTGAAGAACGTGTCGAGAACCCCAACGACCTTGCTCGACAGATCAGCGACCGCCATTTCGGTGTCGGGTCTGACGGTCTTGTACTGATTCTGCCTTCCGGCACTTCAGACGTGCGCATGCGCATGTTCAATTCTGATGGTTCCGAGGCTGAAATGTGCGGCAATGCCATCCGCTGCGTGGGCAAATATGTTCACGACCACGGCATTCTTTCCAAGGATGTTATCCGCGTTGAAACCCGCGCCGGTGAAAAAATCGTCCGTCTGCTGTTTGAAGGCGGCGAGGTTTGCGGTGCTACGGTTGATATGGGAGAACCCGTGCTGACCCCGGCCAACATTCCCGTGCTGGTCGAGGGCGACACAAGCGCCCAGCGTTTTGTGGCCCGCCCAGTCGAGGTTGACGGCGCTGGCTACGATATTACCGCTGTTTCCATGGGCAACCCGCATGCGGTTGTTTTCATGAAAGGCATAGACGACCTTGATCTGCCCAAGATCGGCCCCAGTTTTGAGCACCACAGGCTGTTTCCGCAGCGCACCAACACCGAATTTGTGGAAGTTATCTCCTCCACCAAGGTAAGAATGCGCGTGTGGGAACGCGGCGCGGGCGAAACCCTTGCCTGCGGCACCGGCGCATGCGCCGTTGCTGTTGCCTGCGTGCTCAACAACCTCACCGGGCGCGAGCTTGATGTGGAACTCAAGGGCGGCACCCTGCACATCCATTGGGACGAAATTTCCAACCATGTCTACATGACCGGCGGAGCCGTCACCGTCTTCACCGGCTTATACCACATCTGATTCAGAGGAATGTGATGACCAGCGTAAACAGCAATTTTCTCAAGCTGCAAAGCAACTATCTTTTTGCGGAAATAGCCCGCAAGGTCGCCTCCTTCAAGGAAGCCAACCCCGAAAAGCGCGTCATCAGCCTGGGCATTGGCGATGTGACCCGTCCCCTTGTTCCCGCCGTGGTTGCGGCGCTGCACAAGGCTGCGGACGACATGGGCGACGCCGCCACGTTTCATGGTTACGGCCCGGAACAGGGCTATGCCTTCTTGCGCGAAATCATCGCGGAACACGACTACAAGGCGCGCGGCGTTGACCTGAGCCCCGATGAAGTGTTCGTGAGCGACGGCGCCAAGTCGGACGTGGGCAATTTTCAGGAACTTTTTGCCGCTGAGAGCATTGTGGCGGTGACTGACCCCGTTTATCCCGTCTATGTGGATTCCAACGCCATGGCGGGCCGTTCCGGCGAGTTTGACGGCAAACAGTGGGACAGGCTCGTGTACCTGCCTTGCCTCAAGGAAAACAACTTTGTGCCGGACTTTCCCAAAACCCGGCCCGATATCATCTATCTGTGCTACCCCAACAACCCCACGGGCACCGTGCTTTCGCGTCAGGCGCTTCAGGGTTGGGTGGACTACGCCCGCCGCGAAGGCTGCGTCATTCTGTATGACTCCGCCTACGAGGCCTACATCACCGACAGCTCCATTCCCCACAGCATCTATGAACTTGAGGGCGCGCAGGAAGTGGCCGTGGAATTCCGCAGCTTCTCCAAAACAGCTGGCTTCACCGGCCTGCGCTGCGCATACACAGTTGTGCCCAAGGCACTCCAGGTCAGCGATGGCAAGGGCGGCAAGGTTGCGCTCAACAGCCTCTGGAACCGCCGTCAGTGCACCAAGTACAACGGCTGCCCCTACATTGTGCAGCGGGCCGCTGCCGCCACCTACAGCCCGGAAGGTCGGGCGCAGGTCATGGACGTTATCCACGGCTACCAGTGTAATGCAGAAAGCCTGCGCAAAGCAGTCACCGGCATGGGTCTTTCCGTCTACGGAGGCGTCAATGCTCCCTACATCTGGGTGAGCGTGCCGGACGGCATGACCTCCTGGGGATTCTTTGACCACGTGCTGAACAACACGGCCCTTGTGTGCACGCCGGGCGCTGGCTTTGGCGCTTCTGGCGAGGGCTACGTGCGCCTGACGGCCTTTGGCTCCCCTGCCGACACGGAAGAAGCCATCAAGCGCCTTGCTTCACTGAGCTAGGTGCATGGCGCGTTCCGCGCGCCTTTAGAGCAGCTAAACCAAGCATCCGCAGGCATAACCTCGGTTGCCGCAAAATAACAGAAAGCCCGTTTCTTAGGGATGTGATGAACATCCCTTCAGAAACGGGCTTTTTTGCCGTTAAGAGTCCACAAGATTCACGCAAAATTATTTTTACGGAACATCCTGCCGGCATAAAAAGGCCAGTCGCCAATGCATAATTCCTGCTTCCGACTTGCCGCCGCCTTTAACCGAGCGCTGTCTTTATACGTAAAAAGAAGGATTCGCTTGATGTAAAAACAAAAAAAGGGCTTACGGTGGTTACCGTAAACCCTTGATTTTGCTGGTCGGGATGGCGCGATTTGAACGCGCGGCCTCAGCGTCCCGAACGCTGCGCTCTAGCCAAGCTGAGCCACATCCCGTTGAGAGAGGGAACATAAGCGAGACTGAGTAGTTTGGCAAGTAATTTTTTATTTGTAAAAAAATAATGCCTGACGTAGCATACAAAAACTAGATAGAGAGAGAATTTTTTGGAGTGAATTTATCCTATGATCAGTGTCCTCGTGGTTGATGATTCAACCTTCATGCGCAACACCATTACTTCACTTCTGGAGCAGGATTCTGAAATCAAGGTTGTGGGCACAGCCCGCAACGGTCAGGAGGCCCTGGAAAAAGCCGAAGAACTCGATCCGGACGTAATGACGCTTGATGTTGACCTTCCAAGGCTTGATGGCCTTGGAGTTTTGCAGCAGTTGATGAAAAAGACTCCGATTCCCGTGCTGATGGTCAGCTCTCTCACACAGAGCGGCGCGGAAAGCACATTAAAGGCATTAGAGTACGGCGCTCTTGATTTTATTCCTAAAACCATGAGCTGCGACCGGGAGTGTTTTGGGGCGGAGCTGCAGCGCAAGGTGCGGGCCATTGCCCGGCGTAAAACCATCATCAAACTCAAGTACAGACGCATCAACCAGATTCAGGTTCCAGTTCCACGCCCTCAGCCTTCGCAACCTGCGGATTATGTGCAAACGCCCTGCACCGGGCCGCGCGATCTGGTTGTAATCGGCGTTTCCACCGGCGGGCCGCCAGTGGTGCAAAAGATTCTTTCGGCGCTGCCTGCGGATCTTCCGGCCTGCATACTTATTGCGCAGCATATGCCGGCGGCTTTTACCAATCCGTTTGCCAAGCGCCTAGACAGTGTTTGCAAGATCGGCGTTACCGAAGCCCAGGATGGTGACAAATTCAAAACCGGTCATGCGTATGTCTGCCCTGGCGGCAAGCATCTGGGCATTCGCATGCGCGGTCCGCTGCCAGAAATCTTTGTTGCAGAAGAACCGCGCGATGCCCTTTACAAACCTTCGGCAAACGTGCTTTTTGAAACTGCGGGCAAAGCAATGGGAAGACGCACGCTTGGCGCGATTCTCACCGGAATGGGTTCAGACGGATGCGAAGGGGCCAAGGTTCTTAAAGAGAAGGGCGGCTGCCTTATAGCGCAAAATGAGGCCTCCTGTGTCGTTTACGGTATGCCCAAGGCGATTGTAGACAACAAGCTCGCCAACCTCATTCTTGATGTGGACGATATTGCCAACGCCATCATAACAACGGTCAGAGGCTGACCCCACCGTAGCAGGACATGACTATGAACATGGAAAATCCACAGCAAAAAGCAATTCTTGAAGCCCTGAAGTCGGGCGAAAATGACGCGATTCGCGACGCGGCATTCAGCGCTGGCGATCAGGGCCTTCAGGATGCCGTTCCCATGCTCTGCGAACACATCAAAAGCCCGAGTGTGGGCGTACAGGAAGCAGCGGAATATGCCCTGCGCAAAATTCGCGGGCCGCAGGTGGTTGTAGCTCTGCTGCCGCTCCTGAGCAGCGACGAAGCCCCCGTGCGCAACGTGGCCATGGACATTCTACGCGAAATCGGCTCTGACAGCATTGAGAGCATTCAGCCCTACCTGCAGCACGACGATGCGGACTTGCGGATATTTATCACAGATATTCTGGGATACTGCCGTACGCATCAGGCGTGTCTGCTGCTCTGCCGCGCCCTGCTCAAAGACCCGGAAGTCAACGTACGGTATCAGGCTGCTGTGAGCCTTGGCACTCTGGCTTTTCCCGAAGCTGTCAACTCCCTGTGCCAGGCCATGCACGATGAAGAATGGGTGCAGTTTGCCGTGGTGGAAGCCCTTGCAAAAATCAAGGACTACTCTGCCGCCAGCGCACTTGTGAAACTGCTTTCCCAGGCCTCCTCCCTTGTGAGTTCGGCCATTGTGGACGCCCTTGGCGATATGGGCGATGTAAAGTCCATTCCCCTGCTCTTCAGTTCGCTTGAAAATGTTCGCGAAGCCCTGCGCCACAAGATTGTCAAAGCTATCGTGCAGATTCTCAACGGGCGCGGATTGTCGCTGCTGGCTGGCAAATCGCAGGAAAGGCTGCGTTCCTATCTGCTCGACGCCCTCACAGACAACGATGAAGACATCCTGCTGGCCGCATTGCAAGGCCTGAGCGCCATCGGTTCGGATGCCTGCACCGAAGACATCATCAACATGGCCGCTGCCCTCGACAGGGAACGCCAGGATGAACTCTATGAAGCCGCCATCAAGGCCATAGCCGCCATCGGCTACAATGACTCCGTGCGCGATGCCCTGAACAGCGTTGATGAACCGCGCACCCTGCTGGCAATGGAGGCCTGTCATCTTATGGCAGACCGCCGTTGCGTGCCTGATCTCAAAAATATTTTCTGGGATGCCAGCCCGGAACTGCAGCGCATGGCGGCAGCGGAGCTGGCCCAGCTTGGCGACTGCGCCGACTCCCCGTTCTTTATAACCATCATGAATGATTCAGAAGACGCGGAAGTTCTCAAGAGCGCACTGGTCTTCTTTGGCAACCAGCCCACTTGCCCTGACGTGGAAGACCTTGTCTTCGCCCAGCTGGATCACCGCTATGTGGACGTTAAGGAAATGGCGCTGGAAGCCTGCATCAACCTGCACAGCCCCAAGCTGAACGAACGCTTCAAGGAGCGCGCCAAGAGCGAAGACCCC
>NZ_JAHZCJ010000001.1:0-160116 GCF_019422935.1 Desulfovibrio sp. | reverse complement strand
TCTTGCTCTTGCGTTACTCCGGCACGGAATCTCTTTGCCGCGTCATGGTGGAAGGCGAAAACCCCGAAAAGGTCAAAACTTTCGCTGAAGACCTGGCCGTTGTGGTTGAGCGCGAACTGCGCTGATTTGACTGTTGAACATCACGGCGGCACTCCCGGATCGGGCAGGTACTGCTTGCAGTATGGCTGCTATCCGTTTATTGCTTACATCGGTTTGCCGCTAATAAAAATTGTTTTGTCTACCCCCCTTGGAGGCATGCATGAAGGATATTCGTAAAGTCGTCATTCCCGTGGCCGGATGGGGCACCCGTTCCTTGCCTGCAACAAAGAATATTCCCAAGGAAATGCTGCCCATCTACAACAAGCCCGTCATCCAGTATGTGGTTGAAGAAGCGCAGCGCGCCAATATCGAAGATGTAATCTTTGTCACCAACCGTGATAAAACGGTTATTGAAGATCACTTCGACTACAACCTCCAGCTTGAGGGAGTGCTTGAACGCGCTGGCAAGCTCGACAAACTGGCTGAAGTGCGCAAGGTGGCCGAGATGGTCAACATCATGTCCGTGCGGCAAAAGCGCCAGCTGGGCCTAGGGCATGCGGTGCTGTGCGCGCGCGAACTTGTGCGTGACGACCCCTTTGCCATCATGGTGGGCGATGACCTCATGTTTGGCGGCGCTCCCGGCATCGGCCAGCTCATTGAAGTGGCCATGGCCGAAAAAATGCCGGTCATCGGCGTGATGGAAGTACCGTGGGAGAAGGTCAGCCGCTACGGCATCATTGATGGCGATGAAGTGACCCCAGGCGTGTTCCGCGTTAAAAACATGGTGGAAAAACCCGCCCGTGAAGACGCTCCCTCGCGCATGGCTATTGTTGGCCGTTATGTGCTCACGCCTGATATCTTTGATTATCTTGAAAAGGTCGAACCCGGTCACGGCGGCGAAATCCAGCTCACCGACGCACTTCAGGCCATGGCTCAGGAAAGGGGCATGATGGCGGTGCGTATGTCGGGCATGCGCTTTGACGCTGGCGACTGGGCGGAATTTCTCACAGCCAACATCTACTTTGCCCTTCAGGACGAAGAGCTGCGCTACGATCTGCTCAAGCTGCTCAAGAATTTTGTGCAGTTCCATTAAAACCTGCTGCACATATGTATTGCCCCAAGCCTCCTCTGGTTCGCCAGAGGAGGCTTGCCATTGGGGCCGTATTACGTAACTCTCCCCCCATGTACGCCACCGTCGCCCTGCTCACTCCGCCCTACGCCAGCCTTACCTACACACTGCCGCCCGAATTTCCCGCTGATTTCTGGCAGCCAGGATTGCGAGTGGCAGTGCCACTGGGCCGGGGCGAACGCACCGCCCTGCGCGCCGCAGTGCTTTTGCGCGTCAGCCCCACCGCCGACCTGCCGGAAGGCGTTGACTGCAAAAGTCTTGGCTGGCCGCTGGAAAACGCCCCCCTGCTCCCCGCGGTGCTGTTGGAGCTGGCGGAGGATCTGGCCCGCCGGCAGGGGCTGCACCCAGGCCATATTCTGGGGCATGTGCTGCCACAGGGGCTGCGCCTTGCACGGGTGCGACTGCGTAATCTTGAATCGGGCAAGGCTGTGGCCTGGACTCTTGCGCGCATCCGTGAAGCCCAGCCTGAGCAGCGTCAGGCGCTCGCCTCTGCCCTTCGCAACGGTACGGCCCGCATGCTGCCCCCCGGCACAGACGCCGCCAGCGAAGAATTTTGCCTGCTGCGCGTTGACCCGCCCTGGCCTGTGCGGCCTTCGGCCAAACGCCAGATCGAAGTTCTGGATTATCTGCACCAGCACGGCAGCGTGAGCCGCAGGCGGCTGGTGCAATCCCTCGGTCAGGCAGTCGCCCCGGCCCTCCAAACCCTGCTGGAGGCCGGGCACGTCAACCTTGCCAGAGACAACGGCGTTGACGATGACGACGCTCTGGACGCCACAGAGCAAAGCCTGTTGCCGCCCCCGCCTGCTCCCTTTGCCCTCAACGATGAACAGGCATGTGCGCTTGAAAGCATGCTGGAGGCCCTGCGGGCAGACGAGGCCTCCTCCCGCCTGCTCTTTGGCGTGACCGGCAGCGGCAAAACAGCAGTGTACCTTGAACTTGCCAAGGCCTGCCTGGCGGCGGGCAAAAGCGTCATGCTGCTCGCACCCGAGGTGGCGCTGGCCCACAAACTGCGGCGCGATGCCACCTGCGCGCTGCCCGATGCTCCCTTATTTTTCTACCACGGATACCAGTCGCCCGCACGGCGGGAAGCGACCTTTCGCCAGATGGCGCAAAGCGACACCCCCTGCATTGTCGTGGGCACTCGCTCGGCATTATTTCTGCCAGTGCCGCACCTGAACTGCATTGTGCTGGACGAAGAGCACGACGGCTCTTTCAAGCAGGACGAAAGCCTGGCGTATCAGGCCAAGGAAGTGGCGTGGTTCCGTGTTGCCCAAGCAAAGGGGCTGCTGGTGCTTGGTTCTGCCACGCCCGATCTCAAGACCTTTTATGCGGCTGAAAACGGCCACTTGCCCATCCTGCGGCTACCCCACCGCGTGGGCGGACGCGAGCTGCCGCCGGTGGAACTGGTGGACATCAGCTCCCTCGCGCCCGGTTCAACCAGTATGGACGGCCTGCTGGCCCCGCAGAGCGAGGCGGCACTGCGCGAGACCATTGAGCGCGGCGAGCAGGCCGTGGTGCTGTTGAACAGGCGCGGCTACGCACCCCTGATGTACTGCCTGGACTGCAACCGCACCCTGCGCTGCCCGCACTGCGAAATTGGGCTCACCTACCACAAGGGGCTGGAAAAACTCGTCTGCCACTATTGCGGCTACAACCGCCCATTTCCTTCACCCTGCCCAGAGTGCGGCGGCATGAACTTTTTGCCCATGGGCGGAGGCACGGAACGACTTGCCGAGCGCCTGAGCGTCCTGGCCGGGGGGCCTGTGTTGCGGCTGGACAGGGACAGCACCCGCAGGCCCGGACGCATGGAAGAAATCCTCGCGGCCTTTTCCCGGCAGGAGGCCCCCATACTTGTGGGTACGCAAATGCTCTCCAAGGGGCATCACTTCCCGCTGGTGACGCTGGCAGTCATCGCGGATGCGGACCTTGGCCTGAATCTGCCTGACTACCGCGCCGCAGAGCGCACATTTCAGTTGCTGGTGCAGTCTGCCGGGCGCGCTGGCAGGGGCGACAAGCCGGGCCGGGTGCTTATCCAGACGCGAGATGTGGAGCACTACTGCTGGCAGTACGTGCGCACCGCAGATTATGAGGGCTTTTATCAGGCAGAGCTTGCCAAGCGTCGGCTGCGCCGTTACCCGCCCTTCGTGCGTCTGGCGCTCATTCGCATATCCTACGCGTTGAACGAACAGGGCGGCCCCCCGGCTCTCAACGATCTGGCCCAGGCACTGCGCGTGAAGGCTGCGGAACTGGGAGTGCAGCTTCTTGGCCCCGCCCCAGCCCCACTGGCCCTGCTGCGTGGGCGCAAGCGCTTTACATGTTTGATAAAGGGACAAGACTGGCAGGCGCTGCGCTCGCTCTATTTCTTTGCTTTGTCACAAAAAGCTTCAAGACACTTGCGACTTTTCCTTGACCTTGATCCGATAAATATGTTGTGACATCCCATTACTGTTGTCGAGGGCGGCCCTACAGCCGCGTCCGTTTCTGCGACATCGCAACCGTACCAGCGTGCTAAGGTATGCCGGGATGGGCTGTTGTGCGCTTTTTTTGCAGCTAAGTGGAGGGGTGATGAAGTTTTTTCGTGCTGTATGTCTGGCGCTGGCTCTGGTGGCCTGCTGCGCACCCGTAGCCTGGGGCGAAGGTTTCTCCCTGAATGAATGGAGCGCCAGGGGTGTTTCCCTTGCTGGCGGCATGGTGGGCCGCGCTGATGATGTTTCGGCCATAGCGTATAATGCCGCAGGCATCACGCAACTGCCCGGCACCCGCATGATGGGCGGCTTTGCCCTCATCAGCCCTTCTGGCGGTATTTCCACCAGTTATGGCGGCCGCGAAACCTCGACCTACACGAAACCCGCACTCTGGAATGCTCCGCACGCCTATCTGAGCCACCAGCTCAGCGACAACGCATGGGTCGGTCTGGGCGTTTTTTCGCGTTTCGGCCTTGGCAACAGCTATTCCGGTGACTGGGCGGGCAGGTACAACGTCTATGACATCGGCGTACAGACCATTTCCTTTGTGCCTACCCTTGCAGTCAAACTCAATGATACGGTCTCCTTTTCCGTAGGCGTGGAAGCCATGAACGCCCACATGTACATGGGCAACAAAATTCTGACCTACAACAACGGCAAAAAATTTGACAACGACATGCAGCTCGAGGGGAACGGATGGGGTTATGGCGCCCACCTTGGCCTGCACATGCATCTCAACGACCAGTGGTCGGTTGGCCTGTCCTACAAGAGTCAGGTGACCATGAACATCAATGGCGACGTGGAATTCGCCTATCAGGGCAACAACGCCATCAGCAAAGCCAAACACCTGCCCGAGGCCAGCAACTGCGGCGCAAACACCGTGCTTCAGTTGCCCGATTCGGCAGCCCTGGGCGTTACCTACAAGCCGCTGGACAATCTGAGTTTTGAAGTGGGCACGGTCTGGACCCGCTGGTCCACCTACAATGCCCTGAACATCTATATGGATAACGGATACAGTTCCATCAACAACAAGGAATGGCGCGACGGCTGGAACTTCAACGGCAGCGTGGAATACAAGCCTCTTGACTGGTGGACCCTGCGCGCGGGTTTTTCGTATGAAACGCCTGTGGTCAATGAAAGCCACGCCGACTTCATGATCCCCACCAATGGCCGCAAAACGCTCAGCGTGGGCACCGGCTTTAACTGGAATAACTGGACCGTGGACCTCGCCTACGCCCACCTGTGGATCAATTCTCTCGACTACGGCGGCACCGATGCCAAGGGCATCTCGCCAGAGGTAGGCATTACTGGCGGCAATTCCAAGGATGTTTCTGCAAACATCTATATGCTTTCAGTGGGTTACACGTTCTAAAAAGCAAAACTGGCCAAGCGCGCCCTGCTGATGTTGCGATGGCTGTGAGATCTTAAGGCGCAATACGATATGAACCCGGTTGTTAAAAAACAGCCGGGTTTTTCTTTTTTGTACAGTATACATTGGGTCTCCAGTTGAATCAGCGCGTTGCAACATGCTGTTTTGCAAGATCAATACAGTTATGATACGTCATTATTGCTGCCAATATAGAAAAAATATTGACATTTTCTAATGATTGTTTCAACTTTAAAGCTGCCTTCATTTTTTTGGAGGAAAGTACCTAGGAGGACTGTCATGAAACGCTTTATTCTTGCGTTGGCGTTGGTGCTGAGTCTGGCACTGCCCAACATTGCCGCTGCTGAAGGCAACGGCATGTATCTGGCCCCCAAATTCTTGATGAGCTTTCAAAATACCGGCCAAATTGAACGCTCCCGCGCCCTGGCTGGCTCCGGAGTAGACCAGTACAGCCAGTTCACCCTTGGTGGCGCCCTGGCCCTGGGCTATGACTTCTGGCCCCAGCAGATGCTGCCCCTGCGTGCCGAACTTGAATTCGCCATGCGCGGCAACAATGAAAAGACCTGGAGCGATGGCGGCGCGGCCATCAAGCAGGTCAAGGGTACCTGGAACTCCTCGACCCTGTTTGCAAACCTGTTCTGGGATTTCCACAACGACAGCATCATGACCCCGTATGTGGGTGGTGGTCTTGGCATGGCCTTCAACTACGCTGGCTATGACTTTACCGCCAACAACGGCGACAAGTTCAGCGGCGATCAGCGCACCACCAACTTTGCGTGGAACCTGGGCGCTGGTGTTGCCTTCAACATCAACGAGCACTTCGCCATTGATGCTGGCTACCGCTTTGTGAGCCTTGGCTACAACGATGTGAGCGTCACCTCTGCTGGCAACAAGTACAACGTTGGCAACCGCCCCTACGAAAACGAGTTCATGCTCGGCCTGCGCTACGGCTTCTAAGCCGCAGATAAGCACTGCAGCCTCACATGAGGCAAGGCAACGTGCTGTGGACGGTAGTTCAGCGCGAGCACTGCTTGCACTTCCCGTCCCTCAGGAACAAAACCCCGGCTCAGGCCGGGGTTTTTTGCATTCTGGCCTCAGGCGTATTCCCCTGCCGTCCCATGCTCCGGGCATGCCTGGATATTTTCTTAACTTTCTTTAATATCAACAGTTTTTAGATAATTTTCGTGGAAATTCCGGTCCAGCTATGAGGCACGAAACCATCGAAAATTTCTTTTTCCCCCTTGACAATCTGCCTTGCCTTACGGTGCGCATAGTTTGCTGGTACCTAGTTGAAAAATGGAGAATAGATAAGAAAAACAGAGAAAAAACAAATCATATTTGTGTAAAACTTTTTGATGCCATGTTTAAAATGCCAAGACACCCCATGAAAGCCTTGCGTTCAAAGGATATCCCATCATAGGGACTACAGGCCGAGTAACTAAAAAATATTAAAATTCAAGCCTATTAGATATAAACAAAGTTGGGGATAAGAAATTGGCCCCATGTCTCAAACAGCTCGGAATCATCAATTGCCCCCAAATCTGATTTTGGGCTACAAGGCGGCATGCGCGAACAATGGTCGGAAATTTCTGAAAATCTCAAGAAAATGCTGCATTCCGGCGTTTTCAAGGTCTGGATTGCACCCTTGCAGGCACAAGTGCACGCGGGGGGGCTTTTGCTTACCGCGCCCAATGCTTTTGTGGCCAGTTGGCTTGAAGGCAAGATGCTCTCCACCCTGCGCGAAGCAGCAGCCCCGGTGCTGGGACTTGACCCATCTTCTGTTGACGTGCGCATTACCGCTGCAGGTGATACCGCCCGCAGCAGCAAGCCTGCGGCTAACCTGCCAGCCCGTGACAACCAGGATAACTTGGCCTTTGCGACCAGCCCTGTGCAGCAGCCCGCTTCTTTCGCCCTGCCCCATAATGCAGAAGCCCCAGCCAAACAGGCTGACACGGCAGAGCAGTTCACGCACTCATCTTCCATACTGAACGCGACCTTTTCTGGCTTGGCGGCCAACGCCACGGAGGCTGCCAGCCGTCAGGACACTGCTGCCCAGCAGATGGCGCGCCCGCAGTTGCAGGCCACCCTGCCCATCAGCAGCACCCCGGCCTATCGCCTGGCGACCAACTGGCGCTATTCTTTTGCGGACTTTGTGGTTGGCCCCACCAATAATATGGCTGTTGCGGCAGCTCAGGATGTGAGCCGTAGCAGCGGCTGTGTACGCACCCTGTTCATGAATTCCGCTCCTGGCCTTGGCAAAACCCACCTGGCGCAGGCCGTGGGCCGCGCCATTGCAGAAGAACGCAGCGGCGCGCGCGTGGGCTACCTTACGGCAGAAGACTTCGCCTCGCGCTTTGTGGCTGCCCTGCGCACCCACGACATCGAAAATTTCAAGACCCGTTTCCGCGATCTTGACGTGCTGCTGCTTGAAGACGTGCATTTTCTCCAGGGTAAGGAAAAAATGCAGGACATGGCTCTGGCCGTGGTTAAAAGCCTTCAGGCCAAGGGCGGACGCGTCATTTTCACCTCATCGTTTTCGCCGCGCGAACTGCAACGTGTGGACAGCCAGCTTGTGTCGCATTTCTGCTCGGGCATCCTCACCGATATTGGCCGCCCCACAGAAGACATGCGCCGCCACATTCTTGAGCGCAAGGCCAAGAGTTTTCAGGTCCTTTTGCCCGACTCCGTTTGCGAGCTGCTGGCCTGCCGCCTCGACGGCGATGTGCGCCAGATGGAATCGTGCCTGAACAGCCTCATTTTCAAGGCGCGTCTGCTCAATTGCGGGCTGAACCTTGACCTGGCTATGGAAGTGCTCAGCCAGTACGCCGAGATCAGCTGCGGGCCGGATATGCCCACCATCGTGCGCCTGGTCTGTGAAAGCTACGGCCTCAACGAGCGCCAGCTCAGCTCCCGCTCGCGCCGCAAGGAATGCGTGCTGGGCCGCAATACCGTGTATTATCTCGCGCGCAAGCACACAGAACTGACTCTTGAAGAAATCGGCGAAAAATTCAACCGCCGCCATTCCACGGTCATCAAGGGCATCACCAGCGTGGAACGCGAACTCTCCAAAGAAACCAGCCTTGGCCGCCAGATTGCCAGGGCCGTCAAACTCATCGAACGCAATGCAGGCATGGGCGCGTAAGCGCCCTTGGCCCTGCTGACGCCCCTTGTCTCTGCCCTGTCTGGGGCACAAAGCTTCTTCCGCCTTCCACACCCAATTTTTTTCGTTTCGCATGCTTGCCTGAGGTGTGGCCCTTGGCCTTGCTGACCTCTGCTGCATGTACTACAGCGAACGCACAAGCCAGCTCCGCCCATCCCTCGGGATATGCAGACTGTTCCTGCCGCCGCGCCGAGACATTCACGCTTATGATATAAACCGTGTATTTATTGATACATGGCTTCACTCTCCGTATGGTCTTAATGATCGCTGGATATGACGCAACTGGCCGCACAAGGCGTCAGGTCATGCCCCACCCCGCGTTCAGGACAAGCCATGCTGCACGTAGATATCCATAAAAAACACGGCGATTTTGAACTGCAACTTGAATTTACGCTTGCGGAGTGCGGCATTGCTGTGATCTTTGGCCCTTCCGGTTCCGGAAAAACAAGCCTTATCAATTGCATTGCAGGACTGGAAACGCCAGATACAGGGCAGATACTCTGCCACGGCATCACCTGCTTTAACGCGGAACAAGGCATAAATCTGCCGCCAGAGGCCAGACGCCTGGGTTATGTTTTTCAGGACGCCCGCCTGTTTCCACACCTTTCTGTCCGCGAGAACCTGCGTTTCGGCCTCCGGTTCCATGCTGCCCACGCCAGCAATGATGCGCCCGATATAGATGATGTTGCCGATCTGCTCGATATCGCCCCCTTGCTGCACAGACGCCCGGCCCATCTTTCCGGCGGCGAAAAGCAGCGCGTTGCCATTGGGCGTGCCCTGCTCTGCCGCCCGCGCCTTCTTCTCATGGACGAACCCCTTTCATCGCTGGACATGAGCCTCAAGGATGGCCTTATGGCCTACATTGCGCGCATTCCGCAGCAGTGGAACGTGCCAGTGCTGTACGTCACCCATTCACCGGATGAGACGCTGGCGCTTGGCAACAGCATGCTGCTGTTGCGCCATGGCCGTCTCGAAGCACAAGGCATGGTTGAGGATACCCTACACAAGGCACACAGGCTGGGCCTGTTGCCGTACCCCACCTTTTATCTGTCAGGAGCCGCACATGAAGCCTCTGGTATTGCCTGAACGTTTTCGCCTTTTGCTGATACTGACCGCATGCATCCTTGTTTTTGCGCAGTCGGCCCATGCTGACGGGCCATCTATCACCACCGGTCTTGGATACAAGCCCATGGTGCAGCAGTTGTGCGCTGCCTTTGCGCAGCAATCAGGCGTAAAACCCACAGAAATGTACAGCGGCAATATCGGTCAGATAATTGAACAGGCCAAGGCGGGGAGCGGCGTCAGCATTATTGTTTCAGAAAAAGGCACGTTGCAGGATTCCGGTCTGGCCTTTGCCGCCTATGAACCGCTTGGCGAAGCCGTGCTCGTGCTGGCGTGGCGTAAAGGGCTGCACCTTGCCTCGGTGCAGGATCTCACCAAACCGGAATTTGCCAAAATCGGCTATCCCGATGCCAAGGCGGCCATTTACGGCAGAGCGGCAGTGGCCTTCATGAAGGGCAACAACCTGCTGGAGCCGCTCAAGGCAAAGCTTTCAATGCTTTCCACTGTGCCCCAGGTTTTTTCCTACCTTGTTTCCGGCGATCTTGACGCCGCCTTTGTGAACGAGGCCATTGCCCGCAAGCAGGGCGACAGCGTTGGCGGCTGGATGGAAGTGCGCGAGGGCTATACGCCCATGCTACTGGTGGCGGGTATTGTGGCCGGGCAGGAGAACAAGGCCGAAGTGCGCTTGTTCATGCAGTTTCTGAAAACTCCGGAAGCGCAGCGCATCCTTGCGGGCAACGGCCTGCGCTTGTAGCCATGCAGCTTCATGAACTGTGGCGCGCCCTGTGTGCGCCTGAAGTCAGCTTTTCCGTGCTGCTGACCCTGCGGGTTTGTATTGTCTGCCTGATCTTGCATGCCCTGACGGCCATTCCTCTTGCCCGGCTGGGTATGGCGAAAAATCCGCATCTGCGGCGGGTGGTCAACTTTATCATCACCCTGCCGCTGGTTTTTCCGCCCATGGCTTTGGGTTTTTTGCTGCTCCTGTTCTTTGGCCGCAACGGATGGGGAGGCATTGCCCTGCGAGAGACACTGGGCGTCAGCCTGGTATTTTCGCAGGGGGGCATCATTCTTGCCGCATGGCTGGCAGGGCTGCCCCTTGTGGTCAAGCCCGTGCAAACAGCGCTGAACAATCCCGAGCTGCTGCGCTTTGAGCAGGCGGCGCGGGTGTGCGGCGCATCCCCCCGCAAATGTTTTTTTCTTGTGACCTTGCCGCTCATCCGGCATGGCCTTGCTGCCGGGCTGCTGCTGGGCATCACGCGGGCCATGGGCGAGGTGGGCATCAGCCTCATGCTCGGCGGCAACATTGCGGGGCGCACCAATACGCTCTCGCTGGAAGTGTTCAACGCTGTATCCACAGGCGAATTCCAGCGGGCAGCCCTGCTCTGCGCCATACTGGCGATAATCAGTCTTTTGCTGTACCTTGGCATTGATTGGTGTCAAAAACGGTCATTCTAGAGCATTATCACTCCGCTGCTTCAGCGCAAATACACGATTCTGCGCCGTTGACGGAACATTCTCAACCGACATTGCTCTAGCCTGTATAGTGTTCTGCATTTACAAGGAGCATGTCATGCACTTTCCCTGTTCCGATACATGGCTGGAGGGCCTGCTGCCAGACGACTGCCCCGGCCTTGACCTTACGGTAGAACTGCTCGGTATTGCCGCAACCTCGGGCATCATGCGCTTTGCGCCCAAGGCGGATTGCACCATCAGCGGTGTGGAAGAAGCCGGATTGCTCCTGCGCAAATGCGGTCTTTCTGTCAGCCGCACCGCCGCCAACGGCGACAGGCTTGCAGCGGGTCAGCAATGTCTGGAGGCCACAGGCTCCGCCGCCCCCCTGCACCGAGGCTGGAAGCTGGCCCAGACCCTGATGGAATACATGACAGGCATTGCCACGCGGGCGGCGCACATGGTGGAGCAGGCCCACACTGCCAACCCCGCGGTGCGCGTGGCTGTAACGCGCAAAAACTTTCCCGGCGCCAAGGCCATCTGCCTGGAGGCTGCGATGAACGGAGGAGCCATCATACATCGGCAAAACCTCTCGGACAGTATCCTCATTTTTGACCAGCACCGCGTTTTTCTGCCCGGCGAGCAGCAGACCTCGTTGCGCGGCGTGGCAGCAATGATGGACAAATTGCGAGCGAAAGCGCCTGAGCGCAAGATCAGCGCCGAGGTGGACACCTTTGACGATGCGCTGCTTGTGGCGGAGGCGGGCATTGATATTGTTCAGTGCGAAAAATTCGACTGCGAAACCCTTGCCGCAACCGTGGGCGCTGTGCGCGCCCTGCGTGACGACATCGTCATTCTGGCCGCTGGCGGCGTCAACGGCGGCAACGCCGCCCAGTACGCGGCCACTGGCGTTGACGTGCTCGTCACAAGCTGGCCCTACTTTGGCAAACCGGCAGACATCAAGGTTGTGATGGAAAAAGCCCCCTAAGGCAATAATCGCGGAGGTACAGATGCCTTTTGTAAATATCAAGGTAACAGGCGGTGCAGAAGCCCCCACTGCGGAGCAGAAAGCAGAACTCATCAGCGGCGTCACGGAGCTGCTGCAAAGGGTACTGAACAAAAACCCCGCAACCACCGTGGTTCTGATTGAAGAACTCTCCACGGATAACTGGGGTATCGGCGGCGAAAGCGTTACCGTACGCCGTCGCAAACAGTAGCAGCCATCAAATAAACAAGGCGGCAGCCTGGGCATGAAACCCGGGTTGCCGCCTTTATTTTTTCTACGGGGATACAGCCCTACAGCCAGGTGACATCCAGCGCCTTGCGCGGCGGCCTGAAATGGGGAGCAAGCTGGGGAAAACCCATCATCTGCGCGGCATAGACCTGCTCATCGTCCTTAACGCCCGCAAAGGCCCGCAGAGCGTGTGCAGAGGGATGCCCCATGGCAAAGCACACGTAGCCACCCCAGCAACAGCCCACCTTGTGCCCGTGGGCCAGCAACTCCAGATAGGCGGCGGCAATGGAGGCATCCGCAGGCCCCCAGTGTCCCTTGGGGGCAACAATCAGGGCAAGATGCGGAGCCGTGCGGGTAATGACGTCATATCCAGATTCCCATGCCCGCACGAGGCTTTCGGCATGCACGTCCCTGGCGGTGGCTGGGTCAATTTCCGGCAGGGCGCGCAACCAGTCAATGACCATGGCTGCCAGCTTTTCCGTCTGCTCGCGGGTTTCCAAAACAATCCAGCGTAGCTCCTGCGTGTTTTTAGCCGTAGGTGCAAAGCGTGCGCCGTCAAGTATCCTGTGCAGCAGCTCGCGCGGAACAGATTTGTTTTTGAAATTCCGCATCGAACGGCGCGAAAATACGAGTTCTTCAACCTGCTCGGCGGATGGTATCTGCTCACGCCGCAAGGGGCTGCTGTCCTGCGATGAAAGCCCCGGCGCGGAACAGGCGTTGGCTGGGCAAAAGGCCATGCACTGCCCGCAACCGATACATACCCTGACCTTGTGCGAAGAGATGGAGGGGTATTCGCCCACATTGCCATCTATAATCTGAATGGGGCACACTTTGGCGCAAATTCCGTCCTTGCGGCACAATTCTGTATCTACTATAAAAGAATTCATAGGTTCCCTGGCGTTATAACGCATGGTCAAAAATGCAAAATGCCGCCTTTGCAGGCATGAGCCAGCTCAGGGGCTTGTATCCAGTGCATAAGGGCGGCGGTTTACAGGCTGCCGCAGGTGCGAATACTACGGTAATGCCTGCCAAAAGGCAAAAATCCGCCAGCACACCCACTGCCCGGCCCTCAGCACGGGCACCAGCAGCCCCGCCCCCTCTGCCGCCTCTATTTCTCAGCAATCCGCAGCCACCAGTTGCAGTGTGCTTCGGCTATCAGTTTCCTGCTTTCAGATCCCTACCCCCAGTTTTCAAAAAAAAACGATCCCGCAAAATCATCGGGATGGCAATTTTGAGAATAATTTCCCATTATTAAACAATATCATCTGGGAACTTGTTTTTTTCACACTGCTATGGTATCATTTCTGCTTGTGTTCTGAACAAATTTACTCCGCCTCAAACTATATGTTAACAAATAGTGGCGTTTAAATCTTTGTCTTTTTATGCAAACTGCCACGAGCCTAAAGTTTTTTCACAAGCAAGCGATAATATTTTAAACTATTGCATATGGAGAACTCTGATGCAATTACGCGCAAAAGTCTGCATCCCCATAGCTGGCATCACACTTGCTATCGGCATTTGTTGTTATTTTGTCATTCAAAAGCAATTTGAAAGACTTAACGAAACAAATATACAGACTTTGGTCGAAGCCCGCTCCTCGCAGATGGAGCAGGCCATTGAGCTGTGCAGCGAACAGGCCATGCGCATGGCAGCGCTGGTGAGCAGGCTGCCCGAGGTTGAGGCCGCCTACAGAACAGCCATGGAAGGCGACATTAACGATGAAAACAGCGCTTCCGCCCAAAGGGGGCGGGAAATGCTGCGCGCTTCCCTCGCTCCCATGCTGGACGGATTCAAGGCGGTCATGGGCGAAAAACCGCAAATACACTACCACTTTCCCCCGGCCCGCAGCTTTGTGCGCTTGTGGCGCGACAAACAGACCAAGCGGGATGGCAAGTGGGTTGATATTTCAGACGACCTTTCGACCTTCCGCCCCACGGTGCTTGAGGTAAACAAGAACGGCAAAGCCCTGTGCGGGGTCGAAATCGGCAGCGGCGGCTTTGAAATCCGGGGTCTTGCGCCTGTCACAAGCCTTTCGGGCAGCCAGCTGGGTTCTGTTGAAGTGCTGGTGAGTTTTACGCATGTGCTTAACGGCCTGAGCGCTGGCGAGGGGCAATCCTCGCTGCTGTACATGAACGCCGAGCATCTGAAGGTAGCCACGGGCCTGCAAAACAAGGAAAAGCACCCCATTGTTGCCGATTCATATATTCTTGTGAGCGGCACCAAGGACGGCAAGGTCGAGGCATTGCTGGACAAGAGCTTTCTGGACGAAACCCGCAAGGGATCGACCACCCGAATTGTCGGCTCCACCCTGCTTTCCGGCATGCCCATTACAGACTTCAAGGACAAGCAGATCGGCGTGCTCGTGTTCAGCACTGATCTGTCTGAACAGCAGGGCATCATGAGCCGTGCAGGGATCATCCTTGCGGCGGCCTTCCTTACCCTGCTTGTGGTGCCGCTGGTCATGACGTTCTTTGTGCTCAGCATAACCGTGCTGCGGCCTGTGCAGAGCATCCGCCAGACCATTCAGGAGATTGCCGAAGACAGGGCCGTGCTGGCCAATCGCCTGAAGTATTCCTCCGAGGATGAAATCGGGGCGCTGGCCTCATGGTTCAACCAGCTGCTGGACAAGATTGAAAGCATGCTCACGGAGGTGCAGGGATACAGAAACCTGCTGGATTCCGTGCCTGACCCCATCTTTGGCGTAGATGACGACTACCGCATTATCATCGCCAACAAAGCCACGGAAACCTTGCTCGAAAAGGATATCACAAAGCTTCGCGGACAGTTCTGCCACGACAACTTCAATACCGAAGTCTGCCAGAGCGACGACTGCCCCATTGCGCAGTCCAAGTGCAGCGGCAAGTCTGTGGTGGCGCGCATACTTGATATCGGCACTTCGGAAAATCCGCATTATATTCAGCCGTTCAGTGATGTGCTGCGCGACAACCAGGGCAATAAAATCGGCTATGTGGAAATTGCGCGCGATGTGACCACCCTGGTGCTGAAAGAACGTGAAATTGAAGCCACCATGAAGCATATGCAGGACGTGAATACCTCCATAAGCGCAGCGGCTGACAGCCTGACAGAAGCCGTGGGTCTGATGAAGGATCGATTCCAGCAGGTTTCGGACGGTGCGGATGCGCAAAACGGCCGCGCGCAGGAGACCGCCACCGCCATGGAAGAAATGACTTCCACCGTGCGCGAAGTGGCGCAAAATGCTTCTTCCGCCGCAGACCAGACAGAAGACGCGCGGCAAAAGGCCCGACATGGCGCGGAAATTGTTGACGAGGCAGTTTCTGCCATTGCAGAGGTCAACAGCCACACCGGCGCCCTGCTCAAGGAAATGGAATCCCTTGAAACCCATACCGAGGGCATTGGCAGAATCATGGGAGTTATCTCGGATATTGCCGATCAGACCAATCTGCTGGCCCTCAACGCTGCTATCGAAGCTGCCCGCGCGGGTGATGCCGGGCGTGGTTTTGCCGTAGTGGCGGACGAAGTGCGCAAACTCGCGGAAAAGACCATGCAGGCCACAAAGGAAGTCACAGAGGCGATTACCACCATTCAATCTGTGGCAAAGGGCAATATGCAGGAAATGCGCGACACAGCCGACACTGTCAGCCGGGCCACTGAAATGGCCAACCAGAGCGGCGCCGCACTTTCCCAGATAGTGGAGATTGTTGCCAGCGCCAGCAACAGCGTGCAATCCATCGCCACGGCAGCGGAACAGCAATCCGCCACAAGCGAAGAAATCAACCGCGCCATTACAGATGTGAAGCATGTTGCGGAAACCACCAATACCCTGACGCGTGAACTGTACGGCACAGTTACCGAACTTTCACGCCTTGCAGCGCAGTTGAAGGCGCTGTCGCAAGGATAAATTCCCGTAGATTCCGAACAGGCGCAGATATCACAGGGCCCGCATCAGTCATGCTGTTTGCGGGTCCTGTAGCCTCTTCTTGACGTTTGACACGAGATGCCCTACCCACAGGCTATGGAATGTTGCTGCAAGGACGTATTCAAGCGCCAGCGCTGACAGGTGCCAGTACCGGCAGACAGCAGCACTGACCAGGCCAGCTACTGCCTTCCGAACAGCCAAAACAAAAAGCTCTACTCCGATTGCAGACAATCCAGCCCCTCGTAGCCAGAGACGCAATACCAATGTTTCACAAATTTCGCCCCCCAAAAAATCCAGCAACTGCACGCCCCAACCCATCAGGCTCATTGAGGTTATTTGATGAAGAACGTTGAACGCTTGCTTCAGGGAAATGAATTTTTCCAAAAAAACTATTTCTGCAAGCATGAAAATGAGCTTCTGGAACTGGTTTCCAGCGGCCAGCACCCCAAGGTGCTCTATATCGGCTGCGCCGACTCAAGGGTCATTCCATCGCTTATCACCAACACTCCTCCCGGCCAGCTCTTTGTGCTGCGCAATGTGGGCAACTTTGTGGCTCCTTACAAGCCAGACGAAGACTATCACGCCATGGCCGCAGGCATTGAATATGCCGTAACAGCTCTGAATGTTGAAGAAATCATCATTTGCGGCCACACCTATTGCGGTGCCATCGCAGCCCTGTACAAGGATATTCACGAAGAGGCCTTTGTGCACACGCAAAAATGGCTTTCGCTGGGCAAAAAAGCCAAGGAACTTGCATTGTTGGCACTTGGCAAGGAAGTTGGACAGGACAAACTGCTGCGCCTGACAGAGAAACTCTCCATCATTTTTCAAATAGAAAACCTCATGACTTACCCGTGCGTGCGCGACAGAGTAAAATCGGGCGATCTGCACGTTCACGGCTGGCTCTATTATATTGAATCTGGCGAAATCAAATATTATGACCCGGACGAGCACGATTTTCTGGCCCTGAAAAAATAACGTTCCAGAGCGCAGGCCAACGCGCTGATTTTTATCGCGACATACCCTGACAGCGGATTTTCCAGCCATGGAAAATCCGCTGTTTTTTATGCATATTCTAGTATTTCGCATCGTGCGATGTGGATGCAGTCATTGATACCATTTACCCAATACGCGCCCGCTTGTTCGCAATATACCCGTGATCAGCCTTGAAGGCGTACCACAATACGTTTTTACCATTCAGGCGTACCTGCCAGCAATCGCAGTCATAAATTTATAAATTCACAACGATACAGTGATTTGGCTTTATAAGAAAAATTCGCATTTACACCAGATAAATTTTATATTTAACTAATTTGAAATACATTCCATGCTAGTCAGCCTCAAGCAAGGGACTATTTCCATGAACAAAAATCTGACAGATCAATTCATGAAGTGGAATAGTTCAACAAATATTGCATGTTGCCTTTTAACTCGGCTTGAGGGCGATACATTTTCCATTAGCGCCGCAAACACAAGATTTACTGAACTCTTAAAAATCACTGAATTTAAAGACTTAGAAAAAATTATCGAAAACAGGGGGCATCTGGACAAATCTCTCGCACACGATTTTGCGGAAGAATGGACAGTATTTTGCGCAACCATGCATTGCTTCCTTGATTGCCGCTGCCAGCGGATTGAAGACGACGTTTGCGTATTGTGGATTTCTGCAGCAGAGCAGCAACCTGCTGATGTTCTGTCTGATATTCCAATCGGCATCATCCGCATGAAGGTCACGCAGGGGCCTGCCCAGCTTCACTGCACCTACATGAACAGCGAGGCACTGGCCATGACAGGCACGTCGGGACGTGATGCGAGCAAATGCTTCCACGTCAGTGAACTCATGCATGTTCACAGTGCCGATGTGTGCAGGGTAGAACACCTGCTGGCAATGTTCATATCCGGCAAGGCCGTGCAGCCTCTGGAGTGCAGACTGCGCCCGCGCGATGGTCAGGTCTGCTGGATTCGCGTCAGTCTCTCCTGGGTTATCCCCCAAAAAGTTTTGCAACTGGCGTTTGTCAATATTTCTACGGAAAAAGGGACCCAAGCGCACAACCGGCAAAACCAGCTTCTGCTGCAAAAAATTCTGGATACCACGCAGGCTGCAATCTTCTGGAAAGATGCAAAAAGGCGTTTCACCGGCGTAAACAAGGCTTTTCTGGAATACTATGGCTTTGATTCCGAGCAGGTGCTCTTGGGCAAGAATGATGAAGACATGGGCTGGCATAGCAACCCAGACCCGTACAAAAATGATGAACTGCGAGTATTGCAGGGCGAGAGCACCACGCGGGTTCCCGGCATGTGCTTTTGCAAGGGCGAAAACCGCCACATTGTAGCCAGTAAAAGCCCGCTTTATGAAGGCGGTAAAATTGTAGGCCTTGTTGGCAGTTTTGAAGATGTCACAAGTGAATACATGCTGCGCAAAGACATCGTGGATCTCAATGCCAAGCTGCACACAGCGCTGAAGAAGGAACGCAAAGCCAACCGCGCAAAATCGGACTTTCTCTTGCGCATGAGCCATGACATGCGCACTCCCCTTGCCACCATTGTGGGCTTTTCAGACCTTGAACTGAAAAAACACAATGATCCTGACCTCACCAAGACATTCTCGACCATCAAAGCGTGTTCAATTTTCCTTCTCGCCATTCTTTCCGACATTCTTGACCTGCAAAAGCTCTCTAATGGAAAAATTGATGTTGTACCGACAATTTGTACTGGCGCACATAGCGCAAGAAACATCGAATCCATCATCAGGCCCCAGGCAGAGGCAAAAAACATCACATTCATAACGCATTTCAACTGCACGGCAACCTCCTGCCATGCGCAGATTGATACACGCAAGGTTCAGCAGATCATTGTCAACCTCTTGAACAATGCCGTCAAATACACGCAACCCGGCGGAACCATAACATGGCGCAACGACATCAGCGGCGAAAATGCCGACAGCATTGTTGTGACCCACGTCATTTCTGATAACGGGCCGGGAATCAGCAAAAAATTTCAGGCCAGCATGTATTCCCCGTTCACGCAGGAAGATCATGTGTCCAGCGTTGGCAGCGGGCTTGGGCTGGCTATTGTAAAAAATCTGGTCGATATTCTTGGGGGCAACATCACCTGCAAATCCGCGCCGGGCCAGGGAACGACCTTTACGGTGATTTTGCCCCACAAAAAAGCGAGCGCCGCAGATATCGCCGCTTTTTACAAGAAAAACTGCAAACAACCCGCCGCTGCCTCGCTTAAGGGAAGGAATATCCTCATCTGCGAAGACAACGTCATCAACAGTGAAATCCTGAAAGAAATGCTCGAAAGCGAAGGTATGCTCTGCGAACAGGCCTTCAATGGCAGAGAAGGGGTGGAAAAGGCCAAAGGCCGTAATTACGACATCATCATGATGGACATCCGCATGCCAGTGATGGACGGCTATCAGGCTACCCGCGAAATACGTGAGTTTGATGTGGACACGCCCATTGTGGCACTTTCCGCCAATGTCTTTGCCGATGAAATACAGAACGCCTTTGAATCCGGCATGGATGAATTTCTGGAAAAACCGGTTGTCATGAGCAAAATGTTTTCTGTTCTGGAGCAGCTTCTGTCCACCACGCCTGACGCGCCTTTGCAGGAGCCGGATTAAACCTCGCCAGACCTCCAGAAACGCTCTTTTCTGAAAATTCTTCCTCCCTCCCTGCCCGCTTACCTCTGGGCTGTTTCCACGCACAGCGCAACCGCAAATCGCCTAGTTGCAACTACAGCCTCGCAGGGGGCAATATGCAAATGCAACTTTTCCAATCAGGCCTTGCACCCGCCGGAAACATGATTACCTGAAAAGAAGTTACGTTAGCCAACTACTATGTGTACTTTTTTTGCTGCTTTGCAGTCTGCCCATAGTGAGATACCATGTAAGGGGCTGCACCATATACAGCAAGTCACAGATACGGCTATGAACGGCTCTTCATACCCTTCCAACCGGAGGCTATCCCCCGAAGGAGGCCATGATGACAACTGTTAAGAGCATCAGCGCACAAGCCCTGCGGCAAAAAGACCTCAAGCAGGCGCTCATAGTGGATGTGCGTTCCCCCATGGAGTTTGCGGAAAAACGCCTCGTCCTTCCGACCACGCTGGCCCCGGTGACGGAGCTTGATCCTCACATGGTTGCCCTGCGCAGCGGGGCATTGACAGATACCCCCATTTATACCCTTTGCGCCAGCGGCAGACGTGCGCAAACGGCGGCGGCCAAATTTGCCGAAGCCGGATTTACGGACATAACTGTTATTGAAGGCGGCCTTGCGGCCTGCAAGGAAGCTGGATTCCCCACCACTGGGCAGGCGCTGCCCAAAACAGGCGAAACCTCACCCACACTGGACAGGCAGGTGCGCCTTGTGGCCGGGGCACTCACAGCCCTGTTCGTTTTGCTGGGGCTTTTTGCACACAAGGCCTTTCTGCTCGGCGCGCTCTTTATTGGCTGCGGGCAGGTATTTTCCGGCCTTACCAACTGGTGCGGCCTAGCCCTTCTGCTCACGCGCGCACCCTGGAACAAAAAGGGCTGCTCTGGCGGCGCTTGCCCCATTGGAGCTGGCAAAAGCCCCGGCGCAAGCTGCCAGTAACGCGCCATCCCTTGGTGCCGGAACTTTCACCCTAGCTTTTTTGCAAAGGAGTTCGCCATGTCTGCACCCAACGTGCGCGGATTTTTTGATCCCGTTACCGCTACCTGGACATATGTGGTCTGGTCTGCAACCGATGCCCAGAAGCGTTGCGCCATTATAGACAGCGTGCTGGATTTTGACCTCCACGCCTGCCGCACATCCACTGTTTCTGCCGATGCCGTTATTGATTTTGTCCGCCAGCAAGGCTTTGTGGTTGAGTGGATTCTTGAAACCCACATCCACGCAGACCACGTCACCGCAGCCAGCTATATCAAGGAAAAAATGGGCGGAAAAATAGCCATCAGCAAACACATGCTGGATATCATTTCCACCTGGACCCCCATTTTTCAAACGCAGGAGGACACGCCCGCCGACGGCTCGGCCTTTGATCATCTGTTTGAAAATGATGAAGAATTCACCATTGCCGACATGCCCGCAAAAATCATCCACACGCCGGGGCATACCCCCGCAGACACCACCTATATTGTGGGCAATGCGGCCTTTGTGGGCGACACCATCTTTTTGCCCGATGTGGGTTCAGGCAGGTGCGACTTCCCTGGCGGCAGCGCAGAAGATTCCTATGATTCCTCCCGCAAGCTCTTTGCCCTGCCCGATGACCTGCGCATCTATGTGGGGCACGATTACCCGCCTGAGGGTGTGCGGGGACCGCAGTGCATGGCAACGGTTGGCGAGCAGAAAACCGCCAACGTGCGGCTGAACCTGCAGGTGGGCAAAGCCGAATTTGTGGCAAAACGCAAGGCGGACGATAACGGCAAGGCCGTGCCGCCGCTCATATTGCCCTCCCTTCAGGCCAACATGCGCACAGGAAAATTCGGCAAGGCCGTCAATGGCCTGCAATTTGTAAAACTGCCCCTGAACCGCATGTAAGGCACAAGGGCAAACATTCAGCTTATAGGCAAAAAGCCCCTTCTTCCACCAGCTTTGCCGGAATGGACGAAGGGGCTTTAAAAACGTGTAAAAGCAGGAGTCTGCACTGCAAAAAATGGGGGAAGCCCATCAGCAAAGTGCTTGCGCCAGCGTGTACGACCATGGCTTCATAACTCTGGCTACTTTTTACCGTACACAGCCTTTGCAAGGTCAACCGCAAACGGCCCAGCCATACCCGTGGGCGTGGTATTGGTAAGCGCCACAAAGGATATGCCGTTGGCGCGATCCATGAAAAAATGGCTCCCGTAAGCGCCGCTCCAGCTCCAGGTGTACTGGCCCGCCGGGTATTCCGCCTTTTCAGGGCGCAGCAGCACTGCAGCGCCAAAGCCAAACCCCCAGCCCGGCGTCACAACCTCATTGGTTTTACCTGCGGTTACACTCAGCCTTTGCGACAATATGGGGCAGACCTGATCGGCAGTCATGGCCTTGGCGGTTTCCGGCTTGAGGATGGAACCGTCGTTTTTGCGCACTGCCTCGAGAA
Source organism: Desulfovibrio sp. (assembly GCF_019422935.1). Taxonomy (NCBI): domain Bacteria; kingdom Pseudomonadati; phylum Thermodesulfobacteriota; class Desulfovibrionia; order Desulfovibrionales; family Desulfovibrionaceae; genus Desulfovibrio; species Desulfovibrio sp. The sequence continues at coordinate 138,227 of NZ_JAHZCJ010000001.1, read as the reverse complement.
ATTTCAGGTAGTCTGCCGCTGTTCCAACCATCCCTGCGCCAGCGGAGGGAAAGGCCTGCTCGTCCAGCGCCCTCCCCGGCTGAAAACGCGTTGCGGAAACAGCGTTGGGTACAATTTCAGTCTCGGCCATACGGTGGACCTTGCCATTGGCCCACACATAGGGTGCGGCAAGCAGATCAGGATCATCTGCCATAAAACCCGTGTGCGTCATTCCCAGCGGCCCGGTTACAAGCTGCTGCACCACACTGGGCAGATTGTCCCCGCCAGCCCGGGATACGATTTCGCCAAGCACATCAATGGCAAGGGAGTATTTCCAATCCGTACCCGGCTCATAATAAAGCGGCACCGTGGCAAGCCGCCAGATGTTTTCTTCCAGCGTGAGGGGCGGGTCATCCAGTCCATCGGAAACTTCGGCCAGCGCCATGGGGCCATCGGACGGCTCCGAGAATCCATAGGAAAGCCCGGCAGTGTGCGTGAGCAGGTGGCGCACCGTAATGACCGGATCCGCCTTGCCCGCAAGCGCAGGGGTAAAGGAGGGGATCCAGCGGGTAACGGGGTCGTCCAGAGCAATCATGCCCTTATCCACCAGGGCAAGTGCTGCGGCGCTCGCAATGGGTTTGCTCATGGAGGCCAGCCGAAAACGCGTATCCGGGCTCATAGGGGTGGATTTTTCCGCATCGGCCATACCCACAGCCCGCGCATAGACCACCTGTCCCTGACGGGCCACCATGACCACAGCCCCCACTATGCGGCCCTCGGCAACAGCCTTGTCCAGCACGGTATCAAGCCGCTGGGCCAAAGCAGCATCCGCTGGCTTTTCGGCGCTTGCCGCGCTGCTGCCAGCCAAAACCAAGGCGCAAAGGGCAACAACCAGCAAACATGCACCCAGGGCAACCCTCAGAGCAACAAAACGGGACGCCAGATTGCCCGCAAGCACACCCATTATTTTTTTCTGCTTCTGCACGCATCCCCCCGCAGGCCAACCAGCCTGCCCTATTTCTGCTGATAGAGCCACTTTTGCTCACAGATGTAAATACCGGACACGCTTTTCACAAACATTCGGCGCTTAACAAAGAAAAAGCATTCCGCTAGGATTAAAACCAAGCAGGAGGACACCATGAATCCACTCTTTTCTCCCATCAAACTCAAAGGGCTGACACTGCCCAACCGGATAGTCGTCCCCCCCATGGATCAATACTCGGCAGACGAGGGCCGCCCCGTGCACTGGCATGCCATGCATTACGGCACCCTTGCCGTTTCCGGCGCGGGATTGCTCATTGTGGAAGCTACGGCTGTGGAAGCGCCGGGGCGCATATCCCCGCAGGATCTCGGTCTCTGGAATGAGGAACAGGAAGTTGCCCACAAGGCAATGCTTGATTCCATCCGTGCCTATTCTTCCACGCCCATTGGCATTCAAATCGGACATGCCGGGCGCAAGGGTGCTACGGGCCTACCCTGGCAAGGCGGCAAGCCGCTCATGCCCAAAGACGGCGGGTGGGAAATATGCGCGCCTTCCGCCCTGCCCTATGCGCCGGGCCATCAAACACCAACAGAACTCACGGCGGCAGACATTGCCCGCCTTACAGAATCTTTTGTAGCTACGGCCAAACGCGCCGTACGCGCCGGGTATGACGCCATTGAACTGCATGCGGCCCACGGCTACCTGATGCACGAATTCCTCTCGCCACTCAGCAATACCCGCACCGATGCTTATGGCGGTAGCCTTGAAAACAGAATGCGCTTTCCGCTGGAAGTGCTGACGGCGGTACGCGCTGTTGTTCCGGCCAATTACCCTGTGGGCGTGCGTGTTTCAGGCACAGACTTTGCCGAGGGCGGCTGGAATGTGGAAGAATGCGCGGCCTTTGCCAAGGCAGTTGAAAAAGCTGGGGGCGCGTACATACACGTCTCTGGCGGCGGTCTTTCACCCGACCAGAAGATCACCCTTGCACCCGGCTATCAGGTGGCGCTGGCTGCGGCGGTCAAGGCCGCAGTGAGCGAGCTTCCTGTCATTGCCGTGGGCCTCATCACAGAGCCGGAACTGGCCTCAAGCATCGTGGTCACCGGCCAGGCCGACATGGTGGCCATTGGCCGTGCCATGCTGTACGACCCGCGCTGGCCCTGGCATGCCGCTGCGGCACTGGGGCAGACCATTGCCGGGCCGTCGCCCTATCTGCGCAGCAAGCCGCATAACGTGAAGGAACTCTTTGCATAAGGCTGATTTCCACAGCGAACGCGCTTAAATACAGAAGGCCCCGCTATCGTTATACGATGCGGGGCCTTCTGCATTGGCCAGCCAGAACATTAACCAGCCAGATCAATGCCGCGCGGAAATTGCTCCCAACGCAGAAACTCGGAACATATCCGACTAGGGCGCGTCCACCTTGTGGGCCTGCGCTTGCGGCTGGGCCTGAGGTTCTGCTCCGGCATTGGCCTCAAGGCTGTTTACGGTCTGGGTTTCCAGCTGGGCCGCCCCGCTGCGCAACTGCCAGCGCGTGATGGTCTTGGTGCTGAACATCCGTAGCGGGATATAAAAAAGAATGAACCAGAAAACCATGCTCGGCTGATTGCCAAACAGCGGCAAGGAAAAAGGCAGCTCAGGGCTGATCATGCCAAAGCGCAACTGCATCCAGGCCAGCATGATGGGAACAGGCCACAGCGAAGCCACAAACAGGGCATTGCTGAGCGAAAAATAATAGCCAAACGCCTCATGCCCCTGACGATTCACGGCCTTGAAGGCTTCCTTGCCGGAGTTCTGCAAGGCGGATTCGCTCAGTTCATGGTAGTGCCGCATGTCATCCTGCAACTTTTTCAGGCGCTTGCGGTGCATGCGCTGGGCCATGCGCAGGGTGGCAATGCCTATAAGGCCCGCTACCAGCGCAAGAATTGCTGTTCCCAAAAAGTAGGCTGCCTCGGGCTGCGGCACCATGCGGTACGGCAGCACAAAAAAAGGATCAAGCCAGACCAGAAGTTGTTCCATATCTCAGCGGCTCCGTTTTTCGCACAGGGCGATTCTACGCCCTTGCGCACGGACAGATTAGCATTCTGTTGTAAAAAGGAAACACTGCATCCCCGTGGACAGGCCAGGGGGATGCAGTGTTTTTCATGTTTTCAGCATGTTCCGGACATAGCCGGAAATACTAGCCGAACATCTTGATGTTGAAGAAGCCGCGCAGGATGTAGTCGGTACCAACGTACAGGGCCAGCACGATGAAGAGGCGCTTCAACCAGATATCGGAGAAGAAACGCGAGGTGTAGGGGCCAACAATGGAACCCACGGCAATACCGGCCAGTTCAAGACCAACCAGGTTCCAGTCCACCAGAGCGCCGTGCAGCATGAGGGTGGTGATACCGGTGATCATGCTGAGCAGCACGGCCAGAGCGGAGGTACCGGCAGCCAGGTACATGGGGAGCTGGGTCACGCTGGTGATGAAAGGCACCAGCAGGAAGCCGCCGCCCACGCCCAGGAAGGCCGCGATGCTGGCGATAACCACGCCGCCGCAGAAGGGCAGCAGGGGATTGAAAGAGAATTCCACGCCGCAGAAGGTGAACTGGCAGGTGGTAAAGGTGAACTTGATCAGTTTTACGCCCGTGGGGGCAGCAACGCCTTCGCCCTTGGCCTTGGCGGCAGCTTCAAAAGCCTTGGCGGCTTCCTTGGCTTTGGCCTTGGAACGCTGACCGGCGGGGGAGGTTTCCCACATCAGGTACAGGCCCAGCAGCAGCACGAAAAGACCAAAATAACCCTGGTAGGACGAGAAGTTCAGCTTGCCGGCAGTCAGCGAAACAGCACTGAAAGCGCCCACGATGGAGCCGAGGCCCAGAGCGAAGCCCAGGGGCAGCACAAGACGCTTCATACGGTAGTAGCTGAATGTGCTGATAACAGCGGAAAGACCGGCGAGCATCTGGTTGGAGGCGCGCACGGAGTCGGTGACGGACTTGTTAAGGGGCGTCTTGCCAAAAGATTTGGCATAGGCGCCAAGGCCGTGCACGGTCATGTGGCCCACGCCAGCCATAACGCCGCCAAAAGCGCCCACGGTGGAGAAAATCCAGCCCACCCACAAGGCCCAGCCAAAGGCCAGAATCATGTTGACCTTGGGGCCGCCGGGGATACCAAGATAGCCGGGTTCAGCCTGCATATTGAGGGTATTGGGGGCCGTTTCCACCTGTTTGGCGATGGCATTGGCAAGCACGCTGCCGTCAGCAGCAAGGGCGACACTGGCGGTCAGCACCAGAAGTGAAGCCACCACGCCGAAAAGTACCCACTTGTTTCTCATTCCAACTCCTCCCGATCACCGTCGCTCAAGCGAACGGATAATAATGCCTGAAAGCGCCCTGTTGAGGCAACTTCCTAAAAAAACACATGCACCCACGAAAGCAGCGTCTGCGGGAACACGCCCCACAACACCACACCTGTCAGACAGCACAGAAGTACAGCCCTCACGCCCGCACCGCCCAAAGCTGCCTGTATGGGTGCGGGGTGATTTGCCGGGGCCTCCTGCATGTACATGCGTCGTGCCACTCCAAGATAATACCAAGCGGAAATGGTGCTGCTGATCACAGCCACAAGCACCGTTACCGTATATCCTGCCGAAAAGGCTTCTTTAAAGAGCATGAATTTGCCCATAAAGCCCGCAGTCGGCGGAATGCCTGTCAGGGAAAAAAGAAAAACCAGCATGGCTGCAGCAAGGGCGGGATGTCGTGCGGCAAGGCCCGAGTAATCATCCAGGTCTTCGCCCGCATCAGCCAGAGGATTATTTCCCTGTTTTTTCCCGTACACGGCAAGGTAGCCCATGATGGCAAAGGCACCCATGTTCATGCACAGGTAAATGGTCAAATACGCCGCCGTGGCGCGCAGGCCGTCGGCTGTGCACGCGGCAAGCCCCAAGAGGGCATAGCCCGCGTGGGCTATGGCCGAGTACGCCAGCATGCGTTTAAGGCTTGTCTGCGTTACGGCAGCGATATTGCCCAGAAGCATTGTCAATGCGGCCATCAAGGCCAACGCCCCGCTCCACTGAGCGCCCAGTTGCGGCAAGGCCATGACCAGTACGCGCGCAAGCACGGCGAAACTGGCCGTTTTGGCCGCCACAGACATAAAGGCGGTCACGGTTGTGGGCGCGCCTTCATACACATCAGGCACCCACACGTGGAAGGGCGCGGCAGCCACCTTGAACCCCATGCCTGCCAGCATGAGCGCCAAAGCAACTACCAGGGCGGGCATGGTCTGCCCGGTTGCGGCAACAGGCAGTGCCGCAGCGATCCGCGCAAGCTCGGTATGCCCGGTAAGCCCGTACAGCAGGGACATGCCGAAAAGCAAAAGAGCCGAAGCGAAACTGCCCATCAAAAAATATTTGATGGCCGATTCGCTGCTACGCGGGTCGCCAGTGCGCAGGGCCGCCATCGCGTAAATAGGCAGGGCCATGAGCTCAAGCCCCAGATAGAGCACAATGAGATCACCAGCCGAAGCCATTACGCACATGCCCAGTGTTGAACATACTGCAAGGCAGTAATATTCGCCCTGACGCATTTGGGCATGTGAAAAAAAACTTTCGCTCATTAACGCCGTAAAAGCAAGTGCTACTACGCAAATGGCTTTAAAGAGCGCTCCAAAACCGTCAGCGCGGAACATTCCGTCAAAAGAAACACTCCCGCCGCCCGCAGAAACTGCTACTATTGCTGCAAAAGCTGTTATTGCACCAACGACCGTCAGCCATTGCAGAAAAGCTCGCGCCCTTGGAAAAAACATGTCGGCGCACAGCAGGCCAATGGCCGTGACCAAGAGCGTCAGTTCCGGCAGCAGGGCCGGAAGTTCCTTCAGCAATGGCAGGGCCGAAAGAGGCGCTACGGATATGGCTGTCATGATAGCTCCTATGGTGTTGCCCTCGTGCCGCAAGGCACGTTGACCGCCAGCTGTATGGGCAAAGCGCTGGCCTGTGGCGGGGGCGCAAACATTTATTGCCTGTGCGGAGGGCCGGAACAGCGTTGTCCGCCCTGCCCGCGATGCCGTCTAGACCAGATTACCTTTGAAATGCTTCACATTTCAAAGGTGTCATTCTGCCGAAAAATGCGAGTTTCGGCAGAATCCACGCCACGTTGTGGCGCGCTGCCCTCTCGTGCAGCGGTAGAGCATTTAACCTTTTCAAAGTTGAAATGCTCTAGTTTGCGGCAAAAGCCGCAAAGGCCTGCTGGGTATCTGCCACCAGATGCTCCACCGTAACGTGCATGTATTCCAGCAGCACGTTGGGGAAGATGCCGATGCCCACTATAAGCAGGCTCATGGTCAGCAAAATGGCTATCTCACGCCCATCAAGCTTTTCCCCAACCAGACCGCGCACGGTTTCAGATACCTGGCGGAAAAACACGCGCTGATACAGCCAGAGCATGTACCAAGCGCCCAGTATCAGGCCAGAAGACGCCACCACTGCAGCCCAGGGCGCGCGTTCAAAACCACCGAGCAGAATCAGGAATTCACCCACAAAGCCGTTGGTGCCGGGCAAACCCACCGCCGCCAGGGTAAAGATCATAAAAAAGGCCGCCAGCACTGGCATGGCCGAGGCCAACCCGCCGTAGACCTTGATCTCGCGCGTATGGGTGCGGTCATAGAGCATGCCCACGCCCAGAAAGAGCGCGCCCGTCACTATGCCGTGGTTGATCATCTGCAAAATGGAACCTTCCACGCCCTTTTGGGTCAGCGCAAAAAGCCCCAGAGTCACAAAACCCATGTGACTTACGGAACTGTAGGCGATGAGCCGCTTGACGTCCGTCTGCGCAAGGCAGACCAGCGCGCCGTACACGATGGCGATGACGGAAAGCACCAGCATGGGCTTGAGCAGCACCCATGCGGCATAGGGAAACAGCGGCAGCGAGAAGCGCAAAAAGCCGTATGCCCCCATTTTGATCAACACGCCAGCCAGAATGACCGAGGCCGCCGTGGGCGCTTCGGTATGCGCGTCTGGCAGCCACGTATGCACGGGCCACATGGGCACCTTGACCGCAAAAGCGGCAAAAAAGGCCCAGAACAGCAGCAGTTGCAGCCGGGGATCAAAATCGTTGCGCGCCAGCGCCATGATGTCGAAGGTATGTCCACCCTTGAGGTACAGCAGGATGATGCCCAGCAGCATCAGCAAACTGCCCAGCAGGGTGTACAGAAAGAACTTGATCGTGGCGTAAATGCGGCGAGGCCCGCCCCACACGCCAATGAGCAGGAACATGGGAATGAGCATGGCTTCCCAGAAAATGTAAAACAGCATGAGGTCTGTGGCGCAAAACACGCCCACCATGGCGCTTTCAAGCAGCAGCAGGCTGATGAAAAACTCCTTGGCCTTGACCTTGATGCTTTTGTACGACACCGCAACGCCCATCAGGGTTATGAGGGCCGTCAGGGGCAGAAACAACACGCTTATGCCGTCCACGCCCAGAGCGTAATTGATGTTCAGGCTCTCAATCCACGCGCAGTTTTCCACCAGTTGCATCTGCCACAGGCTTTTATCAAAGCGGCTCAGGGCCACAAAGCTCAGGCACAGCTCAATGAGGCAGACGGCAAGCGCGCCCAGCTTGATGGTTTCTTCGTTGCGGCGCGCAACAGCCAGCAGGGAAAGCCCACCCGCCAGGGGCACAAAGATGAGCAAGGAAAGAACAGGTACAGACATGCGATCTCCCCGCCGTTGTTAGGAAAAAAAGCCCAGTTGCAATACCAGCAGAAGCGCTGCTGCGCCCCCGGCCAGCCATGTCAGATAATGCGCCACCTGCCCGTCCTGAAGCCTGCGCAGGCTTGAGGACAATCTGCCGATGGCGCGCGGCACGCCGTTGACCACGCCTTCAATACCGCGCGTGTCCACCACGCCCAGCAGCAGGTTATCCGCCAGCCACAGCGTGGGCCGCACAAGACAGGCCACATAGATTTCGTCCACCCAGTACTTGCGCGAAAACAATCGGTACAGACCGCCAAAAGCCTCTGCCACCTTGCCCGGCAGTTCCGGGCTGCGGCAATACATGAGCCAGGCCAAGCCGATGCCTGCAAAACCTGCAGCTACGGAAACAGCCATCAGCCCAAGCTCCACCGCGCCAGACACGTGCACGTGCGGGTGCCCCGTCACCGGCGCGAGAAACTCCGCCCAGTGGTTTGAACCGCCCAGCACATGCGGAATGCCCAGCCAGCCCGAGGCCACGGCCCCCACGGCCAGCACCAGCAGGGGAACAGTGACCACGCGCGGCGATTCGTGCAGATGCTCGCGCTGGTGTTCCGTCCCCCTGAACTGCCCCGTAAACACGCTGAAATACAGCCGGAAGGAGTAAAAAGCCGTCATAAAGGCCACCAGCACGCCCACGCCCCAGGCCAGATAACCCGTAAACGTGCCCGCGTTAAAGGCCATGAGCAGGATTTCATCCTTGCTGAAAAAACCAGCCAGCCCCGGCACACCGGCGATGGAGAGCGAGGCAAGCAAAAAGGTGGCGCTGGTAATGGGCATGTACCTGCCAAGCCCGCCCATGGAGCGCATGTCCTGCTCGTGGTGCATACCCAGAATCACCGAACCGCAACCGAGGAAGAGCAAGGCTTTGAAAAAGGCATGGGTGAACAGGTGAAACACGCCAGCGCCGTAGGCTCCCACGCCGCAGGCAATGAACATGTAGGCCAGCTGGCTGATGGTCGAATAGGCCACCACCCTCTTGATATCGGTCTGCGTGAGCGCGATGGTGGCGGCAAAGAGCGTTGTGACCGCGCCCACCACGGTAATGACGGCCAGTGCCGTGGACGACAACGCAAACAGGGCATTGCAGCGCGCCAGCATAAACACGCCCGCCGTTACCATGGTAGCCGCGTGGATAAGCGCGCTCACCGGGGTGGGGCCTTCCATGGCATCGGGCAGCCACACATGCAAAGGAAGCTGGGCCGATTTGCCCACCGCGCCGCAGAACAGCAGCAGACAAATGAGCGTAGGCGCACTGACCGTATAACCGCACAGGGTAAAGGTCATGCCCTCAAGCACGGCGGCCTGGGGCAGCACGTCCGCGTAGTGCAGGCTGCCAAAGATGGTGAAGATGCAGAACAGCCCAAGCAAAAAGCCAAAGTCGCCAAACCTGTTGACGATAAAGGCCTTTTTGCCCGCATCCGAGGCGGAATCCTTTTCGTAATAAAAGCCGATGAGCAGGTAGGACGAAAGCCCCACAGCCTCCCAGCCAAAAAAAAGCTGCAAGAAGTTGTTGCCCATGACCAGCATGAGCATGGAAAAGGAAAACAGGCCAAGATAGGCGAAAAAGCGGTAATAGCCCTTTTCGCCCCGCATGTAGCCCACGGAATAGATGTGCACCAGGGTGCTGACGCTGGTAACCACCACCAGCATGACCGCCGTGAGCTGGTCCACCAGAAAGCCAAAGGTCACGCGCAGGTTGCCGGAGGCTATCCACGAATGCACATCGACATTGACGATGTTGCCCGCCAGCACATCCCGCAGGGCAAGCAAGGCGCAGGCAAGCGAAACGCCAATGGCTGCAATGGGCAGCCAGTGGGCGCGCTCGCCCCATTGGCGGCCGCAGATCAGTGTGAGCACAAAGGCCAGCAACGGGCACAGAGGAATAAGCAGCAAATATATTGGCATGGTTACCCCCGCATCGTTGTTATGTCTTCATTGCGCACGCTTTTATGGCTGCGGAACAGACAGATGACAATGCCAAGCCCCACTGCGGCCTCGCAGGCGGCAACAGTAATGATGAAAATGGTAAAAGCCTGCCCGCGCAGCGCGTCCATGAAGTAGCTCATGGCCACCAGATTGAGGTTGACGCCGTTGAGCATCAGCTCAAGCGAGAGCAGCATCACAATGATGTTGCGGCGCGTCAGAAACCCGGCCACGCCTATGCAGAATAGCACTGCTGCCAGCGCCATGTACCAGGAAAGGGGAATCACGCCGCGCCTCCTTGGTCTTTGTTGCCGCTCGCGCAGGGGCAGGCCTTGTCTTGGGTCAGCGCCGGGGCGGGTGTGCACACCGGCTGCCTGCGCGCCAGGGTCAGGGCAGCTACCAGAGCCACCAAGAGCAGCACACCCGCAATTTCCAGCGAAAGAAAATGGTTGGTGAACAGTTCGCGGCTCAAGGCCTTGGTGTGCGTGACCTCGCGCAGGGCTTCAAGGGGCCATTGGCCCTTGCCGCCCGGTACAAAGCCAGCCACGCCCCAGAGCATGCCGCCGCACAGGGCCGCGGCAAGCGCGTAGCCCACAATGGGTTTGGGGGTCAGGGCGGGCAGCCGCAACTCCCGTTGCAGGTTCACCAGAAAGAGCACAAAAAGGTACATGACCAGGATGGCCCCGGCGTAGACGATGATCTGTATGGCTGCCAGAAATTCGGCCTGCAAGGTCAGGTAGACCGCCGCCATGTGGAAAAACAGCAGCAGCACCAGCAGCACGCAGTGAATGGGATTGCGCAGGCTGATGGCCAGCACGCCGCACACGGTTATGACAAAGGCGCAGTATAGAAAAAATATTTCACCAAACACCGTTCCACCTCCGCAGTGGACTTGCGCTCTGTTCCGGGATGCCTCGGCAAGGAGGCCTGTCATCCACGTTCTCCGCCAGTTCTGCCGTGCATGCCTTTTCCGCTACGGGCAGGGAGGCCTGCAACGTACGGGCATTGCCGCAGCTCAACACAGATTTTTGGCAGGTCATTGCGCGGCACCGCCCTGATTTGTCTGACCATGACAAGGCGCGCCTGGAGTCGGCTCTACGCCTTGCGTATGAGCAAGCGCAGCGCGGTGATTCTTGCCCACCCACTGCTCCGCTCCGCTCCATTCCGCATCCACCGCCACCCGTTTGGCATGCGCAAGCGCGCCTTCGGGCATGTTGCGGGGGCGGCACAGGGGGTTCACATAGCCTTTCATGTCGCCCTTCTGCGCCGCAAAATCGTCCCAGTTGTCCAACAGGGCCTGCTTGTCAAACATGAAGGCCGAACGCCCGTTGGCGGCGTAAGCATAGACTTCTGTCAACACTATGGCGTTCACCGGACAGACCTCCGCGCAGTAGCCGCAAAAGATGCAGCGCAGGGCGTCGATATTGTAGGCATCCACCACGCGGCTGTTGTCTGCAGCGCGGCTCCAGCGAATGCGTATGCAGTGCGAGGGGCATACCCGCGCGCAGCGCATACAGGCAACGCAACGGCTCTCGCCGGTTGCGGCATCGCGCACAAGGGCGTGCCGCCCGCGAAAGCCCGCGGCAACCACGGGTTTTTCTTCCGGATACTGCCGCGTGATGGGGCGGTTGAACATGCGCCGCAAGGTCAGGGCCATGCCCTGGGCTATTTCTGTCTGCAACAGGGTTTGCAGCCAGTTGCGGGGCGCTTTGTACTGAATCTGCATAGTTGCTCTCCTCGTCAGAGGCCTAGGGCCTGTTAACACTATGAGAAATTTTGTTCTCTACCAAGGAAGGAAGCCTTTTTATGAAGGGAGTGTACGCTTTTGGTACTCGACCGGAATAAAAAGGATTCATGACGCAGGCAGAGGGGAAAAGAGCCATAGTATTAACAGGCCCTAACCCAGCAGGGCCTTGCCCAAAGCGGTAATCACAATATTAAAGAGCGCCAGAGGGATGAGCACCTTCCAGCCAAGGGCCATGAGCTGGTCATAGCGGTAACGCGGCAGCGTAGCCCGCACCCAGAAAAAGAAAAACATGACGCCATACACCTTGAGCACCAGCCAGAACGGCGGGAAAAAGCCCGCTTCCACCGGGCCGCGCCAGCCACCCAAAAAGCAGACCACGCCCACCGTGGCCATCACAAACATGGACGTGTATTCGGCCATGAAAAACAGGGCGTAACGCATGCCGCTGTATTCCGTGCAATAGCCGGAAACAAGCTCGCTTTCCGCCTCGGGCAGGTCAAAGGGCACACGGTTGGTTTCCGCCAGCATGGCTACGCAAAAAATAAAAAAGCCAATGCACTGGCGGAAGGCAAACATGCCAAAAAACGAATCGCCCTGCGCAGCCACAATGTCGCCCAGATTGAGCGAACCGGAGAGCAGCATCACGCCCACGAGGCTGAGGCCCATGGCGATTTCATAACTGATCACCTGCGCCGAGGCCCGCAATCCGCCAAGAAAGCTGAACTTTGAGTTTGAGGCCCAACCCGCCAGCACAACCCCGTAGCCGCCAAGGGAACTCATGGCGAATACAAAGAGCAGGCCGATATTGATGTTGGACAAAGCCCAGCCCTCGGCCCACGGCAATATTGCCAGCGAGGCAAAGGCGGGCACCAGACAGATGATCGGGGCCAACATGAAGATGGGCTTGTCTGCCGCGGATGGGATGATGTCTTCCTTGAAAAAGCTCTTGATGCCGTCTGCAATGGGTTGCAGCAGCCCAAGCCAGCCCACGCGGGTGGGGCCCATGCGCATCTGCATATGGCCGATGACCTTGCGCTCAAAGTATGTGGCATAGGCCACATGCAGCAGCACGACCACCAGAAGCACGACAAGTTGCAGCACAATTACCAGAACATTCATGGTTTCCCTGCCAGATTGGTTGTAGCCGTAAACCCGGTTGCCCTGCGCAGCCATAGGCTTTGCAGTCTGCCCCCTATTTACCGGTCAGATTCTCCCAGCACCACGTCCATGCTGCCGATATTGGCGATAAGGTCGGCAATGAGCCCGCCCGGGGCAATGCTTGCCAGCGCGCCGATATGGATAAACGACGGGCCGCGCACGTGCATGCGGTAAGGTCTGCTGCTGCCGTCGCTCACAAAGTAGAAGCCAAGCTCACCCTTGGGGGCCTCCGTGGCTACGTACACATCGCCGGGCATGTAGATATTGTTGTCGTGCATGACCTGCCGCAAGCTGCCGCCAAAAAGCGCGGTTTCAGCCTCGCTGCGCCATGCCCTGTAGGGCATGAGCAGATCAGGGGCGTCTGCCGCAAGGGTCGCGCCTGGGGGTAGCTGGTCCACGCATTGCTGCAGAATCCGCACAGACTGGCGCATTTCTTCCATGCGGCAGCGGTAGCGGGCGTAAATATCACCATCGCTGCCCAGCGGCACTTCAAAATCCACCAGATCATAGGCATCGTAGGGTTCGTGCTTGCGCACATCGTAATCCACGCCCGAGCCGCGCAGGCAGGCCCCGGTGAGGCCAAGGGCCAGGGCTTCCTTGCCGCTCAGCACGCCCACGCCCACCGTGCGCTGCAACCAGATGCGGTTGGTATCGAGCAGGGTTTCGTACTCAAGTATGCGCTTGGGGAAGATATTGAGAAAATCCTGCAAGCCGTCCATGAAGCGCCCTGTCACGTCCTGCCGCACGCCGCCAATGCGCGGATACGTCAGGGTGAGGCGCGCGCCGCAGAGGCCCTCAAACAGATCCAGCAGCATTTCGCGCTCGCGGAAGCAGTACAGAAAGACGGTCATGGCCCCGATATCCAGCGCGTGAGTGGCAAGCCAGAGCAGATGCGAACACAGGCGCGACATCTCGCAGGCAATGGTGCGGATGTAACGCGCCCGCAGCGGAGCCTGCACGCCCAGCAGCTTTTCCACCGCAAGGCAGTAGCCCGTGTTGTTGGACATGGCGGCGATGTAGTCCAGCCGGTCGGTGAGGGTGAGGGCCTGCGCGTAGGTGAAGGTTTCGGCCATTTTTTCAAAGCCACGGTGCAGATAACCCACCTGCGGGTCGCAGCTCAGTATGGTTTCGCCCTCAAGCTCAAGGTCGAGGCGCAACACTCCGTGCGTGGCGGGGTGCTGCGGCCCGAGGCGCAGGCTGGTGCGATCCTCGTCGCTTTCGTCAAAGCAGTCAAAGTCGTCAGCGTCTTCGGGCAGTTCCCTGCCCAGCAGTTCCTGCACGTTCTGACGCCCCACAGGCTGACCGTGACGCACGGGGCATTCAATGCTCTGCTTGCGGATTTCACTCATGCTTTTCTCCCCCCTGCCAGCTCAGGGCGTCCGCCGCCTTGGCGTGTTCGCGCAGTTCGGTCAGGCCAGACCACTCAGGCACGCCGCGCGAGGGGATGCGCACAGGATAGGCCTTGCGCAGGGGGTGCCCCTGCCAGTCCTCCGGCAACAGGATGCGGCGCAGGTCAGGGTGCCCCCTGAAGTGTATGCCCATGAGGTCAAAAACCTCGCGCTCAAGCCAGTTGGCCACAGGCCACAAAGGCACGGCGGAATCAATGCCCGCATCGGGATCGTCCAGCTGGGCGCGCACACGCAGGGCAATGCGCTGATTCACGGAATACAGGTTGTAGACAACCTCAAACGCGCCAAGGCCCTCCTGCTTGCGGCGGCTGTTATCCACCCCGCAGAGCGAGCGTAGGTGCATCATGTCAAAATGCTCCCTGGCGTAGACCAGCACATCAAGGATGCGCCCGTGGCGCAACAGCACTGCCGTCTGGCCACGAAACTCCTGTATGTCGAGCACTTCCTGCGGAAAAGCCTCACGCAGCAGACGCGCTATCTCCAGGGACTCCATCGAAATTGCTCCTTGTTAATTTTCTCCTGCAACTTGATAAAGCCGTCAAAAAGCGCTTCCGGGCGCGGGGGGCAACCCGGCACATAGACGTCTACCGGGATAATCTGATCCACGCCCTGCGTTACGGCATACGACTGAAAAAGCCCGCCGCTGCATGCGCAACTGCCCATGGCGAGCACGTAGCGCGGCTCGGGCATCTGGTCATAAACCCTGCGCAGCACCGGGGCCATTTTTTTGCTCAGGGTTCCGGCCACCACCATGCAGTCTGCCTGCCGGGGGCTGGCGCGAAAGATGATGCCAAAGCGGTCAAGGTCGTGCGTTGACGCGCCTGTGGCCATCATTTCGATGGCGCAGCAGGCAAGGCCAAAGGTCACTGGCCAGATGGAGCCGCAACGGCCCCAGTTGACCAGAGCGTTGAGCGGCCCGAGCACGGCGTTGGCGCCGGGGAAAAACCGCAGGCCGTCCTTGTGCACCGCAAGGGGCTGGTCATCGTGCGCGGCGGTGCGAGTTTCTACTTCACCCATTCGAAGGCCCCCTTTTTCCAGGCATAGGCGTAGGCCAGCACCAGAAGGATCATGAAGGTCAGCATTTCCGCCAGCCCAAGGCTGCCCAGACGCACAAACTCCACTGCCCAGGTGTAGAGGAAGATGGCTTCCACATCGATGATGACAAAAAGAATGGCAACGTAATAAAATTTGATGGAAAAACGCGTGCGCGGCTCGGCGGTTGGCTCGTTGCCGGATTCATAGGGCATGAGCTTTTCTCGGTAGGGCCGACGCATGCGGAAAAACCGCCCGAAAAACAACGTAAGAACGCCAAAAAGCAGCGCAATAACGAGCAGCAGCAGTATGGCAAGATACTCTTCTCCGGCAACCGTAGGCACCATAAAAAGCCACCTTGTTGAATGTCTTCGTCATATTCCGGGCAGGCAGGGCCGAACAATCGCGCGGCCCTGCCCCGCCGTTGGCGTCTCCTGCCAGAGCCGCCAATCAACCTGAACATTCTGCCGCAAGCCCTGTATGGCCCCGGCAGAAAAAACACTTTCTAGCGCACAACAGGCCTGTTGCGCTGCATCTGCTCGGCAAATTCCTGCCGCTTCTCCTGACTGGCCGCATCCGGCGTGGAGAATTGCAGGCAGCTCATGGCGCAGGTGGTTACGCAGGCGGGCTTGAGGCCCTGATCAATGCGGTCGCGGCACAGGTCGCACTTATCCACCTTGCCGGTCTGTGCGTTCCACTGGGGCGCAGCCCAGGGGCAGGCTGTGATGCAGGCCTTGCAGCCCACGCAGGCCGAGGTTTCCACATAGACAATACCATCGTCCCTGCGGCGCATGGCCCCTGTAGGGCAGGCCTTGACGCACCAGGGATTTTCACAGTGAAAGCACGAAGTGTACACAAAACCCAGCGCGGGCTTGGGTTCGGTCTGCTCCACGGAAAGAACGCGGCAGAAAAAAGCCCCCGGCCCGCCGTTGTGCAGGCTGCGGCACTGAACCTCGCAGGCCTTGCAGCCTATGCAATCCGCCGAATTGTGCATGACAATATATTTGCTCATAACCATCCTCCCACGCGGCTCGGTGGGTTGTTCCCGTAAATTTCCTTGCAGTATCAGGCCATGCCTTTGACTATATCCGAGGCAGCGTCCGCCTAGGCAGCGCCGGAACCGGTCACCTTCTCCAGCGTGACAAAATGCTCCTGCATGGCAAGGCCGCCGCCGCCCATATCCTGCATATCCAGCCCACCGTTCAGGCACTTGCTGTCAGAAATGCCCTTGTGGAAGGCGCGACTTTCGCAAGGCAGGTCGTGGCCGAAGCCGTGCACCACAAAGATGGCCTCGGGATGGATGGCAGAGGTGATCTTGACCCCGGCCTCGCCCATGGCATTGCCTGCGGCATCACGCACGCGCACCCTGTCGCCGGGGTTGATGCCAGCGGCCTTGGCCTTTTTATTGTTAATCCACACGGTATTTTCAGGAACCTGCTCAAGCAGAAGCGGATTATTGATGGTATGGCCCTGGGTATGCACGGCCACGCGCCCAAAGGTAATGCGGTAGGCCCCTTCGGGCGGAGCAACGGGCGACGTGTAGGGGGGCAGCATGTTTTCGCCGCAGCCCTTGCCGTAGCCCTCGCTGGTCAGTTCCACCTTGCCAGAGGCAGTGGGGAAGGAATAATTTGCCAGATCCACATACAGAGGGTCGCTGGTAAGCGACACAAAGCCCTTTTCGGTAAAGTCCGCGCTGGTGAGGCCTGTTCCTTCCAGCTGAAAACGCCACACATCCTCCGCGCTTTCAAAAACCAGCGGATCAAGCCCGAGGCGCTTTGCCAGACCGCCGATGATTTCCCAGTCGGCCTTGGTGTCGTAGCGCGGCGGGATGACGCGGTTGCGCACAAAGAACTGCGGTTTGAGGCCATTCTTGGTGGCAATGATGCTCTCGCGCGAAAGATAGGTGGAGAGCGGCAGCACCACATCCGAGTACCAGGCAGTGTCTGACCAGGAGAACGTGACGCTCACAAGCAGGTCAAGGCCGTCAAAGCGTTTGCGCAGCGCATCGGGATCGGGAAAACCCTGCAAGGGATCGTGCCGCCAGCACATGTATGCCTTGACCGGAGCGGCCCCCTGCGGAGGACTGCTGATGGCTTCAAATGCCTTGTGCAGCAGGCCCTTGCCCGGGTCGAAAGCCTTGTTGTCAACGCCAAGGCCATCGGCGCGCAAACCCTTGGGCGCGGGGAAAAGATCCGTAAACTTTTTGAGCCCGGCCTTGCCGCATTCCTTGGGGGTGCGGCCCGGCACTATGCCGCCCTTGACGCCCACGCCGCCCAGCAGGGCCGTAATGACCAGAGCCGTACGCGCAACCTGAAAGGAATCCCCATACCGCGAGGTCATCCAGCCGGGATGCCAGATCACATGGGGGGCCGCAGCGGCAAGCGATTGTGCAAGGCGCACTATGGCCTGCGCATCGACCTGACACTGCTCTGCCGCCCATTCCGCCGTGTAGGGGGCCACAAATTCGGCCAGTTCGGCAAAACCCGTGGTGTGGGCGTCCACATAATCCTTGTTGTACAGCTTGCGGGTAATAAGCGTGTTGATGACGCCCAGATTGAAGGCATAGTCCGTACCGGGGCGGACAAGCAGAAAATCATTGGCCTTGGAGGCCGAAACATTGTGGCGGATATCAATGACCGTCAGCTTGCAGCCTTTGCGCAAGGCCTGCATGACGGTTCTGGCCTCGCCAAGGTTGATGGCTTCAAAGATATTGCGCGTTTGCAGCACAATGTGCTTGCAGTTGGCAAAGTCGTTGACGGCCATGCCGCGCCCGAGGCCCATGACGGCCTTGCAGGCGTGGTGGGTGTTGAGGTCGCACGAGGTGCTGTGCGTACAGACGTTGGGCGAACCGATGCCGCGCATAAAGGCGCGGTACAGGTCGGTAAAGGGGCCGTCTCGGTCAGACCACAGCACGGATTCCCTGCCGTGTTGCTGCTGCACTGAGGCAATTTTTTGCGCAACATAGTCAAAGGCTTCTTCCCACGAAACCTTTTTCCACTTGCCCTCGCCCCGCTCGCCCACACGAATAAGCGGACTCTGCGGGCACTCAGACTCGCGCTCAAGGGCTTTGCCGGCCACGCCGCGCGCGCACAAGGCCCCCTTGAGGGGACTGTGCGGGTTGCCGTAAATCATACCCACTGAACCATCTTTTACTTCTACGGAAATTGGACACCTTGCGGTGCACATTCCGCATACACTCTGAACCAACTGCATACTGCCCATAGTGCTTCTCTCGTGCGAGTAAGGGATATTGTCACCTGTCTGCGGCACATCGCGCCAATCCTAAAATCAGCCTGAAGTGGAAACCACTTCAGATGTGCCGTTGCAAACATTTCCAAGCCACCGCAACTGTACTAATCTTGTCTGGTAATTTAATTAGGAAGCATTGTCGCTAGCACAGTTTTTTTTTAATTTCCAGCCAGGTTCCTGTTTTCACACACTTTCTTTAAACCCTAATTTAATTGTAGTTTTTATAACTTGAGTGCACACTCAATTTTTTTTATTTATAATTTCAGCATATTGGAAATCACTTTTTTCATACAAGAGTGATAAAATATTAATTTCACATTGGTGCGGTGCTACCAATCAAATTGAGAGCTGACGCAAAAAGAAATTTTGAACAATCCAATCAGTCAGTTGCAAAAACGGCGCGTTTTATCCCTTTACTCCTAAAATTTTGAAGTGTTATATTATTGTAGTGAAAATAAACGCAAATGCCTGCCAAAGGATCCACCAGCATGCCTGCGGAACGGATACCTATAGCAAACCTGAAGCCGGGAATGTACGTGCTCAATCCGGGCATTTCCTGGATCAATGCCCCGCTGCTCTACATGCGCGAGGGTCTTGTGGCCGATCAGGCAGAAATTGACGGGATCATCCAGCAGGGCTTTACCGAAGTAATTCACGATCCGGAGCGCGCCGTTCCCACGTATGAGCCGGGCTGCGCGCTGCCGCGCGTTTTTTCACGCCACATTGCCCAGGCGCAAAGAGCGCACGCTGCCGCCTACGCCCATGTAAAAGCCGCCATGACTTCCGGCGTGTGCGACAGCGCCGACATTGCAGGGGCAGAACCCTGCGTTAAGTCCATCATTCTTGCCCTCAAGCGCAACGCCAACGCCATGCTGACCCTTGCCAACCTGAAAGGGCGAGACGAATACACATACAGGCACAGCGTCAACGTGGCCATTTTCGCCGTAGCTTTTGCCCGGCATCTGGGCCTCACTGATCAGCAGCAACAACTTGCCGGTATGGCCGGGCTGTTTCATGATTACGGCAAGGCCCTCGTACCGAGAGAAATCCTCAACGCGCCGCGCACGCTTTCCCCGGCTGAATTTGCCGTCATGCGATCGCACGTGCTGCTCGGCTATGACGCCTTGCGCAAGATACCACGCATCGCACCAGAAATTCTGGAGGGCACAGCCCAGCATCACGAGATGCACGATGGCCTGGGGTATCCATACGGACTCAAAGGCTCGGCCATCGGCCTTTTTGGGCGTATCATCTCTATCTGCGATGTGTATGACGCGCTTTCATCCAGGCGCGTATACAAATCCGCCATTTGCCCCAGCCATGCGCTGGCAATCATATACAAAATGGACGGAACGGCATGGCCGCGCGGTTTTGCGGATTCATTCATAAGAATGGTGGGGGTCTTCCCGTTAGGAACAGGGGTTAAGCTTTCAGACGGGCGCATGGGCCTCATAAGCAACTGCAACCCCGATTTTCCAACCCGGCCAACGGTGATCATTATCAGAAAATCCAGAGGGGTAGCCCAGATGGAAGAGAGGCTTGACCTGTCGGCGGAAAGCAGGATTTGCGTGAGCCGGGCGCTTTCATTCAATGAGACGGAAGACTGGGATATCCCGCGCCTTTTGGGCATAACGGAATGAAAGGAATGAGGGCGGATGAGGCAGTCGATTTGCAGACTGCACATGCAGGGAACGGAAAAATGGAGAAGAGAAAAGGAAGAAGCAGAAAGAAAAAAACAGAATCAGACTGTGCGCTTGAGCGCGGTGATTTCTTCAATCTGGCTTGGCGCAAGCTCTTGCAGGACAAATTCCGGCCTTGCCAGATAAAAGCCCTGAGCAAGATCAAACCCCAGAGCTACCACGCTGGCAAGTTCCTCACAAGTTTCCACACCCTCCGCCACTGTGAGAATGCCCTTTGAACGGCAATACACAAGAATATTTGAAAGAAATTCCCTCTTGGATGCGGGCGCCTTGTGGATGGCGCGGATAAAAAAGCTGTCAATCTTGAGAATCTCGGGCGAAATATTCAAAAGCCGCAGCGCATTTGAGTGGGCGCAGCCAAAGTCATCAATGGCGATAAAGGCCGCCAGCTCCGTGCGCAGCTCGCGCACCTTTTGGGCAAGGCCCTCCTCGCTGCTGGCGGTTTCTATGATTTCAAACACCATGTTGCGGCTTATGTCTTCGTACCGCGGGTGCATGTTGCGCAGCTCCCGGGCATCCAGATACTGCGCGGAAATGGCGTTGAAAAATATCTTTCTGGCCCCGAGCGAAGGGAGGTTTTTGTCCATCCAGTCAAAAATCATCCTGAAGGTCATATGCTCAAGCTGGGGCAGTTTTGACTGCGCCTCTGCCAGTTGCAGCACATCAAGCGGCGAGGCAAAATGCGGGGTTGTGGAGCGCATGAGCGCCTCATAGCCGTAGATTGAGCCATCTTTCAGGCTCACGATGGGCTGAAAGGCAAAGCGGATCAACTGGCCTTCAAGCAATTCGTCCAGCCGTTCCTGACGGCTCAAAATATTGGCCTTGGCCCGGTAAACTTCGGGATTGAACCGCATGAGCGTGCCGCGATTGAAATTCTGCACTTCAAACATGGCGTGGCTGGCATAATTCATGAGCACATCGCCGGTCATGGCATCGCTAGGATACACGGCCACCCCGAGTGATGCGCGTATGCGCACGACCTCATTGGGCAGTTCAATGGTGGTGTTCAGCAGGGTTTTGCGGTTATCCTGAGCAAAGCGCAAGGCGCTTTCTTCATTATCAAAGCCGTGGGCAAAGACGGCAAATTCGCTGCCTGCCGTGCGGGCCAGCAGCACTGCGTCATTTTCGCACATCTGCAAGGCTTCAACAACCTTGCTTATGTACAGATCACCCCCATCATACCCGTGCGACTCATTCACGTACTTGAGATTATCCAGACCGCACGAAAGCAGTACGCCAAATTTGCCGGGCTGCATCTGCAAGGCTTCGCGCACGCCGCGAACAAAGGCCCGGCGGTTCATAAGGCCGGTTTCCACATCGTGATTCTGGTCGTGCTCGACCTGCTTTTTGCAGGTCTGCGCCTGATTGATAAGAAAGGTCAGTCCGTCAGAGAGGTCACCCATATCGTCAACCGCAGGCATGGGGTAGCCCGCGCTGAATATGAGCAGCTGCCGCGCCAGACGCTTGAGCTTGGCGTGCAGGCTTTCAAGGTGTGTGGAAAAGTGACGGCAGGATTTGGGCGGGCGGACAGACAGATCCCCCTCTGCCAGTGCCGCCGCATAGGCAGAAAGATCAGCGCAGGCCCGCGTGAGCTCGCACAGTTTCTCTGCTGTGGGCTGCTGCCCGCAGCCTTCAAATTCAGCCAGCGCAGCGTCGAATTGCCCGCGCAGCAGGTTATCAAGGCCGGTTTCAATATCCATGTGCGCGCCTCAAGTGTGAGCCTCAAGAAAAGTTGAAAAAAACAGATGCGGCATCAGGCCCACGCACGGGCTATGCATCAAGCTCAGCAAAACCGGCTTCCTGTATTCTGACCATACTTTCAAGCACAGCCGCGCTCACGGCATCAAGATCACACCCCTCGGGCAGGTGTTCGCCCGCCTTGCTCTTCAGCATGGGCGCATCGTGGCTGCAATGCGCCAAGGCGTTGGCCGCAGCAAGCAGGCGCGCCTCCATTTTATACGTTGTGGCAAGCTCGGGCGAGTGGTGCAGGTTTATGGGTTCGGTAAGCACCAGAGGCAGCTTCCACTGGTGCATCACTGCCGCCCCAATAAGCCCGTGGTCCATGCCAAGCTGCGCGGTTTCAGCCTCGGAACTGCCGCAATTTTCGGCCTGTTCCATTTCTGCCGTCTTTTCCCAGAGTTCTGGGCGTGCGGCAGCAAAAAAAATCTTGCCCACATCGTGCAGCAAGCCAGCTATATATGCCTCGTCCGGCACCATAACCAGGCGCTCGCCAGCGCAGGCGCAAGGCCCGCATGCGCCGTTATCTCCGCCAAGCACATCCGCCAGGGTTCGGGCAATGGTTGCAACAGAAAGCAGGTGTTTCCAGAATGCCGCAGTATCAAACGTCTTGGGAAGCTGGGCCTCGCGTATAAACGACGACATGCCCACCATGAGCACAAGCAGGCGCACTTCGCGCAGGCCCATGATGCTGATGGCTCTTTGCAGGGTAGAAACCTTGAATTCAAGCCCATATGCAGCCGAATTGGCCACTGTGAGCACACGTGTTGCGAGCCGTGGACTTTTTTCAATCAGTGCAACGACCGAGCGCACCGAGGCATTGGAGCCTTCCTGGGTAACCGCAAACAGCAGGGGAAGCAGCTTGGGTTCAAACGGAAGCGTCGGCGGATTTTGCAAAAGCTTTTGCAAAAACAGCCTGGACTCTTTTTGAGATTGCATGGCAAAATCCTGAGCTAGGGTTTGCACTGCCCCTGCGCACGGTAACACAACTTGCCCAGGCAGGTGCCTGAACTCAAAGCCTCTCATATACGAAAACCCGGAACAAAGACAATAGCCTGTAATCTTTAATAACTAATACCAAATGAACCTTAAAATCGGCGCAGCTTAATATAAAAGTAGATATTTATTTATTGGCAACAAGAAGGTATCAATACGAGACCACACTCCTTAATGCCATATCCTGCAATAATCAGACAAAAGAACTGAATAAAAATAAGAGCCTTGATGCAAAATAAAAGGCAAACCCCATAACACACATAAAACGATTACATGAATACTGTTGTGCAAGAATAAACAATTACAATTACGCACCAATATATACAGGCACAACTTCAACGCTGCACATGTACCAGCAAAGCAAGTCCCCAATGCGCACTTAGCAAAACGGGGGCGACAAAACACATCAGCACAATTCTGCTTGCCTGACAGGCTGTTGCCTTAACAGACATTTAGAGTTCAAGGGGCAACTTCTGCGCGTGGCCGCACGCCATCCATGCCTGGAGGGCGCAAAATAAAAAAAAATACCGGAAAAAAACAGCCTTGCAAGCGTAAGGACGACTGTTTCATTCCGGAACATAAAATTCAAGCAAAAACTTTAGGGGAAAATGAAAAAAAACTTTCACTGAATCAAAAAAAGCATTTCTTGGCACAAATGACGTGCAAAAGCAGTTTGTAAAATGAGCGTCACACTTACTCTAAATAGAAACAACTCTCATTTTTAACCGACAACAATTTTACAACATTGTTAAGAAATTCTCCAGGACGATATCTAGACTTTTTATAGATAAATATCTCCGACTATTTTTCAGCTTCAAGATATTCCAGTATAAGCTGGGCCACATTTGCGGCAAGGCCGGCAGAAAGCATGGTTTCGTGGGTGCCCTGCGCCCAGCGCAGCGAGATATTTTCCTTCTTCAAAAAACGGGCCCAACCCTGATAGTCGTCATTCATTATTATCTGCGGGTTAGTTGCAAAATCCAGCGCGCGCACCAGCAACAGTTTGCAGTCTGAAGGGCCTGGCCGCTCGTAACGCGCAGCCGCCAGGGTGTTGCCGCGATAGGTCAGCAACAGATTGTCCATCTGCACGGCGCTGAACCCGGCAGGCAGCAATCCGCTTTTCTCACCGCATTCCACAAGGTAGCCCAGTTGCTGTTCACGCGGCATGGCGCGGAGCTTTACGGGGTCAAAGGCCATACCTTGCTGCAAAATGAGCTGCAACAGTTCGATGTCATCCTTGGCCGCCATCTGTTTTGCGCGGGTATTGTCGGCCACGGTATCAAGAATGATGACAGGCTCGCTGCGGTTGCCCAGTGTCGCATACCGCCGGGAACATTCATAGGCCAGCAGACCGCCGAAACTCCAGCCGCCCCAGATGATATCGCGGCTCTCGACCTTGAGTACTTCGTCCAGATAATACTCCGCCAGGCTCTCAACCGTATGCAGCTCTGTTGTAAGCGACGTGCGGCGCTGGCTGAAGCCCGCCGCCTCGACGGCATAGACCGAATATTTGCCGCCAAGCAGGCGCGCAAGGTCGCTGTAGCAGAACACGCTGCCGCCAACAGGGTGAAACAGCACAAGGTTCTTGCCGCCTTCGCAGTGTTGCAGCTGGATAACGGGGCTTTCACGCTTTTCGGTCTTTCCGGCCAGCAGGGACGCAAGCTGCGCGATGCTTGAATGCGAGACCAGCTCGTTCACAGCCACATGCACGCCCATTTCCTTTTCGATCATGGCAATAAGCCTGATGGAAAGAATGCTGTGACCGCCCAGACTGAAAAAGCCAGCATTGGCATCGGTGATTTCAAAGCCCAACAGTCGCTTCCATATTTCGGCCAGTTTTTCTTCCACAGGCCCGACAGGCATGCGCCCGCGCTGAATTTCCACCCCGCCCAGGGGTGACGGCAGAGCCTTTTTGTCTATCTTGCGGTTGAGCGAAAGCGGCAATTCCATCATGGGGACAAAATAGGCGGGCACGCAGTACGGCGGCAGGTGTTGCTCTAGGTATCCGCGCAGCAGGGCCATATCCACATCGCCCACCACATAGGCGGCGAGGGTCTTTTCCTCCCCGGCGCGAAAGGTATCCGCCACCACCGCCACCTGACGCACGCCGGGAAAGCCCGCAACGGCCTTTTCCACCTCGCCAGGTTCCACCCGGTTGCCGCGTATCTTCACCTGCTGGTCTTCGCGTCCACGGAAAAAAACAAGGCCGTTCTGCACATAACCGTTGTCACCCGTGCGATAGCAGGGCTGGCCGTCTTTTTCCACAAACGCACCGGGGCTGGCGTTATTCAGGTAGCCGCGCGACACACCATTGCCCAAAATCCACAGTTCGCCAGTGACTGAATCGGGCAGCTCCTGACAATTTTTATCCATGGCGCAGATGCGCACGCCTTCAAGAGGACTGCCAATGGGGTAGGCGGTAAAATCCTGATGGTTGCCCACATCTATGCGAAAGGCGCTGCTGTCCACCGTGCATTCCGTGGGGCCGTACACATTGAACAGCACCACATCCTCGTTGCCGGGGATGGCGTAAAATTTGCGGATCACATCGGGCCGCAGCACTTCGCCCGCCAGCAGCAGAGCCTTGAGCGGCAAAGGCTGACGCTGCTCGGCAAGCCAGTCTGTGAGCACGTTGAAAAACGCGGGCGTCATGTCGCACAGGTCAAGCCCGCGCTCACGCGCGCAGGCGCAAAAAAGCGAGGGATTCTTGCGTTCTTCGTCCGACAGCACGTGCAGGCTCTTGCCGCTGAAGACAGACACGGCCAACTGCTGCACAGAAGCGTCAAACGACAGGGGCGCAACCAGCCCCACCCTCTCGCAGCCCGCCGCATAGGGCCGCAGGGCGCGCAAAATGTGCATGAGGTTGCAGTGCTCAACCACCACCCCCTTGGGAGTGCCCGTTGAACCGCTGGTATAGACGATATAGGCAGCCTGGGCGGGATCGCATGGGGGCAGGGCTTGCCCGCCCGCAGGCGGCAAATGCTGGGCCCCAAACCGCGAAATCGGAACCAGAGAGCGACTGCCGCCGGGGCGGATGACCACATCATAACGGTAAGGTTGCTCCCCTTGCTGCTTGCCGCCATCCACACGGTTCTGCTCATGGTTCTGCCCAAAAATGCAAGGGGAGAATGTCACTTCCACCGACACAGGGCAGCGCGCCGCCCACTCCGTAAAAAACTGGCGGGGAACAAACAATTCCTCAGAGGCATCAAGCCGCAGCAGGCCGGTTTGATCGCCGGTGGCAAGGGCATGTGTCTGCAAGGCAGCCCGCAGGTCGTCCCGGCAATCCAGATCGCGCACCGCCCCCACAAAAACGAGGCCGTCAGGCGTGAGCATCTCCACGGCGTGATGCAGCACCCTGCGCAGATAGTTGTAGCCGGGGAAATTTTCCACCACGCCGTTTATGACCACCACGTCAAAGGCCTGACCTTCAAGAAAATGAATGTCCGCCGCTTCCATACGATACGGCGTCACCCTGGCGGCAGCGTCAAAACTGGCAAGGCGGCTGAGTTCATTGCGGGCCAGATCCACAGCCGCATATTCCTGCACGGCCTTGGCAAGCGCTTGCGCCACGCAACCAGACCCGCTGCCCACATCCAGCACTTTGCGGCCTGCGCGGAGATAATCCGCCTTGTGAGCCAGCCCGCATTTCTCAAGCACGGCAGCGGCCATGGCCGCGAGATCGCTTCGCGGGCAGGGGGCGGCGTCAAAATCGCTCTTCCAGCCCATGTCGCTGCCCCCCTGCGCCACCTGCTCCCAGTATTCGGTGCTGACAAGGCCTGTGCCTTTTTCAAGGGCATCGTCATAGTCCTGCGCATCAAGGCAGAGCACATGCCGAATGCCGGGATTCCTGTAGTGAAAATACTCGGCTTCGCGCAGGCAGGCGCTGTCGGCAATAATCAGGCTTGCGGGCCGCAGCATGGCCTCTTTGCGGCTTTGCGGCTGCTCGCGCTCCACGGGCAGATACACTGCCCCGGCCCGCATAATGCCAAGTCCCGCAGCCAGATACACCGCGCCGCGCGCGCACAGCACGCCCACCACGGCCTCGTGCCCATACCCCTGCGCAAGAATGAAACGGGCAATGCGTTCCGAGAGAACGTCCAGCTCACTGAAGGTCAGCCCATGGCCGCCCCCGGTCAGAGCTTCGGCTTCTGGCCTTGCGTCAGCAATGCTGCGGAACAGATGCTCAAGGCTGGCAAACTCCCCCCCTGCCTGCGTGGCGCTCGCAGTATGCGGGCCAGAGCAGGAAATACTGGCAGACTCTGGCCTTGCAGATTTTTTTTCTGGAGTGGCAAAGGAAAAATCCGATAACTTCATCATGCCGCCCCTTCAATTATGCCTTCAAGAAAATTCCCGTAATAAGTCAGCCAGTCCTGAGCGGTTTCCGCGCCAAGCTGTTGCGGATCATACGCAAAATGCAGGGCCAGACCTTCCTTCTGTTCTTGGACCGAGCAGAAAAGACCATACCCCCTCCCTTGCGCATCAGGGATAGAGACGCCCCCCCGCGCAAATGCAAAACCCAAACGCAGGGCACTTTGCATGAGGGGCATGTTATCATCAGCAAGGGCAGAGACCCCGTGGTCAGCATCGCCCGTACCAGCCTTATCCGTCAGCCCCTTTTGCGTGAAGGCCAGCAGTTCTTCAAACTCCATATTGTCGTCAATACTGAACCTGATGGCGCGCTCTGGCGGCACCGCCACCACAAATTGCTCCTGCTGGGTCACCTTGCCCATCAGCACGGCAAACACCGCCAGCAACACAGCCTCGGCAGATGCTCCCTTGCCCGCAGCCACTGCCTCAACACCTTGCTGCAAGGCTGCCGGGGCCAGGGCCTCGCACGTTTCAAGGATGACCGCACCGCCAGCGGCGCACGGCAAATCAGTGGGCGTAAAGCGCAGCGGCGCATCCGCAGGCGCGGAGGTCATGAGTTCAAGCATGCGCACATAATCGCGGGCCATGCGCAGCACATCGGCCTCGCTGAACAGGTCTGCGTAGTATTCAAGGGCAATGCTTATGCTCTCACCAATATCGCTCACAAAGATGGAAAGATCCGTCTTGCTGGAGAATTTGCTGAACCGCAGGGATTCAAACAGGCCCTGCCCTTCGGCGGCAAATTCAAAGTTCATGTACGAGAGGATGATCTCCGACAGGGGCGATCTGTCCGGCCATGCGGTCTGCCTGAGGTCGGCCAGCAGGCTGTTAAGGATGTAAGAGCGGTGCCGCATGCCTTCGTTGCTTACCTGCCGCGTGGCGCGCAGCAGGGCGGAAAGCGGCTGGTCGGGGTCTACGCTGAAACGCAGCGGCAGCACGGAGGCCAGCATGCCTGCGGTGTTGAGATGTTCGCCCCGCGCGTCCATTGAAACAGCGACCACAATATCCTGCGAGCCGGTGTAGGCTTGCGCCAGCAGGCTCCAGGCGCAGAGCGAAACCTGATAGTTGGTCAGCCCTTCCCTGCGGGCCAAACCCTTGATGGCCTGCACAAGCTCCGGCGCGAGGTCAAATTCATACGTGCCGCCCCTGCCCGTGTGCACCCGGGGCCGAGGATGCGATGCGGGCAGATCCAACCGGGGCAATTCGCCCTTGTAAATATTCTGCCAGTAGGCTGCCGCTTCGGGATCGGGATGCATGACCTGCCGCCAGGCGATATCCTTCATCTGCGCGGTCACAGGCGCAAGCTCCAGCCCGTGATACAGACGGTACAACTCCACATTGAGCAGCGACATGGTTCTGCCGTCCCCAAGGGCGTGGTGCAGGTCAATGAACAAGATCTTTTCACCCGCATCGGTCACAAGCAGGCAGGCGCGAAAGCCCGTTTCGTTGCGCAGGTTAAAGGGTCGGATAACAGCATCCTTGTGCGCAAGATCGGGGATGCGCCTTTCTTCAAGGGTAAATCCCGTAAACGGATGAATAATCATGGCCGGACGCTCGGCCTCAAAGTCGCAGAAGCTGGTGCGCAGCGCCTCATGCCGCTCCACAATCTGGGCAAGGGCCTTTTCAAGCCGCGCCGCATCTGCATCTGGCGGCATCACAAGGAATGCTGGCAGGTTGAAACCTAGATCGCCCTCGCTGACCATGTCGGCATACAGGATGGCAAGCTGCTCGTTGCCCACGGGGTACTTATCCAGAACTGGCGTTGTTTCCTCGTTCTTTTGCAGCGGCTGCGCTGGCTTGCGCGAGGCAAGGGCGCAGTCGACAATATCGCCGAGGGTGTCGCTTTCCAGCAGATCCGCCACAGCGAGGGCAAGCCCCGCCTCCTTGTCCAGCCGATTCACAATACGCGTTGCGGCAATGGAATCGCCACCCAGATCAAAAAAGTCGTCCTCTCTGGTCAGCGGTCTGTCATATCCAAGGCAATCGCGGATAATCTCAAGCAGGGCCGCCCCATCAAGACTGTCGGCATTAACGCCGGGTTGCGCCTGCGTGGCATTGCCCTTCGCCGCACTGCTGCTGATTGACGCGCTGCCCAACATGCTGCCGGGCAACTCGCTCCCGGGCAGGCCGTTAAGGGCAAAATTCGCTGCGCTTTCGCCCGTCATGCCCACAGCCACAAGATCCTCGCCGCTGGCAAGCGCGGCCTCAAGCACGGCAAGGGCCTGCTGCGGCGCAAGCATGGTTGCGGCTTCCGGCCCGTTGCCAAGCCCCTCGCGAACGGCCATGCCCACGCCCGACCATGTGTTCCAGTTGATGGAAAGCCCGGGCAGCCCAAGGCTGCGCCGATACCGGGCAAACGCGTTCAAATAGGCATTGGCGGCGGTGTAATCACTCTGCCCCGGCGCGCCCACAAGGGCCGTGCGCGATGAAGCCAGCACAAAAAAGGCCAGATCATCACCAAGGGTTGCCTTGTGCAGGTTCCAGGCGCCAGTCACCTTGGGGGCCAGCACGGATTCGTATCCCTGCCTGTCGCTGGTCAGCAGGTAACCCCTGCCAGCCACGCCAGCCGTATGAATGACGCCTTGCACAGGGCCGACCTCGCGCCGGATTTTTGCAAAAACCTCTTCAACCTGCGCGGCATCCGTAACGTCGCAACGGAAGGCGGCAAAGGGCACGCCCTCCAGCGCATGGGGCGGCAACTGGCTGCTTCTGTGCAGCAAAACCACCCGCGCCCCGTGGCGCTCATGAATCTGGCGCGCCAGCGTCTGGCCCATGCCGCCAAGGCCGCCGGTGATCACCACGCAGCCGTTCCTTGTTATAACAGGTATGGCGGTCGAGGCAGGCGCAGACGGCAGTTTGACCAGCTCGCGCACACGCACCGTGCCATCGTGTGCCGCCACATACGGCCCGTCAACCAGCCCGAGGCTGGCCACAAAGGCCGCTACGGAAGCTGCATTCTGCTCCTCAAGCTCCACATAGGCGCAGGAAATCCTGGGTTCTTCCCATGGCAGGCAGAGCAGCGGCCCCATGTACAACGCGCCCTGCGGCAAACATGCCTGATGCGGTTCATGGGCGGAGGTATCCGGCACAAAGGCCCCGCTGCCCACAACTGTGACGCGCAGGGGGCGGCGCAGCCCGCCGCTGCAAACCTCTTGCAGCAGGGCGCAAAGCGGCCATGTGTCGTTTTGCCCGCCCGACTGCAAGCTGGGCAGCCAGAGCAGATGATCTGTGGGGCCAGCCAGAATTTCATGCGCCAGCGCGCGGGCTTCATCCGCATGCGCGGGCAAGGGACGGCGCGCGTGGGCAAGCGGCTTAAGAGCCTCACCCAAAAGGCCACCCTGCCCGCCAAGCAAGATGATGTTTTGCGGCCCGGCAATAGAGCCTTTCAGATCGGCCTGCTTCCACCCGATGGCGTACAGTTCCGGCTGCGGCTGCAAAATATCCGGGCCGGATTTGCCAGCGGTTTGCCCCTTGCGCAGGGCCATAAAGGTCATTCCTTCAAGCTCCGCAACAATCTGGCCCGAGGCGTCCGTCACCGTGCAGTCGGCCACGATCATACCCTGCTGACGGTCGGTAATACGCACCAGCGCAAAGGCCTGCGCGGTCAGAGGGTTGTAGAGCCGCGCCATGCGGCAACCAGCGGGCACAAAACCGTAAGCCCCGCGCAGGGCAAGGCTTGCGGCAATGTCCATCATGGCCGGATGCCAGCGGAAGGTATTGAAATCCGCCCGATAGGCCTCGGGCAGGCACAGCTCTGCCAGCAGGGTATTGCCGTCCTCCGCCACCCAGAGCGCCTTGCGGCACTGCCAACGCCCGCTGACCATGAGCGGCGAATCTTCCGGCGTATCTTGCTGCGCAATTTCGCGCAGACCTTCGCGCACTGTAGCCAGATTCAACGCCGCAGGGCGGGCAATCCCGCCGCGCAATAAACCGCTGGCGGCCACGCTCCATGTGCCTGTGGCCTGCCCTTTGGTAAACGTCTCGCCAGCTTTATGGTCGGCAGGCTCAAAGTGGTGCAGCTCCACGGCAAGGGCATCGCCCTGCTCCCGCGCCAGCAGCACTGCGCGGCATCCGGGGCCGCAGGCTACGGGCTTGCGCCAGCGCAGATCGTGCAGACTCAGGGGGGCGGCTCCGCCAATCCATCCCAGACAATCCAGCAGGCCCATGCCCACCAGCAAGGGGGTGCCTTCAAGCCTGTGCTCCCCAGCAGGCCAGAAATCCGGCCTGTCCACGGCAAGGGCAAAAGCCTTTCCGGCAGGTGTCATGACTGGGTCGGAAAGAAAATGCGCTGCAAAACGCGGCCACAATGTAGCGGCGGCGAGAGGAGCTGCGGGCAGATGCACCCTGTAGACGGGCCTTTCTGCGGGCCATGCAAGGCTTGCCCCGGCAAGATAGGCGCTGGCGGCTGCCTGCGCCGCTTCCTGCGAGGCAAAGAATGCGCCGGGAAGGGGATTTTCCATGCTGTCCCGGCTGTCATGACGACCCGCGCTGGCCACGGCAACGCCCGTGAGGCCAGCCTCCAGCTGTTCAAGCAGTCCCTGCCGGAAACGCGCCACAAGAGCCGCACGCACAGGCAGAGCATCCCGCCCTGTCATGAGGGTGGCGGCAACGGCATGCAGGGGCCAGCCCTCGTTGCGCGCCACAGCCGCCGCGACCGCCCTGGCGTAGTCCTGCAACGAGGCCTCGTCCGGGGCGGAAAATACCACGCACTGCCAGTGTCCGTCGTCCTGCGGCAAAGGCTCCGCCTGATGCTCCGCCACAATCACATGGGTATTTACACCGCTGAGGCCAAAAGAACTGACACCGCAGCGCCAGGGCCGCTCCTGCGGAGGGAGCGGCTCAAGCTTTTGCGCCACACGCACGGGCGCGGCCTCAAAATCAATGTGCGGATTTGGCCGCTCAAAATGCGGTTGCGGCGGTACAAGGCCGTTTTCAAGACAGAGCACGGCCTTTGCGAGGCCAGCAGCGCCAGCGGCGGCATCCAGATGCCCCAGATTACCCTTGACCGAACCGATAAGCGCTTTTTGCTCCCGCTGCGCGCCCTGCCGGGCAAAGGCCCTGCGCAGACCCTCAATTTCCACAGGGTCGCCCAAAACCGTAGCCGTACCGTGGGCCTCAAAAAACTGGATATCTGCCAGGGAGACGCCCGCATTCCGCGCAGCGCGGTCAATGACCTCGGCCTGCGCCTCGGGATTGGGCGCGGCCATGCTGGAGGACTTGCCGTCCTGGTTAACGGCGCTGCCGGGGATTACCGCATGTATGGCATCATGATCGCGCAGTGCGGCATCGAGCGGCTTGAGCAGAAATACCGCCGCCCCTTCGCCCGCGCCAACGCCTTTGGCCTCGGCGTCAAAGGTTCTTGTACGGCCAGAGACAGACTCGATGGCAAAGGCTGCATCGGCCTTTACAGGCAGATCAATAACATGCGCGCCGCCCACAAGGGCCACGGCGCACTCGCCCTCGTGCAGGCTGCGGCAGGCCTGATGCAGGGCCGCCAGCACAGACGAACAGGCCGTATCAACGCTGGCCGCAGGGCCGTGCCAGTTTTTCATGTAGCTCAGGCGGGCCAGCACGTTGGAAGGCACATTGAGCAGATAGGTCTGCTCCGCCAGATCGGGGAAGGCCCGCGTTACGGCAGTCTGGAACAGACGCACCGGGCTTGCCCCCACAAAAACGCCCACATCGGCGTTTTCAAGGGCGCTGCCGCCGTAGCCCGCATCGTCCAGAGCACGCAGGGCCGTTTCAAGAAATACGCGCTGGGCCGGGTCAAGCAGGCTGGCATCGTTGGGCGAAAGGCCGAACCGCCGATAATCAAAGGAGGAAATATCCGAAAGATAGGCGGCCTCGCGCAGGCGGGCATCGTCAAAGGCAAGGCCCACGGCATCAAATATCTGCCGCGTTTCGCCGCGCCGTTTTTCGGACATGGGAATATTTTTGTCCGCGCCTCTGGCAAGATCGCGCCAGAAGCTCTGCACATCGGCATAGTCGCCAAGGCGCACGGCCATCCCGATAATGGCTATGGGCGCTGTGGTTGCACGGCAGACGGCAACGGTGCTGCCAACCTGCTGCGTCCGCGCAATAAAGGCGGCCTGCGCGCGGATGGTGCTTTCTGAAAAAAGCCCCGCCAGCGTGAATACTCCCGACCATTGCTTGTCCAGCAGGGTGTGCAGCCGCACCAGCAGGAGCGAATTGCCGCCCGCGTCAAAAAATCCCAGATCAGAACCCGCTTCCACTTCTGGCATGACCTGCCGCCACACTTCGCGCACGGCTTCGATCAATGCGGGGGAGAGGCCGGAGTCCGAGCCAGTTTGCCCGCCAGTTTGTGAAGTTGGCTGGAATGCATCCGGCCCAAGCGCAGCAGAGGCGGCATCCTTCTCCCCACCTGCCAGCAGGGGGTAGCCCTGCAAGCGCTTGCGGTCGGCCTTGCCCGAAGGACTCAGCGGGATATCTTGCACCACAAAAAAGCGGGACGGGCACATGTAGTTTGGCAGCAGGGCCGCAAGCTCCGCGCGGATGCCCGCCAGATCAAGCCGCGCGCCACCCTGCGGCAACAAAAAGGCCTCAAGCGCCGCGTATTCGCCAATGCGTCCCATCCGCACCACTGCCTGTGATACGCCCCGGCAGCGCCCAAGCGCCGCCTCGACCTCGCCAAGCTCAATGCGATAGCCGCGAATTTTCACCTGATCATCGTTGCGCCCGAGGTATTCAATGCTGCCATCGGCCAGCCAGCGCCCCAGATCACCCGTACGGTACATGCGGCTGCCGGGGGCAAAGGGATCGTCCATAAAACGCTGGGCAGTGAGTTCGGGCCTGTTCAGATAACCTCTGGCAACCTGTATGCCCGAGATATAAATCTCGCCCGTTACACCCAGCGGCACAGGGTTCTTGCAGGCATCCAGCACGTACAGCCGGGTATTGCTGACCGGACGGCCAATGGGTACCGCATGGGGCGGCGTGTTCAGGCAGGGCTGCCACGACACGTCCACGGTCGCCTCGGTGGGGCCGTAGAGATTGTGCAGTTCCACCTGCAACTGATCCGCATGCGTCAGGGCGCTCCACCGCGCCACAAGCTCGCGGGGCAAGGCCTCGCCGCTGGTGAACACGTAGCGTAATGACCGCAGCCTGCGCACATCGCCGGGGTGCCCCTCCAGATGATCCAGAAAGGCCCGCAGCATGGACGGCACAAAATGCAGCACCGTGACCCGGCGGGCCTCTATGGCCTGCACGATGAGGGCGGGATTTTTCTCCGCATTCGGTTCCAGCAGGGCAATGCCCGCGCCCTGCCACGACCACCAGAACAACTCCCACACCGACACGTCAAAGGTGATGGTGGTTTTTTGCAGCACCTCGTCGCCCTGCCCGATGGGAAAGCGCGACTGCATCCACAACAGACGGTTGGCAACGCTGGCGTGTTCGATAGGCACGCCCTTGGGCCGCCCGGTGGAACCGGAAGTAAAGATCACGTAGGCCGGGGAATCCGGCGGCAAGGGTTCCGCTTCATAATGAGGAACAGCGCCCGGCACCTGCGCCCCAGCGACCAGCGCCTCAAAATCAGGCGAGAGCACGCGCTGGCCGCACTGCCCATTCTGCCCGTCCTGCAAATTTTTGCGGAAGGCCTCCGCAAAGCGCGCTTCGCACAGCACCACGCACTGTCCGAGGTCTTCAAACACGGACCGCATGCGTTCATCAGGCAATGTGGCGGCAAGCGGCACATAGACTGCCCCAAGCCGCAAAACGGCAAAAATGCAGGCCAGCATTGCGGGCGAGCGCTCAAAGCACACGCACACATACTGACCGCGCGCCACGCCCTGCCCTTGCAGCCATGCGCACACGGCATCCACCTGTACGTTGAACTGCCGATAGGAAACAGCCGTGCCTGCGGCGTCCATCACTGCCATGGCATGGGGAGTGCGGGCAGCCTGAGCGCGAAAACGGCTGTCCATGTCGGCGGCGACATCCAGCGGTTCCGCCGTATCATTAAAGCTGGCAAGTTCTGCGCGCTCCCGCGCTGGCAGAATATCCAGTTCGGCCAAGGGTTTTGCATCATCAGCCAGCACGGCGTCCGCAAGGGTCAGCAGGCGCTCGGTCATGCGGCGGACTGTCTGCGGGCTGAAAAGCTCGGTGCAGTATTCCACATCCACCGTATAGCCGCCGTCCGACCGCTCCTTGAAGTAAAAACTCAGGTCAAACTTGCTGCACAGGTGCGGCAGAGGCAGAGGCTCCATGCACAGGGGGGGGCGGCCAAAATTGTTCCAGCTTGCGTCTTCCAGCGCGGCAAATACGTCAAACACGGGATTGCGCGCGGCATTTCTCTCCACCCCCACGGCTTCGATAACTTTTTCAAAGGGGCAGTTTTGCGCGGACAATGATTTTCTGAACGCGGCATCCACCGTGCCCGCCAGCTCGGCAAAGCCGCCCTGCGCGTTCATGCGCGCCCGCACTGCGAGCGTGTTGACAAAAAGGCCCACAACCCCCTGAACCTGCTCATGCTCCCTGTTTGCCGCAGGGCAACCCACAATAATATCGTCCTGCCCGGTATGGCGGAGCAAAAAGGCATCCACCAACGCGAGCAGCACGGGGAATACCGTTACCCCGGCCCGCAAGGCCCAGTCCTTGAGGCCGTGGCTGCGCTCAAGCCCAAGATCAAAGCTCTGCACGGCCCCTTCAAAACGCTGCACTGCCGGGCGGGGATAATCCAGCGGCAGGCGCAGCCGTTCCGGCAGGGGCGCGAGGTCGCTGCATATCTGCTCAAGTCCTTCCGCCTCCCGCTGCGATTCCCACAGGGCGTAGCTTGCAAAATCCAGTTCCAGGGGCGGCCACTGCGGCAGGCTGTCTTGCAGCGCGGCGCCGTAGGCTTCGTTGAGTTCGCGGGTGATAACTTCCGCCGACCAGCCGTCAAATATGATGTGATGGAAGCAGAACAACAACGCATGGCTGCCGTCCTCCTGCCGGAACAGGGCCACGCGCACCAAGGGCCTTTCCGGTCCCAGAGGCAGGCTCATGCCCAAATAGGCGGCATCGGTCAGGGGAGCATCGTAACATTCGAGCCGCAGGCCGCCAGCAGGAGCAAGACGTTGCTCCGGCGCATCCAGGGCCACGCGCAGGCGCAGGGCATCGTGCCTTTCTTCAAGCAGGGTAAGGGCCTCTTGCAGGGCTACGGGGTCCACCGGGCCGCGCAGCCGCGCCGCAAAGGGGATCACATAAACCTGACCGCCCTCATGCAGCTTTTGCAGAAACCAGATGCGCTGCTGGGCTGGCGACAGGGGGTAGACTGCAAGCCCTTCCACGCGGGGAATGATCACATCCGCCTTTGCCAGACTGCCAATGTGAACGGCAAGGGCGCGCGGGCTGGGATAGCCCATCACGTCCTCTATGCCCACAGTCACAGAGAGGCTCTTGCTCAACTGCGAGAGCAGACTCATGGCTATGAGGCTGTGGCCGCCAAGCTGGAAAAAATCCGCATCCACAGAATCCACAGGACAACCAAGCACGGCGACATAGGCCGCGCGCACGGTTTCTGCCAGATTCGCCACATCCAGCCTCTGCGGAGCCTGGGCTTGCCCTGCTATGACAGCAGCGTTATCGGACGCATTTTCAGCCTCGCCCTGCTCTGCTCCAGACTTTTCTGCGTCCGCCAGCGCGGTATTCGCCGCTTCTTCCAGCGCAAGGCAGGTACGCCCTCCCTCCGAGGCCGCTGCCACAAGCACGGCATGCAGCCCGTTGCGCAGGGCAAGCGCCCTCTCCTCTGGCAGCCGCTCGGGATCATACAAAAAACGAAAACGCAGATTCACGCCGGGAATAACCGAAATGCCCAAAGCGTAAGGCAGTTTTTCAAAACCGCGCATGTCGCGCAGTTCAACACGGTTGTGGTCAAAACACGTATCGACAGGATAATTTTCAAAGACCATCAGGTGGTCGAGCAAATTCCTGCCCAGTGTCGCCAGGGGCACATAGCCATAGCGCATCTGTTGCAGATTTTGTTCTTTCACCTGGGCCAGCAGCGCGCCGAGGGATTCGCTGGCTGTCCAGCGCGCCCGTAGCGGCGATGTCTGAATGAACAGCCCCACGGCGGACTCAATGCCCGCCAGCTCTGCCGGACGGCCCGAAGTGACCACGCCAAAGACCACGTCGCGGCAGCCATTGTTGGCATTGCTGAGCACAATGGCCCACAGCGTTTGAACAAGGGCGGAGAGCGTCACCGCCTCTGTTTTTGCCAGCTCTTGCAGGCTGGCGCTCAGGGCGGCGTCCAGTTCCAGTTCCACTGTCTGCGGTTCGTCAAATTCCCCGGGGGTGGCAGCGCGGGGAGCCGGTTGGGCCAGCTCAACCCCGGTTGGCCCGTTGAAATCCTGCAACAATCCGGCCCAGTAAGCCCGCGCCGCACGCTCATCAAATTGCGCGCGCCAGCGGGAATAGGTCTCCAGCGGAAAAGGCTCCGGCAAACGGCTGTTTTCCGGCCCGCCCTTGGCCCCGGCCAGGGCAAAAAGCTCCCGCAGCAGCACGCCCATGCACCAGCCGTCCATAAGCAGATGGTGGAAGCACCAGCTCATGACCACGCGGTCGGCACCCCGACGGAAAAACCGCGCCCGCAGCAGGGGGCCGCGCTGCACGTCAAAGCCGCGCTGCCGTTCCGCGCGCAGCAGGGCCTGTGCTTCAGCCTCGGCCTCGGCCTCCGGCAAGTGGGAAAAGTCGTGAAATTCAAGACTGGTGCGGCCCTTGAGCAATACCACGCGGTAAAATTCGCCCTCCACCGGCATGGGAAAGAGGGAACGCAGGCTTTCGTGCCGCGCGGTGAGCGCTTCCCACGCGCGCATGAGCGCAAAAATATCCACCGGGCCGCGAAAATGAAATTCCACCTGCTGGGTGTAAACCCCTGATTCCGCAAGCAGCGACTGATACAGCAAGGG
Source organism: Desulfovibrio sp. (assembly GCF_019422935.1). Lineage (NCBI taxonomy): Bacteria > Pseudomonadati > Thermodesulfobacteriota > Desulfovibrionia > Desulfovibrionales > Desulfovibrionaceae > Desulfovibrio > Desulfovibrio sp. Next base: position 100,316 of record NZ_JAHZCJ010000001.1, on the reverse strand, counting down.
CGCATGTCCGGCATCCGGCTGCGCAATGCGCTCCACATCCTCCGCACGGCAGCCGCAGGCGGCAAAAATGGCGTCCAGGGTCTGCTGCGGCAGATAGGCGGGCAGGGTCTTCAGAGCCGCAAGCCAGCTCTGGAGCAAGCCGGAAACCCAATCATGCGCCAGGCAGTGCGGGCTGAACCACGCCCCGAGGTGCAGGATGCCCTGTTGGTCAAAAAAAACCGAAAGCTCCAGCGGAGCATCCGCCTCCATATCGGCGTGGACAAGCTCGGGGATAAGCCCCGGAGCCAGAGCCGAGAGCATCAGGGAGGCCTCTTCGTCAGGCTGACCCGTCACACGCCCCAGATAGTTAAAGGCAATCTGGGCCGCATAGCCAAATTCAGCCGGGTTTTCCTGCCGCAAATATCCATAGGCATTGCAGTTTTCCGGGCTGAAATGCTGCGCCAGCCACGGGCCGAGGACTTCGCGGGCCTGCGCGTAGTTCAGGGCAGGCTCAAGCGGCATGGGACAGACCGCCGTAAACCAGCCAAGGCTGCGGCTGGCGTCAAAACCAGGTAAAAGTTCATCGCGCCCGTGGCTCTCAAGCGTCACGCGCACCGCCGACTTCTGCCCCTGGGCGTGCAGGGCGCAGGCAAGCGCGGCCAGCAGATCGGCCTTGGCATCGGTGCTGTATTCCTGCCGAAAGCCATCAAGCTGCGCGGACAAACGGGCGCGGCTGGCGGCCCTGTCCCGGCTCTGGGACAAAAGGGCCCGCAAGGGTTCGCATGGTACGGCGCAGGCAGCCCGCCACAAGGCGCGCTGTTCCTCAGACGGGAATACCCCGGCGGCGCGCAGCCGCTCAACCTCGCGGGCGCGCAGGGCAAGGCCGTGCGCTTCGCACTGGGCTTTGCCTGTGCGGCAATAATGGAGCAAGCCCTGCCGCAGGGTTTCAAGCGAAAGCGCGTCCAGCGCAAGGTGATGCCCCACCAACAGCAAGAAGCGTTTCTCGCCCTGCCGGGCCAGCATGGCCCCCAGCGTTTTGCCGCATGTCGCATCAAGGCCCGCCGTGATCTCCCCCACCGCCTCGCGCAGCAGGCTTGTCTGCTCCACAGTGTCGGCGAAATCGCGGCAGTGCAGGCCTATTTTTTGCGGCTCGGCCAGCAGCACGGCATGATCCGGCGCAAAGGCCATGCGCAGGGATTCGTGATTTTCCGGCAGGGTTTGCAGCCATGCTTCAATGCTTGCCGTTGGCACATCCGCGCGAATTTCCAGCGGCAGCAGCATGAAGAACTGCCGCCAGTGACTGGGATGCGCACCCAGAAAATAGCGGGCAAATAGCAGCAGGGGAACCTGCTCGCCTGGGGCAACAGGACTGTAGTCCATAGTCTGCGTTGCAGAAGAGTCGCTCTCGGCGCTTTCCAGCAGGGTGCAGAGATCGCCAAAACGGGGCATGCGCAAAAAATCCGGCGCGCTCAGGGCGGTTATGCCGCTGCGGCGCAGAATGCCCGTTATCTGGATAGCCTTGATGGAATCGCCGCCATCCCGGAAAAAGTCGCTTTCTTCCTGCACAGCGCTGGAGCTGCCGGGGTGCAGAATCTCGCGCCAGGCATTACCTAATACCTGCCGGGGATCACGGCGGACAAGACCTTCGCAGGCACGACGCATGCTCCGCGCCAGATCATTCAGCAAAGCCGGGGCATCGGCGATGCAACCCGCGTCATATTCCAGCACAATGCGAGAAGCCGTGCCCGTTACGAGGGTAAAGCTGGCTGTGAGCTTGCTGGCCCGCAATTCCAGCTCCAGCCTGTTCAGTTCAAGCCCTGGAACTCCCACTGGTTCAAAATACGCATGCGTTGCCAAAAATTCTGGCACAATATCCGCAGCGCAGTAACGGCTGTGTTCAATGGCCTGCCGCATCTGGCGGGCGGCATCGACCACGGCGGCGCTGTCTTCAAGGACGTCAAGGCTCACGCGCAGGGGGACGGTGTTGACGTAAAATCCGGCAGCGCAAAATTCTTCCTGCGTTTCGCGCAGGCCCATGGGCACACCCAGCAACAGTTCTTTTCTGTCAAAACGGCGGCAGAGCGCGCGCCCCGCCAAGGCCACAAAGCAGGCCAGCACGCTCGCTCCAGAATTTTTTGCCAGAATTTCAAATCCCAGTGCGGTTTCCGTATCGAGATTAACGCCGATCATGGCCCCCTTGCGGCTGGCGGCCCCGGCGGCCTGATTCACGGTGGGCACTGGCGGCGTAAGTACCTCCTGCCAGTAGGCCGCATCATCGGCGCAGGCTGGCGATGCAGCATAGGCGGCCTGCCTGCGGCAAAAAGCCTCCTGTACAGCCAGCAGGCCACGCACGGGAGGTTCGCCGCGCAAATAACGCAAGGCATTTTGCAGCAGGATTTCAAGGGTTTCGCCATCCCCCGCCACATGGTGCACCAGCACAAGCACCTGAACACACTGCGGCAAAACAGCGGCCACAAGGCGCACGGGCGGCTCCACACGCAGATCAAAGGGCGTGTGGATCTGCTGGTCAAAAAATACCGCCGCTTCGCGCGCATCGGCAATGGTCACGCTGCACAGGTAGACCTCGCCCTTGCCCTGCGCAAAATGGGGATTGTCTATATCGCCCGCCACCGTACAGTGGAACAGCTCCTGCGCGTTGGCAGCCCTGCGCAGACCTTCCAGAAAATCCGCTGTTCTGTCGCCGCGCAGTTCAAGCAGCAGGGGCATATTGTAGTCGATGGAGCCTTCATTCACCTGCTGGTAGGCCCAGATGCGGAATTGCCCGGTACTGAGCGGCGCGCTTTCAATGCCCGCAAGGGCCGACTCCGCACGGACGCCGCCAAGCTGGGCTTCCACATCAAACAGCGTTTCGCAGCTGACAAAACTGCGGAAGGAGATATCAACATTAAATGTCTTGCGGATGGCATGCAGCAACGACATGGCGTTAAGGCTGTTGCCGCCCTGGGCAAAAAAACTCTTTTCGGGATCGTAGGCCCGGCCAAGCACGCGCTCAAAAATCTCCAGAAGCCCAGCATGGGCCTTACGGCCACTGCCGCCATGCGCTTCGCCCCGCCGTGCAAGGTTTTGCAAGGCCTTGCGGTCGATTTTGCCCGTGGGGGCGAGGGGCATGGCTTCCAGCACGTGCCAGGCCGAGGGCACCATGTAGGGCGGCAGGCTTGTTCTGCTCCACGAAACCACCGTTTCTATGGATGCGCCGGGCCGCAGCACAAAAAATGCCGCAAGGCTGGCCTGACCGCCCGCATCCTTGACGGCCAGCACAGCCGCCTGACTGACGCTTTCGCAGCTTTCAAGCAGGCAGGCCACCTCGGCAAGTTCCACCCGGTTGCCGCGTATTTTCACCTGATCGTCTGCGCGGCCCAGCAACAAAATTTCGCCCTTGTCCGACCACAAGGCCATATCGCCGGACGCGTAAAAGCGGGCATTTCCTTCCTGCGGCACGTGGATAAAACGCTGCTCCGTCATTTCAGGCTTGTTGTGGTAGCCGATGGCAAGACTGGCCCCGCCTATCCACAGTTCGCCCGCCATGCCTGCGGGCAGCTCACGCCCCTCGGCATTGCGGATGGAAAGCGTCACATTGGGGATGGGGCTGCCCACGCCGATGGGTTGCGGCTCAAAGGGCGAAACTTCCTTCATGGCCGCGCAGACGCACGTTTCCGTAGGGCCGTAGGCGTTGAAATAGCGCAGGCCCTTGGCATAGTGCAGGGCATCGCCCGCCACAGGCGGCTCGCCCGCCGTTATGAGCACGCGCAAACCGGGGAAGGGCTCTCCCTCAAAAAGATTAAGGTACGAGGGTGGCAGGGTGACAACGGTGATGTCGTTATCAATCATGTACTGCCGCAGCGTCCAGGGCGCGTTGCGGCACTGGTCGCTCACCGGGTACAGGGCGGCCCCTGCCAGCAGAGCCATGAACATTTCCGACAACGAGGCGTCAAAAATGGGCGGCGCAAACTGCAACACATGGTCATCGGCCTGCACGCCAAAAAGCTCGATCTGCCCCTGGATCATGTTGGCAAAGCCGCCGTGCGGGGCCAGCACGCCCTTGGGCTTGCCCGTGGAGCCGGAGGTGTAGATCAGGTAGGCTCCATCCTCTGCCCGGGGCGCATGCGGCAAGGGCGTTATTGGAGATTGTCGGTAGGTAAGGTCGGCCAGATCAAGCGTGATGTCCGCCCCGGCGTCCTCCACAATATAGGCCATACGGTCGGGTGCGGCCTTGGGGTCTATGGGGAGGTAAATCGCTCCAAGCCGCTGGATGCCCAGCACAACTTCGGGCAGATTGGCCGTGCGCTGTGCCGCCACCGCCACAATGCCGCCCCGCACAACGCCCTGACCGGCCAGCCACGAGGCGCAACGCAAGGAATTTTCGCGCACTTGCGCGTACGAAAGGGCGTTGCCCCATTCGTCCTTGACGGCAACGCGCCCGGCAAAGGCATCCGCCACCGCGTCAAAAAGTTCTGGCAGAGAGCGGATATCATACGTTCTTGCAGGGCCGCTGCGCCATTGCGCGAGTTCAAGCTTTTCTTCATCCAGCAGATAATCAAGCTGCGGCGGCTCAATGCCAGCGGCAAGCTGGGCCACTACGCTCTCAACGCGGGCGACAAACCTCTCCACATCCCTGTCGCTCAGATGGTTGCGACTGTTGCGCACCGTGAGCGAAAAACAGCCCGAGCGCAGCTCCTGCATAACCAGAGTACCAAAAAGGATCGGCTCCTTGGCGCTGTGCCTCTGCTCCGCCTCGACAATGGGGAATTTCGGCGTGCCGGGAGGCGTATTGGGCAGAAAATTGACAAAGGTATCTGCCAGAAAAGCAAAGTTTTTGCCTTCAAGCTGGCGGGCAGCCAGTTGGTAAGGCGTGCGCACATGGCGGTAAAATGAACCGTTCTGCGCGCTGACTGCCTCCAGCAGCCCGGCAAAGGTATCGTGCGCGGCCACGTTCACCAGCAGGGGCGGCAGCGACATCATGGCCCCCTGCCGCCGGTACAGCACCTTGCGCTCCCCATAAGCTACTGGGGCAAGAGCCACAATGTCCTTTTCTCCGCTCATGAACGACACGATGAGCGTGTAGATGCCCGTGAAAAACACCGCAGGGCTGACCTTGTGAGCGGCAATGAGCGCGGACGTTTCACTCGAGGTTTTTTCTGACAGCACAAACTTCTGGTGGCGGCTCTCGCCAAGCACATCTGGCCGCCCCGGCAGGGCGCGCAACAGGCGCTTTTCTGGCAGACGGGAGAGGTGTTCGTGCCAAAAAGCCATGTCTTTCTGAAAACGCGGCGAGGCGCAGTGCGCCTGATCTTCAAGGTAGGCTTCTTCGCAGGAGCACGGCTCGCCAAGGTCTGGCGTTTCTCCGCACGCGAGTGCTGTGTAAACGTCTGCAATAACAGCTATGTGAAAAAAGAATGCCAGCCCGTCCAGCACCACGTGCGAGCACTTCATGGCAACTATGCAGCTCGCCTCGCCAGTGATCACAAGGGCGTAGCGCATAAGGGGATTTTCTACCGGTTCTTCAAAAAACTCGTCGATCATGCGGTCGGCAGCGGCGGAGGGATTCGGCTGCGCAGCGGCGTCCAGAACCCTGAAATCAGGTTCCTGCTCTTCACCCACAAGAAAGTACGGTTCGGCTTCATCCTGGCACAGAGAGGCGGCGGGCAGAGGCGTGAAATGCAGCGTGCGCTTGATGGCTTGGCGCAACAAATCGGGATCAAGCAGGGCGTCAATGTGATAACAGCCCCGAATGGAGGTTTCGGCATAGTCGGACAGCGCCGCTTTTGCAGAGAGCCACAGTTCTTTTTGACACCCGGTTAAAGGCACAATCTTTGCCATTCCGTCCCCCACTGCGGCTTTAATGCGCTTAGTGCAACATGGTGGGCAAAATAGCTCACGGCCTGCATATTAGCAAGTTTTACATATACTTTGGACAGTTTTTGCCGTAAATTCACGAACAGAACGAAACCTGGGTATTGAATGTATTTCCTCAACAATAACTCTGTATCCGGGTGTTCAGGCACGTCCAAAACGCCTGAACACCAGAAAATCCATCCGCAAACCGAGGCCGGAATAATGGACGCTGAACCTTGCTGGAAATGCCTTGACTGGAAAAAGGAACTTGCAAAAAATGTCGTCACCATCGACCAGTTGAAGCAATACGCCACTTTCAGTCCACAAGAGGAAGCAACGCTTCGTGAAGTCGCCACGGTGCACCCGGTCAATATTCCCCGCTATTATCTGAGCCTTATAGATAGAAACGATCCCAATGATCCCATACGTCGCATGTGCTTTCCTGATGCGGAAGAACTGGTGGTTGCCGGATCCATGGGCGCGACAACTGCCGACCCCTATGGCGACGACAAGCACGACAAGGGCAATGGCGTACTGCATAAATACGACTGCACTGCACTTCTGGTTACAACAGAATGCTGCGCCATGCACTGCCGCCACTGCTTTCGCCGCCGCATTGTGGGGCACTCCAGCCAGCAGACCCTGCGCAATTTTGCCGGGGCGTTGCAATACATTGCCGACCATCCCAAGATCAACAACGTCATCCTTTCCGGCGGCGACCCCCTGACCCTGGCAACCCCGGTGCTGCAAAAAATGCTGGAGGGGCTGGCCGGGATCGACCATGTGGATTTTGTGCGCATAGGCACGCGCATTCCGGTCACCTACCCGCTGCGCATCTTTGACGACGGCCTCATAGATGCCCTTCGCGCTTTTGCCGAACGCAAGGCCCTGTACATTGCCACGCACTACAACCATGCGCGCGAGATCACGCCCACCTCGGCCGAGGCCATCAAGAGGCTGCGCCTGTGCGGGGCCATCATCAACAATCAGGCGGTGCTGCTGCGCGGCGTCAACGACAGTGCGGAAGATATTGTCGAGCTGATGAACCGCCTGCTTTCCATTGGGGTGAACCCGTATTATCTGTACCAGTGCATGCCGGTTTCGCGGGTGCGGCACCATTTTCAACTGCCGCTCAAGCAGGGCATTGCCATTGTGGACAAGGCCAAGGCCCAACTCAGCGGCTATGGCAAGCGCTTCAAGTACATAATCGGTCACGACATCGGCAAACTGGAAATCTGCGGCATCAGCGAGGGCAATATTGTTCTCAAGCAGATGCATGCCCGCATCGGGCACGAAGAACAGGCCTCGCGCATCATCATTCAAAAACTTGATGACGATGCCGGATGGGTTGAGCTGTAGGGCACCACATGCAACACACAGCTACGACACTTTTCTGCATTCCCCACGCCGGGGGCAATGCCGCCTTTTATGCGAAGTTCAACGATTTTTTTCCGTCATGGATCACCATAAGACCTCTGGAACTGCCAGGCAAAGGCCGCCGCTGCCGGGAGCGGCTGCTCACCAGCATGGAAAGCATGGGGCGCGACTTGCTGGAGCAGATCCGCTCCACCGCCCACACTGGCCCCTATGCCCTGTTTGGCCACAGCATGGGCGGCCTGCTGGCTTTTCTTTGCGCACGCTTCGCCTGCGATGCGGCACTGCCCTTGCCCACGGCCCTGTTCATTTCGTCCGCCACCACGCCAGGCCGGATGCGCACCGGGATTTCATGCCCTGTTGATCAGCTCCCCCAAGGCGCGCTGTGGGACTACGTGGCCCGCATGGGCGGTATTCCGCCCGAGATTGCGCAGTCGCAGGATTTCAGAAACTACCTTGAACCAGTGCTCCGCGCTGATTTTATGGCCATAGAAGGCTGGCAGCCCGCCCCCTACAGCCACTTGCCCTTGCCCATCCATACCACCATTGGCAGCCACGATCTCGTTACCGAGGCTGACGCCCTGCACTGGCAAACCCTGACAGATGCGCAATGCACGGTACGCACCTTCAGCGGCGGCCATTTTTACGTTCAGGATCACTGGCAGGAACTGGCAGATCACATGACGCACACACTCCAACCAGCGGGTTAGGCGGTGCTGGCGCAACATTTTTACAATTGGCGCGCGCCGTCCACCCCGGAAAAATCCATCCTGTGCGTTGGCCTGGAGCTTGAGAATATTGCGGACTGGCCCAGACAATGCACCACACACACCTCCCCGCAAGAGCAGCAGGAGGCCGGACGCTATGTGCATATAGAAGATGCAGCGCGGCATCTGGCAGGCCGGGCGCTGGCGCGGCGTCTGCTGTACGCCGCCTTTGGGCAGGACTGTGCCACGCAGGACAGCGCTGCCGTGTTTGCCCGCTCCCCTTACGGCAAGCCCTTTTGCCCGGGAGTATCCGCTGATTTTTCCATCAGCCATTCTGGCAGCATGGTATGGGTGGCCTTTTGCCGATGCGCGAGCGTGGGCATTGATGTGGAAAGAATGCGCCCCCTGCCCGATGCGGCGGAGCTGACCAGCCAGTTGCACCCGCAGGAGCAGAAAGACCTGCTGTCTCTGCCCCCGTCGGAACTGCAAACCGCCTTTTACCGCTGCTGGACGCGCAAGGAGGCCATAATCAAGGCTGTGGGCATGGGCCTGAGCATGCCCTTGCAAAGCTTTAGCGTACACACCGGGCCGCAAGAGAGCGGCTGGATAGCATCCTTCACTGCAAACGCTGTTCACGGCGCGACTGCAATGCTTGAGGTTGGCGGGCAGTGGACAAGCCGAGACATCAAAACATCAGACGGTTACCAGTGCAGCGTAGCGGCGCATAGCTCCTGTCTGGACGTCATTGTCCACCTTGCCTGTTGATTCCTGCAACCCGCCAAAAATCATGCAGAAACGCCGATGCGCGCCCCAAATTCATGTGGACGATACCGCTTTTCCTCTGGTATATTGAAACATGCGCGCATGGCTTTGCGCCCGTGTAAAAATCCGTGTGGCCCAACACCGCCAATAGCGCAGATTGCCATAAAAATGCTTGTCTGCTCCGCACGGATTTTGGAAAAAAATCCACTCCAGTTTTTGGTCAGAACCGCCGAGCGGCGGACACACTGCGTCACCAAGAACGCATCATAGGGTATTTTGTTCCATGAGCAGCCGCCTCGGATCGTTCTTCGCCACACTTGCCGCAGCGCTTTGCTGCGCGGTATCCCTGTGCGCAAACGTGCAGGCAGCCCCCCCGCGTGCGCCGATGGAACAGATGGCAGCGCCTGCCCCGGCGTCCTCCCAGCCCAAACCCTCGCGCCCCAAGGTCGCGGCCTATTTTGAAGCCGGGCCGTACTGGGAATTTACCCTGCTGCAAAAAGAAATCATCAAGGCCCTGCGGCAACGCGGGGTTGCCGACCGCATCACCCTGCCGGACGAACTGTACATCAGCCCTGGCTGGGATGCGTCTGAGAGCGTTTACCGCGCTGAGGCCCGCAAGCTGATGCAAAATCCGGATATCGACGTCATCATCAGCATGGGAACAGAGGCCACCAAGGCCCTGCTGGCTGAAAACAACGGCAAAACGCCCATCATGAGCGTTGACGTTGCCGATCCCGCAGGCGCTGGCATTGTGGATCGCGCCACCGGCAAAGGCGCCGCCAACCTGACCATCCGCTACACCAAGGACAAATGGTTCAAGGTCTTTGCCCTGTTTCATGAGGCGCTGCCCTTCCTTCGCCTTGGCATCATGTATCACGACAGCCCCGAGGGCCTTTCATACTCCAACGTGAGGGAAGCGCGCGAAGTTGCGCGCGAGCGCGGCTTTACCCTTGTGGAGTACCCCTTTTTGGACAAGGCGGAGAGCATAGAATCGTGCACCAAGGGCGTGGACAGACTGTTGGCAGCTGGCGTGGATGCCTTTTACATTTCTGCCCTCAACTGCTTTGACTGGACGCAGGCCAACCCGCAGGCCATCTTTAACACGCTCAATGCCCACCATATCAAGACCTTTGCGCGCGATGGCAGCGTACATGTGCGCAGGGGCGCGCTGATGGGGCTTTCGACCCTTGATTATGTTCCTCTTGGCAAATTTTATGCTGACCATATTGCCGCCCAACTTGGCCTGCTGCCGCCCAATACCCAACTTGAAACCGCGGCCTACACGCCCAAGATCGCGCTGAATCTGGTGACTGCCCAAAAGATGGGCATGGATCTGCCGCTGATTCTGCTCATTTCGGCAGACGAGCTCTTTGACGTCACACTGGCGGGCGTTGATAAAACGGCCGTTGCCCAATAGATTTCCCGTAACCCTGAAACCGGTCACAACGAGGTTGCACATGACAAAAGATACGTTGGAAAACAAGGTCGACGGCGTGGAAGATCAGATAGCCTGCCAGGCCGAAACCGCTGCTGAAACGGAAACGTGCGAACGCGCCTGCCCCTCGGAAGAAGTGGTGGACACCATCATCCGCAAGCGCGTGTACGGCGCTATCGGCATTGGTTTTGTGCCGGTGCCCCTTGTAGATTTTCTGGGCCTCTCTGCCCTCCAGATTGAGCTTATCCACGCGCTGGCCCAGGCCCACGGCGTTGAATTCAAGAAAGAACGCGTCAAATCCATTATTTCTTCGCTCTGCGGCGGTTTTTTGACCACGGCAAGCGTGCCCCTGGCTGCCTCGCTGCTGAAAAGCATTCCGGTCATTGGCTTCACTGCGGGCGCGGCAACCATCAGCATCATGGGCGGCGCCAGCACCTATGCCCTGGGCTGGGTTTTTGACCGCCACTTCAGAAAGGGCGGCAACCTGATTGATTTCAATGCCGAAGAAGCCAAGACCTACTTCAAGGAAAAGGTTGAAGAAGGCAAAACCTTCGTCGGCAAGATCAAGAACAAGATGAAAAAAGAAACCAAGGACGAAGCCGCCGCTGAAGCCCCCGCCAAAGAAGCGGGCACAGACGCGGCCTAGTATCGGCGATCTCTGACGGTTTCGGGAATCGGAACCTTCCGTATGGGCCGGGCAACTGGCCCTTACGGAAGTGTTGGCTGTGACGCCCGCCGTATCCAGCCGCACACTTGCCGAGGTTGCCCCCAGAGCATAACTGCCGCCCTTGCTAGGGCCGTGGCTGCCGCTGCGGCAGCGTTGACTGTTGATTTACCAGAGCCCCTGCACTGCAATGGGGCGCATACAAGACCGCCGGGCATGCTGTAGTGCGCGGCGCACCTGAACACCGGGGCCACAAAACCACATGCTGCAACTGAAAGAATCGCTTTTTCTGAAACTTCTGTGGGAACAGGCCGGCGAGGAAGGCAAAAAAATTGCCGCCGCGTGCCTCGGTTCAGGCATCATGCAGGGGCTTGCCGTTTTTTCGGTGCTTCAGGGCTTGCAGCAGCTTTCTGAAGACGGGCTGGAATTCAGCACCTTTCTTGCTTTTCTGGTGAGCCTCGCCTCCTTTTATTTTCTCTTCCGCTACATAACGGGGCGCTCGGCGCAGATTGCCCTGCGCGGCATCATGGAATGGCGCATGCGCATTGCCGCCAAGCTGCGCGGCGTTTCCCTGCTGGAGTATGAAAAACTGGACAAAAACCGTATCCAGTCCGCCCTGCTTGACGGACGCGAAATGGTGGTTGAAGCGGCCCGTATGCTGGTGGCGGCCTCTGCCAACACGGTGATGGTGGCCCTCTCTTTTGCCAAGATGGCAACTGTGTCCATTCCCGGTACACTGGGCGTTTTTCTTTTTCTTGCCATGGGGTTCTGGATTTTTCTGCACCTTATCAACAAGGTGCATGCGCACATGGGGCCAGCCATGCAGGCCGACCAGCGCTTTTGCGCAGGCCTGCGCGACCTTTATGCCGGTCTGCAGCAGCTCAAGATGCACAAGCCCAAAACTACGGCGCTGTTTGGCGAGCAGATCATCCCCGATCTTTCTGTGGCATCAGAAGCCCGCGATGCCACCGAACACAGACACGCCCTTGGCATATCATTTTTTGCCATGTTCAATCTGCTGATTCTGGGGCTGATACTTTTTATCATGCCCAAAATTCTGAACCTCGAAACATCGGAAACTTCCTCGCTGCTGGTGCTCTGCATGTTCAGCCTGAGCCCGCTCATCAGCCTGATCACCTCGGTTCCCATGATGGCAAAGGTAGAAATGAGCCTGCAGGAACTTGCAGCTGTGGAATCGCAGATAGACGCAGTGACGGAACCCTTTGAATGCGCGGGCGTCAAGGCGCGCTGGCAGCAGGGCGACCCCATTGTGCCGTCTTTTGATTCCATAGCCCTGCGCGATGTGCGTTTTGACTACCATGACCGCAGCGGCATGCGGCTTTTTGGCATTGAAGTAGACAGCTTTGAACTGCGCAAGGGCGAACTGGTGTTTATTCGCGGCGGCAACGGGTCGGGCAAGTCCACCTTCATGAAGGTGCTGGCCGGGCTGTACGCGCCCGAGAGCGGAGAAATGTTCCTGAACAACGTCATGCTTTCAGACGTCAACATGGAATCCTACCGCAACCTCTTCACCATTGTGCCTACAGACTATCACCTTTTTTCCCGCCCCCTCGGCCTGAACATCACCCCGGCCCAGCTCACGGACGTGCTGCGCACCCTGCACATGGAAACCAAGGTGAGCCTGCTCGAAGACGGCACATTCTCCACGCTTGATCTCTCCGCCGGGCAGCGCAAACGTCTTGCCCTGGCCTGTGCGCTGCTTGAAAAGCGCCACATCTACCTATTTGACGAGGTGGCCGCGGATTTCGACCCTGTTTTCCGCCGCTACTTTTATGAGGAACTGCTGCCCGACATCATCCGCCAGGGCGGCACAATCCTGGCCATATCGCATGACGACCGCTACTTCCACGTGGCCGACAGGGTGCTGACCATGCGCGAAGGCGGCTTTGTGGAAGAACCTTTTGGCGAAGGGGCGCAGGTATGAGCAGCCATTTTCTGCGGCTTGCCCTCCTTCTGACGGCCCTGCTGTGCCTGTATACAGAGCAGGAGACCGAGGCAAAAGACCTTACGGGCAATTCCAACATCCAGTTTGTACGCGAACTGTACAACAATGTGCGCGACACCATGCCCTCTGAAGTGAATGCTGTGGAAAACACGCAAACCATTCAGAACAGGCTGAAATGTTACGAAGAAAACCACGATTATGGGCAGCGCATTCAGATTTGCAACAACAAATACGTCAAGAGCCTTGTGCGCCACGCTCGCAAGGGAATCCATTCACGCCCCAATCTTGGCGAATTTGTGCTCAATGTTGATATGTGCCCCATTCTTTACAATATCTGCATGGGCCAGACGGAAGACGACAAAGAACGCTGCATTCTGTTTGAAAGGCAGTGCATAGACTATACGCTTGATATGTTCTGGCGCGGCTCCGCGCAATATACACAGCAAACCTACCGGTTGGACCAATGAAAAGCGTCTGTGCAAATATACGGGAAATGTTGCGCCGCAATCGCCTGCGGTTGATAATCACGGGTGCTGTCGCAACACTGCTGCTCATCTTTCTCTGGCCGAGCATCGTCATTTCCATCAAGCCCGGTGAGCTCGGCGTTCTGTATGCGCGTTTTCGCGGCGGCACACAGTTGCAGCACACCTACGAGGAAGGCATACATTTCATCCAGCCGTGGAACATCATGTACATCTATGATGTGCGCGTGCAGGAAGAAACCCAGAACATTGATGTGCTGACCGTGGACGGCCTGACCATCAACGTGCAGATTTCACTGCGCTTTCAGATCATCCGCGACCGCCTGCCCAACCTGCATCAGGAAATCGGGCCTAACTACCGCGACAAGGTCGTCATTCCCATCATGAATTCCGCCGTGCGGCAAACCATCGGCAGCTACCGGCCAGACGACCTTTACTCCACAGCGCGGCAGGAACTGCAAGACCAGATGCTGGTGGACGCGGTGGAAGAAATGGGGCGCATCCCCGTACTTATTCAGGGTTTTGTGGTCAAAAGCATCACCCTGCCCGAAGTGCTGCGCGAGGCCATTGAACGCAAGCTCATAGCGGAGCAGGACTACCTGCGCTACAAGTACATTCTGCTTGAAGCCCAGCAGGAAGCCCGCCGCAAGACCATTGAAGGCGAAGGCATCAAGGCCTACCAGACGCTTGTCAACGAGAACATGACGCAGAACTTCCTGCGCTACGAAGGCATTCAGGCCACCAAGGAGCTTGCGGGTTCGTCCAACGCCAAGGTGGTTGTGATCGGCGGCAAGGATGGTCTGCCTGTTATTCTCAATGCAGATTCACCCACTGGCGCTGCCGCGCCCGATGCGGCAAACTCCGGCAAAACAGCCAATCAGGGGGCGGCCCCCAAGGCTCCCGCTCAGGGAAGCCAGCAGACGCCTGCCAAACCGGATATGTCGGGAACAGATGCGGAAAGCCCGGACCAGAAGCGGCCCGATGGCGTACGGCCTGGCCAAGTTCAGCCAGGGCAGATGCGGCCCGAACCCGGCAAAACGCCCCCGTTCCGCCCCAATTCACATTCCGGCCTGCGCCCTCAAATCCAGCACGAATCCCAATCCGGGGCGCAGTATGCGCCGAAGTACGGGGCACGTAACGACGCCGCAAGGCAGGATTCTGCCGCGGCTGCCGAAGCCCAAGCGCCCGCCGGGGCTGGCTGGATCGCCCCCGGAGAAAATGTATCGGATTACATCCAGAGGTTGAATAAAACACTGCTGCAACCGCACCGTGGCGGCGCTGTAAGGCAATAAGGGAGGCCCGCTGTGCTATTGTTCGCTCTCATACTGGGCATGAGCCTGCTGATCGGGCTTTTGGGCATCAATTCCCGGCTGGGATTCTGGGGCAACTTTTTTGCCAGTGTTCTGCTGACTCCCCTGGTGGGGCTGCTGCTTGTCATCGCCTCAAGCCCCAAAAAACCCACGGGATGCTAGGCTGCATACGGATACAGTTCTGATGAACACACTCTTTCACGCGGCGCAGTAGACATGCTTTTTCCAATTACAGCCAACGGCCCATGCCTTTTGCTGCGCCCGCAGCAAAATCAGGGGCACCGCCCCCATGCAGCCGCATTTTTGCAGCGCCTGACCTCGCTGATTCTTGCCATACTCTTTCTGGGCGGGCTGATTCTAGCCTCCTGCCCTCCCGCCTGGGCCAATCCGCCTGTAAAACGCATCGGCTATCTTGAGGCCGGGCCGTTCTGGCTGTTTGACAATACATGGAGCGCCTTTCGCGACGGTATGGGCAAGTATGACGACATCCGTTGCGAATACCCTGCTGACGCACGCTTCAGCCCCGGCTGGGAACCAGCGCAGATGCGCCGCCTGCCTGAAATGGCAAAACAGCTTTTGCAACGCAAGGATCTTGACCTTGTGGTGGGCATGGGCACGGCGGCGGTCAAGGCCTTGCTGGCTGTCAACGATGGCCGTTTGCCCATCCTGGGCATGGGCATGGCTGACCCTGTGGCTGCCGGGGTTGTCAAAAGCGCGCAGGATTCAGGCGTGGACAACTTTACCTGCCGGGTGGAAGTTGACCGCTGGTCCTCCATGTTCCGCGTTTTTTACGATGTGGTGCGCTTTCACAAAATGGGCATCATGTTCCAGAACAGTCAGGAAGGCCGCGTCTACGCGGCACTTGGCGATGCTCAGGCCATTGCCTCGGAGCTGGGATTTACCCTTGTGCTCTACGATGGCCTCTCCTCCGCCGAAAGTACGGAAGAATGCCGCAAGGGTCTGGACGACCTGCGCAAGCAGGGCATGGACGCCTTCTTTATCGGCCCGCTGAACTGCTTTGATATCGGCGGCGAAGGCATGGCCCCGCTGCTGCAAAAGCTGAATCAGTGGAAGATTCCCACCTTTGCGCGTGACGGGTCGGAATATGTCAAAGCCGGAGCGCTCATGGGCTTTTCCACCTGGAATTTCGGCCCCAGCGGCATAGCTCTTGCCGGGCAGGCTCACGCCATACTCAGCGGCACGCAGCCGCGCACCCTGCCCATGCTTGACCAGTCCGAGCCTTCCATTGCCCTGAACCTTGCCACCGCCAAGGCCATCGGCTTTGATTTTCCCTTTGACGTGCTGGTAACGGCGGACGAACTGCACGAAACCATCAGCCAGCCGCACCCCGGTACCCCCTAAGGATTTCCCGTGCTTATCCGCGCCACGCGCAAACTGCGCATCAATGCCCTGCTGCTCGGGCTTGGAGTTCTGCTGGTTACTCTGGGCTTCAACGTGCTGCTCTCTGTTTCCACGCTGAATACGCTGGCAACCGACATGGTGCTTTCCGGCTATCGCAGCGGTGCTGAACGTCTGGCCCGCGATATTGAACGCGGCATGCGCTTTGGCAAACCGCTGGCTTCGTTCGCCGGGATGGACGAAATGCTGGCGGAATTGGGACAGAGCGCGGCGGGCATCAAACGTGTGGCCATTATTGATGCCAGGGGTTCCACGCTCTACGTGCAGCCAGCCCAAGGCCCAGCAACGGAAGGTACATTGCCTGTCGGTCCAGCCCCGCAGACCAGCGAGGGCAAAGACGGCCCGCAAGGCGCAATCAAAACCGCCGATGGCTACCGCCTGAGCATACCCCTGAGCAACAAAACGCCTGTAGGACACCTGCTGGTGGACATTGACGGCAAGCCCATCAATGCGGCTACAGAAGATTTCCTGCGTCTGTCATCCCTGCTGCTGGCAGCGGCCTGCCTTGTGGCGGGGCTGATTCTGGCCGGGCGTCTTGGTCTGCTGACCGGGCAACGCGCGGTGGGCACAAGCCTTTCAGGCATGACCAGAATGCTGCTCATCATCATTGGCACATCGCAGTTGCTCTACGCCTGTGGCACACTGGTGCTGTTCGATACCTTCGTCAAACAGGCCGTTCGCACCAAGGCCGACATCCTCGCCGAAGGTACCGGGCGCGATTTTGAATACCTCATTCACAAAGGCGTAGATATCGCGAGTCTGCGCGGCAAGGATCAGGCGCTTGAGCAGTTGCTTGCAGCCAACAGCGAGCTTGCGGGCGCACAACTGCTGACCCCGGAAGGCAAGGTGGTAGCCTATGCCGGGCACGTGCCCGACCCCGCGCTCACGGTTGAAAAATCACTGAGCACCTACTGGCCCAGCCGCTTCCGCCAAAAGCAGGAGGTGCTGCGTCTGCAACTGGCAGTGCAGCCTCAGGCCATCACAGCCCGTATATCGGCGCTGGCTCTTGACCTAGGAGCCTCGCTGCTCATCAGCTTTTTGCTGTTGCTGGAACTCTCAAAACTGCTGGGCCTTATTGCGCAACGCAACCTGCCGCCGGATGCTGCGGCGAACGCCCTTGGAGGCAGCCACCACTCCCTAGCCGTGCAGGCCTTGCGGGCAGCGGGCTTTGTGTTCTTTTTGGGCTACGACATGGGTATATCGTTCATTCCCCTGCTGGCCCGCCAGTTGTACGAACCGTTCATGGGCCTGAGCCGCGATGTGGCCATTGGCCTGCCCATTTCGGCAGAGATGGTCAGCGCGGGCTTTGCCCTGCTGTTTTCCGGCGGATTTTCATTGCGCTACGGCTGGCGAAAGGTCTTTGCCGCAGGCACTCTGGCTGCGGCGGTGGGACTGATGATGGGCGGCATGGCCAACAGCCTGCACCTGCTTATTCTGGGGCGCGTTGCCACAGGCTTCGGCTTTGGCCTTGTGCTCATGGCCGGACAGATCGGCACCCTGGGCAAGGCCAATGCCGGGGCGGGGCTCACCAGCGTGTTCGCTGGCATTTTTTCCGGCAGCATCTGCGGCTCCGCAGCGGGAGCCATGCTGGCGGATCATGTCTCGTTTCAGGCGGTGCTGGCGACCGGCTCCTGCACCATATTGCTGGCCCTGTTCACCGTGATGCTTGGCAAGGAACCCGCAGAGGCCGCAGCAAGCAGTTCCGGCAACGTGAGCGGGCAGGGGGCTGGCGCGCAGACCGCCGTGCAGGGGCACATGTTTTCAGGTTGCATGCAATTGCTGCAAGACCCGCGCATGCACATGATACTCTGGCTGGTGGGCATACCCGCCGCCATGTGTCTGACCGGATTTTTGCACTATCTGCTGCCCCTGAGGCTGGCAAACGCTCATGTGGATCAGTCGGATATCGGCCGTATATTCATGCTTTACGGCCTGTGTTTTATCACGGCGGGGCCATTGCTTGGCAAATGGATAGATCGCAGAAAAGACAAATCCCTGTTCCTGACGCTCACGGGCCTGCTCTCCGGCATTACGCTGCTCATTGCGGCAACGGCCACAACTATGGCCGGGGCCGCCGCTGCGGTCATCTCCCTTGGTCTGGCCCAGTGTCTGGCTGCCCCGGCGTCCATGATCTGCGTTCTCACGCTTGCTTCGGCGCAAACCCTGGGGCGCGAAAAGACAGCCTCAATTTATCGGGGCCTGGAGCGCATGGGGCAGGTGGCGGGGCCTGTGGTGTTTGGCATTGCCGTAACCGTCGTGACTCCAGCCAGTGCGCTGCTGCTCATGGGCGGCATCGTCTGCGCCCTTTCCTTGCTGTTCCACCTGATGTGGCGGCTCAGGACTCCAAAGAACTAACCAGCGCCCACAGCTCGGGCATGGCGGGATCTGTCAGGCCACCGGGCAGAAACCACGACAGAACTTCATGATAATCTTCGGGCAGGACGATATGCCCGCCCTTCTGGATAAAGCTGCGGAATTCGTCTTCGGTAGGATAGCTGAAGTATTTTCGCCCTTCGCTGCTCTGCACATGGGTTGTCAGCTCGCGCCCCGCCTCCAGGTCCGGCAGGTGCCGCAACAGGGCGTCGATACCCGCAAAATAGGTATGCACAAAGTTCCACAGCAGGGAGCGGTCATAGTTGATGGGCCACCAGCCGATCTCCACTATGGGGCCGGTATCCAGCCCTGCGTCAAGGTGGAAAAGCGTACAGCCAGAGTGCTCATTGCCATGCTCCATGGCCCGAAAAGGGCTGCACAGGCCTTGCAGGTCAGGCAGCGCGCCGGGATGCATGCCATAGGTGCCAAGCCGGGGCATATCGATAACTTCAGTGGGAATAACGTAGTCGTAACGGCAGGAGATGACGACGTCCGGCGCAAGGTCGCGCATGGCTTGCCGGGAGGCGGGCGACCGCATGGGGCCCCACATCTCCATATCAATGCCATAACGCTTTTTCAGGCCCGCATAGGTCTGACACTGCGCCGCATTACCCTCAGGAAAGCGGGCCTCCAGCCAGGGCAGAATGTGCTCAAGCACCATATTCCGCTCATGGGCCACAAGGCTTGCCGCATAGGCATTGCTGCACTCCGCGTCCAGCACGTAATCTGAAAGAACCACAAAAACATCGTGCCTGGGGGCAATGGCTGCCAGCAGTCTGTTAAGGGCGACACATCCTGCAAGATCCTTCTTGGCGCAAACGACAACTTTCACGGCACATCCTTTCGTGGAACATTGCCCAGCATGCTACGCCGCAAGGTTCTGCATGAAAAGAAGAAATCTACCGTAGTTATGCGCGGCACCTCATTTTATTCCACAGGGAAATTGAAATAGGTATCCGTGTAAGGCTCGTTTTTAAGCGTGTAGTGCCACCACTCTTCTTCATAACGCTTGAACCCGGCATTCTCCATAAAGCCCAGAAGCACCGCCCGGTTGGCCTCCTGCTGCGGGCTCAGCCCCTTGGCCCCGTGGTGTGAGGCGGCACCAAAAAAGTCAAAGGGGGTGCCCATGTCCGCCTCTTTGCCGCTTAGCCTGTCAACGAGGGTGAGGTCCACCGTGCTGCCGCGCGAATGCCCGGAGCGCGTGGCAACATAGCCCAGCTCAAAGACCCGCGCCTTGTCCACCTGCGGATAAAAAATCGCCTTCATGCGCGTGTCGGCGGCGTTCATGCCCCAGCGCACAAAATGATCCACTGCCGATTGCGGGCGGTAGGCGTCATAAATTTTCAGGGTATAACCCTTCTCTTCAGCCGCCGCTGCGGCCTTGCACAGAGCATTCGCCGCTGGCTCGGTTAAAATTGCCTGGGGTGCAAGATATCCATTAATGCGCTCTCCCACAAAGTTGTAGGAAGAAAAATAGCGTATTTCCTGAATAATATTCTGGCATTGGTCGCTTACATGCACAAAACCATCGTGCATGACCGCCTGCGCTTGCAAGGGGAACAGCATCCCCAAGGCCAGCACCAACATCTGCAAAAAAAGAAGCGGATCGCATTTACGGCGCGCAATCATGGTCGTCTCCTTAATTTTTTCAACACCCTGCGCTGACGGCAAAACCCAGTACACCAGTTCGGCATTGCACATTATAATGGTTCGGCCGTCAATATACCACATTTTGACCTTTTACCATCAAGAAGGCATAGTTGGTGGATGAACACAAAAATACCAGGGAGCGCAGCATGAAATTGCTGGAAAAAGCCCGCGCGGCCGGTTGAGCCGCCAAGCTGGCTCCAGGGGCCCTGGAGCGACTTTTACGCGGTCTGCCGTCTGATACGCGCCCTGACCTTGAGGCCAGGGTTCTGGCTGGTCGCGCCCGGAACGAGGATGCCGTTGTGCTGACCGTTCCCCCTGGCTGCGCCCTGGTGCAGACCGTGGATATTCTTGCGCCCATTGTCAACGATGCCTTTGCCTTTGGCCGCATCGCCGCCGCCAACGCGCTTTCGGATGTCTACGCCATGGGCGGCCAGCCGTGGAGTGCCATGAACGTGGCCTTTTTCCCGCAGGCCCTGGCAGAGGACGACCCGCAGCACATACTGGAAAACATCCTGCGCGGCGGCCTTGATGCCATGAACGAAGCCGGGGCCGTGCTGGCTGGCGGTCACACGGTGCAGGACGAGGAACTCAAGTACGGCCTTGCGGTCACGGGCATCATCGATCCCTCCCACATGGCCCGCAACGATGGCCTGAAACCGGGCCAGACCCTGCTGCTGACCAAACCGCTGGGCACGGGGGTGCTCGCCACGGCGGTCAAGGCCCGCTGGGATGGAGCCGAAGAAAGCGAGGCAGAGGTCACACGCTGGTGCTCCCGCCTCAACAGCGTTGCCGGGGGCGTTGTGCGCGACCTCAAAATAGCCGCCGCCACAGACATAACAGGCTTTGGACTTGGCGGGCACGCGCTTGAAATGGCCCTTGCCTCGGGCGTTACCGTGGTACTGCATGCCGAGGCCCTGCCCCTCATGCCGCGCGCCCTTGAATACGCGCGCGACGGGCTTATCCCCGCAGGCAGCCACCTGAACAGAAAATACTGGACCTGCTCCACCCGAGTGGAAGACGGCGTGGACGAAGCGCTCACAAGCCTCGCCTTTGACGCGCAGACCTCCGGCGGATTGCTGCTGGCCGTGCCGCCTGCACTGGTGCCGCAGGCCCGCGAAATGCTGCTGGCAGGGGGCGATCTGGCCTGCGAAGTGGGCGAAGTTGTTGCACCAAGGCCTGACGGAGCAGCCCTGGTGCTGCGCTAGCAAAGAACAGGCACCGCCCGCACCGCACCGGAATGGTGATTTCGGCCAGTTTTTTTAAAAAAATTGCTTGCCGTACCGCCATTGCGACTTATTTATGACGGAGATTTTCGGTTAACGCCCTCCCGCCCGGCACAGCCCACGGCAACAGGCGCGCCGCTCATGGCTTGCAGCCCACCGGCAAGTGTGCTATGGAAACACGCTTTGCGAGAGTGGCGGAATTGGTAGACGCACTGGACTTAGAATCCAGCACCATTGGTATGGGGGTTCAAGTCCCCCCTCTCGCACCATCTACCTCACCAAGAAAAGGAGTCCCTCGTGGAATATAGCGCAGAAGACATTTCGCCGGTCAGAAAAAAGGTCGTCATCACCACCGAAGCCCAGGAAGTGGAAGCAGCCATCATGGGCGCCGTGGCGCTGTACAAAACATCGGTGCAGCTGGACGGTTTCCGCAAGGGCAAGGTTCCGGCGTCGGTCATCGAACAGCGCTTCCGCGACAAGATTTATGAAGAAGCCCGCCAGGATCTGATCAACGTCCACATCAACGACGTGATGCAGAAGCTCGACGTTTCGCCCCTTGCTGGCGTTGACGTGGACGCCAAGGGCACCTTTGAACGCGGTCAGGGCTACGAATACAGCGTCGAATTTGAAGTGCTGCCCTCCTTCACCCTTCCTCCCTATGAAGGTATGGAAGTGGAGCAGGAAAAAGTGGTCGTGGACGAAAAGGAAGTGCAGGAAGTTATTGACCGCATCCGCCGTGACCGTGGCGAGCTTGTGCCCGTTGAAGGCGCTGGCCCCGCTGTGGACGGTCAGGTTGCCACCATCGACTTTGCCGCCTTTGAAAACGGCGAACCCCTGGAAGGCGTGAAGGCCGAAAGCTTTGACCTCGCCCTTGGCGAGCGTCAGGCTCTTGAAGATTTTGAAGCCCTGGTGAAGACCATCCGCTACGGCGAAGAAGGCGAAGGCCAGATCACCTTCCCCGAAGATTTTCTTGCCAAGGATCTGGCAGGCAAAACCGTCACCATGAAGGTGCGCGTGCACGCCATCAAGGAGCGCAAGCTTCCTGAGCTGAACGACGACCTCGCCAAGACCGTTGGCCTTGAAAGCGTGGAGAAGCTGCGCGAAGCCATCACCGGCAGCTACACCCAGAGCCGCGCCAACCTCAACAAGAGCGCCGCGCAGAAGACCCTGCTTGACCGCCTGCTGAAGATGGTTGAATTTGAACTGCCCCCCAGCCTTGTGGACACCCAGGTGCGCACCCTGCTGGGCGACATGGCCGCCCGCTTTGAACGTCAGGGCCGCAGCCTTGATTCTCTTGGCAAGAGCATGGACGAACTGCGCGCCGAAGTGCAGCCCCAGGCTGACGAGCTGGCCCGCTCGCAGGTTCTGCTGCTTTCCATCGCCAAGAAAGAAGCACTTGACGTTACCGACAATGAGGTCAACACTCAGATTTACCAGATGAGCATGCGCACTGGCGAAGATTTCAAGACCCTGCGCGAAAGCTATGAACGCTCGGGCATGATCTTTGTGCTGCGTGACCGCATGCTGGCCGACAAGGCCATGGATCTGATCTACGCCAAGTCCAAGGTGACCGAAGTGGAGCCCAAGGCGCCAGCCGAGGGCGACGCCGCGCCGGGCGCACCCGCCAGCGCTCAGGACTAACTGAAGTATAAGGGAGGCGGCCTTAAGGCCGCCTTTTGGTTTTATTTTGCGGCAACACCGCACCTAACCGGCCCACACGCCGTGCCAAGAGGCTCATATGTCGCTTGTCCCCATGGTTATTGAAACCACAGGCCGCTCCGAGCGGGCCTATGACATCTATTCGCGTCTGCTCAAGGACCGCATCGTTTTGCTTGGCTCCGAGGTCAACGATACCGTTGCTTCCCTCATCTGCGCCCAGCTGCTCTTCCTTGAATCGCAAGACCCCGAAAAAGAAATCTATCTCTACATAAATTCCCCCGGCGGCTCTGTTACCGCCGGGCTTGCCATTTATGACACCATGCGCTTTATCTCTTCGCCAGTGGCGACTGTGTGCATGGGCCGCGCCGCCAGCATGGGCGCATTCTTGCTGGCCGCTGGCAAGCCTGGCATGCGTTTTGCTTTGCCCAACAGTCAGATCATGATTCACCAGCCCTCGGGCGGTTTTCAGGGTCAGGCCACGGATATTGAAATCCACGCGCGCGAGGTGCTGCGCCTCAAGGAACGCCTCAACCGCATGCTGGCCGACAACACGGGCCGTCCCTACAAGGATATTGTCAAAGCTACCGAACGCGATAACTTTTTGACTCCTGAGGAAGCCAAGGAACTCGGCATCATTGACCGCGTGCTTGTATCGCGCAATGAAATGGCTCAGGAAAAGAGCGAGTAATATGGCCAAGAACGATAAACCTACGGTGAGCGAACCCCTGCGCTGCTCCTTTTGCGGGCGCACCGAGCTTGAGGTTCGCAATCTCATCGTGCAGGACGGCGCGAGCATTTGCGACAAATGCATCAAGGCCTGCAACGAAATTATCGCCCGCGACCAGATGGAAAGCCCCCAGAGCGAAGAACGCCTTCTTTCGCCCCAGGAAATCAAGGATCGCCTTGACCAGTATGTCATCGGACAGAACGAGGCCAAGAAAATCCTTTCTGTAGCGGTGCACAACCACTACAAGCGCGTGTTTTACGCCAGCGCTCTCGGCGACGAGGTGGAGCTTGAAAAAAGCAATATCCTCCTGGTAGGCCCCTCGGGCAGCGGTAAAACCCTGCTTGCCAAAACTTTGGCCCGCGTACTGCGCGTGCCCTTTGCCATTGCTGACGCCACGACCCTCACGGAAGCTGGCTATGTGGGCGAAGATGTGGAAAACATCCTGGTGCAGCTGCTCCAGAATGCGGACTACGATCTGGAAGCCGCCAGCAAGGGCATCATCTATATTGACGAAATCGACAAGATTTCCCGCAAGGGCGACGGCCCCTCCATCACGCGCGACGTCTCCGGCGAAGGCGTGCAGCAGGCCCTGCTCAAGATCATCGAAGGCACCGAGGCCAATATTCCTCCCAAGGGCGGGCGCAAGCACCCCCAGCAGGAATTTATCCGCATGAACACGAGCAACATCCTGTTCATCGTGGGCGGCGCTTTTGTGGGCCTGGACAAGATCGTGGGCGGCCGCATGAGCGGCGGCTCCATGGGTTTTGGCGCCAAGGTGCGCGCCAGCAAGGAAATGCCCCTTGGCGAACTGCTCGACAGGGTGCATCCGCAGGATCTGGTGAAGTTCGGCCTTATCCCCGAATTTGTGGGCCGTATCCCCATCATCACCCATGTGGACGAGCTGGACGAACCCGATCTGGTGCGCATTCTCACCGAACCCAAGAACGCCCTGGTGCGCCAGTACCAGAAGCTCTTTGAACTTGAGAATGTTGACCTGCGCTTTACGCCCAATGCGCTCAAGGCCATTGCCGCCAAGGCCATTGAGCGCAAAACGGGGGCGCGCGGCCTCCGCAACGTGATGGAACGCACCATGCTCGACATCATGTTCAAGCTGCCCTCCCTGCCCAATGTGCGCGAATGCCTGATCAATCAGGCTGTTATCGACAAGGGCAAGGAACCGGTGCTGCTGTTTGGCGACAAGGCAGAAAACGCCGATACGTCCAAGGCCCAGGCCGGGGGCGACAAGGCCTCTTAGCCAGCCGCCTGAATTGCGCGCGTTCTGCCATGCAGCAGGCACGTAAAGGGGTACCGCCAATGGTTTGACCCCGCAGGTTAAAGCTGGCGCGTTGGCAACATTAGTGTTGCGGCGCACCGTGCGGGTTTTCCTCAAATCCGCGCTGTGGAATAGATTGCAAGGCGACCCTTACGCTCTTCGGCCAGCCAGCCGCAGGGCAACAGCAAACACCCCGCCTGACGCAGGCATTTCACGGCAAAAAAGCTCTAAGTTCCGCCGGGCGGCGCAGGCCGTCGTCCGGCTTTTTTTCAGGGGAGAATTATGACAGACGAAATGCGCGGCTCTGACGCTTATATTGAACTGCCCATCATGCCTTTGCGCGAGGTGGTCATGTTCCCCCGCTCCATCATGCCGCTCTTTGTGGGGCGCGAGGCCTCCATCAAGGCCATCGAAGCCGCACAGGCCACCTACAGCAAGCAGATATTTCTTGTGGCCCAGCGCGAGCCGGAGCTGGAAAAGCCCGATGCTCAGGATCTTTCGCCTGTAGGCGTGGTCAGCAAGGTGCTTCAGATGCTGCGCCTGCCCGACGGCACCATCAAGGTGCTGTTTGAAGGCGTATATCGCGCCACTTGGGAAAACCTGCACGAAGACGAGCAGTGCGCCATGGTGGGCGTGCGCCGCCGCGCCGAAAAGCAGAGCCGCCCCGAAGAGCGCGAGGCTCTGGTGCGCGCCGTGCACGAGGCGCTTGAAGAATACGGCAAGAACAACAAAAAGATTTCGCAGGAGGCTGTGCTCTCCATTCTTGCCTTGCAGGAAATCGGCCCTCTGGCCGATGCCATCATTCCGCACCTCAAGGTTGATTACCGCAAAAAGCAGGAAGCCCTTGAGATCGACGACGCCACCCTGCGCCTGGAGCTTGCCTATGAGCTTTTGCAGGGCGAGGTGGCCCTTGCCACGGTTGAAAAGCGCATCAAGAACCGCGTCAAGGTGCAGATGGAGCGCAACCAGCGCGAATATTACCTCAATGAGCAGATCAAGGCCATCAACAAGGAAATGGGGCGCGATGACGACCCCCAGGCCGAAGTTGACGAAATAGAGCAAAAGCTCAAGACCCGCGACATGCCGGAAGAAGCGCGCGAAAAGGCGCTCTCCGAAGCCAGAAAGCTGCGCAGCATGCCGCCCTCTGCGGCGGAATACACGGTTGTGCGCAACTATGTGGACTGGATTCTGGATCTGCCCTGGAACGACCTCAAGCAGATAGACATCAACCTTGAAAAGGCGCGCGCAATTCTGGACGGCGACCACTTTGGCCTTGAAAAACCCAAGGAACGCATTCTGGAATACCTCGCCGTGCAGAAGCTTTCCCAGGGGCTCAAAGGCCCCATCCTCTGCTTTGTCGGCCCCCCCGGCGTGGGTAAAACCTCGCTTGCCAAGTCCGTGGCCCGCGCCACAGGGCGCGATTTTGTGCGCCTCTCCCTTGGCGGCGTGCGCGACGAGGCCGAAATCCGGGGGCACCGCCGCACCTATGTGGGCGCGCTGCCGGGCAAGATCATCCAGTCCCTCAAGCGGGTGAAGTTCAACAATCCCCTCTTCTGCCTGGACGAAGTGGACAAGATGACCTCCGACTACCGTGGCGACCCCGCCTCGGCCCTGCTGGAAGTGCTTGACCCGGAACAGAACAATACCTTCATGGATCACTACCTTGATCTGGAGTATGATCTTTCCAAGGTCTTCTTTATCACCACGGCCAACTCGCTGCACTCCATCCCAGTGCCGCTGCTTGACCGCATGGAGATCATCGAGCTCAACAGCTACCTCGAGACGGAAAAACGCCACATCGCCCGCCGCTTCCTGCTGCCCCGCCAGCTGGAGGAGCACGGCCTCAAGGAAGGCAACATCCGCGTGTCGGACAACGCCATTCTCGAGGTCATCCGCTCCTACACGCGCGAGGCCGGGGTGCGCAACCTTGAGCGCGAAATTGCCGCCCTGTGCCGCAAGACCGCCATCAAGCTTGTGGAAGACGACGACACCGAAAAGTGCGTCAACATCTCGCGCCAGAGCCTGCCCTCCATGCTGGGCGTAAAAAAATATCGCCATGATGAACGCGAAAGCGAACCTCAGGTGGGCGTGTGCGCTGGCCTTGCCTACAATCAGCGCGGCGGCGAAATTCTGCTGGTGGAAACCAGCCTCATGGCTGGCTCCGGTCATGTGGTGACCACGGGCCAGCTGGGCGAGGTCATGACGGAATCTGCCAAGGCGGCCCTTTCGTATGTGCGTTCACGGGCCGAAGTGCTGGGCCTTGATCCCCGCTTCCACCGCAAGATAGATATCCACGTGCATGTGCCTGCTGGCGCAACGCCCAAGGACGGCCCCTCGGCGGGCATCACCCTGGCGACGTCCATCACCTCCGCCCTGCTCGGCATTCCCGTGCGCAACGATGTAGCCATGACCGGCGAAATCTCCTTGCGCGGCAGGGTGCTGCCCATCGGCGGCCTGCGCGAAAAGCTGCTGGCAGCGCGCCGCAGCGGCATCAAAAAAGTGATCATGCCCCGCGATAATGAAAAAGACCTCAAGGAAGTGCCGGACGAAGTGCTGCGCGACCTGGAGATCGTTTTTGTTGACCATGTGGATGAAGTTCTGCCCCAGGCCCTTGCCGCCACGGCGGAAGAAATCTTCTCCGGCCGGGCCACGGCCCTGCCCATCAGCCGCATTCTGCGGCCCGAAAAGCACGATGACGACAAGAGTCAGCCTGCGCAGTAGCCGCACGGCGACAGTGATAAAAAATCAGCGATAAAAAAGGGAGCCAAATGGCTCCCTTTTTTATTCCTTGCTGGTGCTTGGTGCGCCAGTCAGCAGAATCTGCTACGGCTCCACAGCGCGGCTTTCCGCCGCCACCTTGCGAAGCAGGGATTCCATATTGGCTACGGAGGTCAGGCGCATCTCGCCGTTAGCGGATGTCACCCGGCCCGTCACGTCATAGGATTCGCCGTTGCCGCCGTCATGCACCACAAAGGGCACAAGCCAGCCATCCCCATCGCGCCGGGCCTGCCCAACGTTTTTGATTTCCTTGCGCCCGGTGGAGGCATCGGCAAACAGCGGGGCAAGCAGCCCCTGCGCGGTATTGCCCGAGGGTTTGCGGCCAGCAAATGCGCCGGAAGAAATGCCATTGAGCACAAAGGCCCGGGTTTCGTTCAGCAGCAGGGAGCGCACGTTGCCCTCCTTGGACGCTGCCTGCGTAAAGAGCAAGGCAACCATGGGCGGCAGATCCTTTGCCGCCTCCGGATCCTGCGCGCGGCGCACAAAAAGATTCAGCGCCTGCTCAAGAATGGCGTCCACATCCACCTGCCGCTCAAAAGCGGCCACGTCAGATTTGTCCACAGCGCCGCCAGCTTCCAGAATGCACTGGCGCGGATCATTTGCCGCAAAGGAAAAACCGGACTGTACCACAACCGCCGCCCACAGCAGGGCAGCTACGAAATAATAAGGCACACGAGCCAAGCCCCTGCAGCCCGCGTCTTTTACACCCGCTTCCACACTGGCGGTCCGCCCAACAAAATTCAGCATATTTCCTCCGGCAACTGGCCCTTGAGCACAAGGGGCAGACCGCAGCTTACAAAAAGTACCGTGCCGCACACGCGGGCCAGCGCCTGATTGGCAAGGCCCAGCGTATCCTGAAAACGACGTCCGAGGCTCGACATGGCAACCATGCCAAGGCCAGCCTCCACGCTCACCAGCGCCAGCGGCAGGGGATAGTCCTCAATGCTGGCGGCCAGAGCCTCCACGCGGTCAAGAATATCCCTTTCCGTCATGTCCGCAGCCATAAGATTGGCTACCCACAGGCTCACGCAGTCAAACAGCACAACCCCCGGCCCCTTGCCGTCGGGCTGCGCCGCAGACATCAGCGATGCCAGAGCGCCAGCCGGGTCAAGCGGCTCTTCAAGGCAATGCCAGCCCTGACCGCGTTCCTGCTTGTGCCGGGCAATACGCGCCGCCATTTCTTCATCGTCCGCGCGGCCCGTGGCCAGATATAGCCGCTGCGGGGCTTGCGCCTCGGCCCAGCGCTGTGCCAGACCGCTTTTGCCGCTGCGTGTGCCGCCAACAAAAAGAACTGCTGCGCCCATTACTGCTGACCGCCCACGCGGGGGGCAGGCGCACGTTCTGTGCCGCCAAGCGAGTTTTCTGCAGGCAGCGCGGGGGCCGCATGCCCCTGCGGCGGGGTCAGCTGCGGGGAGGTCTGCACATGCCCGGCGTTTTGTGCGGCATTAGGGGCCACATTTGGCACGGCATTGCCTGCACCATTAGGAATCGCGCCCGGTGCGGGGCTTTGCGGCTGGAACGGCGTACCTGTTCCCGCCTGTGCGCTGCGCCGCGCCAGATCGCGCAACACGCCAGCCGAGGCCTGCACCGAGGCAAGGGCCTGAGCGTCCGCGCGCAGGCGGCGGTCAACCCACTGGGCCACAAACAGCAGGGAATCATCGTCCAGCGTCTGCCCGCCGTTCTGGCGTATGGCTGCAACAAGGGTGCGCTGCAAGGCGGCGCGTTCCTCAAGCGCACGGCGGTACCGGGCGCTCAGGCCGTCCACCCGCAGTTGCGCTGTGGATATCTGCGCTTCGGGAGCATTATTCTCCCGCAGCTGGTCTACCGCAAACACGGCTTCGGCCATCTGGGCGTTAATTTCCACTACCCCTTGCGCGGATTTGTCCTGCTCGCGCAGGCGGGCGTCAAGGTTGGGTACAGAGGCCACGCCCTCAAGCGCGCCAGCCAGAATTACAAGACGCCCTGCCAGCGCCATGTGCAACTGGCGTATTTGCTCAGGCGTAAAGCCCTTGGAGGCCGCATCGCGGTTAATGGCATCCAGAAAGCGGTCCGCATAGAGGGTGTACAGGCCGCGCAGCATGGTGGGATGAAAGGCGTAGCGCAGCAGGGCTTCACGACCGCCCTTGCCATCGGCAACATTGGCAAACTTTGCGCCATAGCGCTGATTGAGCGCCTGCACACTAACGTTCAGTGTGCCGCTCTGCGGGCCGGGCTTGAACCGGGCCACAACAAAGGCCGCCAGATCTTCCACAAATTCCATGCGGATGTGGCTGTCTTCCGTCACCTTCTGGGGTATCTGCGACCCGTTCTGCTGCGGGTACAACCCGGCGGACGTTGAGCCATCTACAGGCGCGCCCACGCTGCCCTGCACTGTTTGCCCGGCCAGAGTGCCGGGGGAGGTGGGCGGGCTGACAACAGAAATGGGCGGGGGCGGGGGCGCATCGCGCAGCACATCACCCACACCGGCCAGCGGTGTGCCGCTGGTGGCGTTGTTTATGATGTCGGCGGCTTTGTCCTTCCACTGGTCGCGGGTTGATTTATCGCGTGTAAGCCAGTAGGTCGCGCCGCCAAGGGCCAAAACCGCCAGCAGCGCAAGCACCACGGCCTTGCGCGCACCCGCGCGAGCGGGGCTGGGCTTGGGCATGTTCACTATGTCCGGCACGTCCAGAGGCTTTTTTTCCAATTTCATAAAATTCTCCTACTGCGGCAGGCGTGGGGCTGTGGCGCAAGGCGCACTGCACTGACCGCGCAAAAAACGGCACAGCAAGCCATTATTCCTGTTTATTGCGCGTAAATGCTAGCATTGCTTCCCTGCGCTGTGAAGACATTTTCCAGAGAGTTTCTGGATACGGGGCAAGCCTTGCCCGCATTGCACCCCGGCGGACGGCGGGGTATAGTAGCCAAATTCGTACGCAGTATTTTATGAGAGGCTTTTTATGCATACCCCTGCCAACATCCTCACCATTGCCGGTTCCGATTCCGGCGGCGGCGCGGGCATTCAGGCCGACCTGAAAACAATCATGGCGCTCGGCGGTTACGGCATGAGCGTTATCACCGCCCTGACCGCGCAGAACGGATTGGGCGTTACGGGCATTCATGCGCCAGATGCCGATTTTGTGCGCTTGCAGCTGCGCACGGTGCTTGAGGGCTTTTCCGTCAAGGCTGCCAAAACGGGCATGCTTTTTTCTGCCCCCATCATCCGCGCCGTTGCGGACGAATTGCGCAACCGAGACTTTCCCCTTGTGGTTGACCCTGTCTCTGTGAGCCAGAGCGGCAGCCGCCTGTTGCAGGAGGACGCCGTAACAGCTCTGGTGGAAGAAATGCTCCCCGGCTGCGACCTGCTGACCCCCAACCGCCCCGAGGCGGAAATGCTCACTGGCATGAGCATCAACAGCCTTGAAGACGCGGAGACCGCAGGCCAGAAGCTGCTTGCCATGGGTGCGCGCGCAGTGCTCATCAAGGGCGGGCACATGGAGAGCTCCATCGTTGTTACAGACTGCCTGTGCGTGCCCGGCGAACAGCCCAAGCACATGCCCCAGGCCAAGGTGGAGACGGAAAACAACCACGGCACGGGCTGCACTCTTTCTGCCGCCATCGCCACAGGGCTTGGGCGCGGTTTGCCCCTCCAGGTTGCTGTAACCCGGGCGCAGGAATTTCTGAATCTTGCCCTGCGCAAAAGCTACGCCCCCGGCAAGGGCTGCGGCCCTGTAAATCACGCCGCAGATTTAAACATCAAATAGGCATTTGCCCGCCTGTCAGCAGCACGGCCTTTTTCCGCCGCCGCATGGCAGGCGGATTGGCCCGCTGTTTGCAGTTTCCCCCTGTGGACATTCAGGGCGTCAAAATCAAGGCGGTGCGGCGTGCCTTTTCGTTTCAAATTGCAGAAAATACTCGACTACCGGGAACAGCTTGAAGAAGAAGCCAAGGTTGATCTGGCCAACAAGCAAAGGATTCTGGAAGAAGCGCGCGCACTTTTTGAACGCCTGAAGGCTGAGCTGCGCCAAACCGAAGACCGCTTGTTTGAATCAGCCCTTGTGCCGCAGGCGGAACGCTGGCTGCTGGAACAATATGTAAAAGGATTGCGCGGCGATGTTGCCAATGCGGCCTTACAGGCCCGCATGCACGAGCAGCTTGTTGACGAAGCCCGCAAACTGCTGGCCGCGCGCGCCATTGAAAGAAAACTGCTGGAAAAGCTCAAGGAGCGCCAAAACCAGCAGTATCTTCGTGAGGAACAACTGAAGGAGCAACGCGTCAATGACGAAACAGCCACACTCCGCTACAAAGCTCCGGCTCTCTAAGCTTTTCCGCTGGCTGGCGGTGCTCTGCTTTATGAAGCTTACCATCCTCGGCCTTTTGCTGCTGGATGTGCCCGTGCCCTCCTGGCTTGGCGGATCGCCCAAGGATGCCACGATAGCCGTGAACGAGCCGCGCAATGGGCAGGAGCGGACTGAAACCATACCCCCCGTTGCTGATGCGGCCCCCTCTGGCCTGGCGCAAAGCGTCAGTTCTACACTTTCGTCCATGGGTTCAGCCCTTGATTCTGTAGTGGACAACATCAAGGACAAAA
This sequence comes from Desulfovibrio sp., assembly GCF_019422935.1. NCBI lineage: Bacteria > Pseudomonadati > Thermodesulfobacteriota > Desulfovibrionia > Desulfovibrionales > Desulfovibrionaceae > Desulfovibrio > Desulfovibrio sp. Next base: position 68,115 of record NZ_JAHZCJ010000001.1, on the reverse strand, counting down.
CTGAAAAAAGCCAGAGCGCCCCGCAAGGTTCTGCCGCAGCCCGCATGGCCGCAGCGGTCAAACCCCACGCAGATCAAACCACCGGCGTGACCGATGTCGCCCTGCCCGCACCGCTTATCCGTGCAACGGCCTCAGGCGGCGCACCTGAAACAGCAGCGGCTTCCAAGGCCCCCGGCCAGACATTTTCCCCCAATTTTCCCGAACCGCAGGCCCTGCCCGCCCCACAGGCGGAACCGGGCACATCCGCCCCTTCCGGCAGCCTGATTGTTTCTGCCAGGCCCAACCGCGCAAGCGAATCTGAATGGCTGGACGCTCTGGGCCTGAGCAATCTGCCCATCCCCGGCCTTGGCAGCGTGCAGGCAGCGCACGCGGCAGCGCTGGACATGCCTGTTCCCCAGACGCCCACGGGCGGGCAATCGCCCTTTGCTCCCGCCGAGCAAACCGCCCCGCTGACCATACCCGGCGCACCGCCCATCCCGGCAAACATTCCGCGCGGTCAGGGCACGGACGGCGCACCGTTGCCGCCACGCGGCGCGGCAGGCAGCACCGATGGCTTTTTGCCAGCCCTGCCGCAGGGGCAAGGCTCAGGCACATTGCCCGTCCCCACGGTGCAGCAGCCGCAGGGCGCGTATTCCAACGACCCCAATACCAAGGCCCAGGAACTGGCGCGCCAGCAGCAGGATATTCTTGTGCTGCGGCAGCAGATGGATCAGCGCCTCAAAGACATTCAGGAAACTGAAAAGAAGATGCAGGACATGATCCGCGAGGCCAGGGGCATTGAAAACGAAAAAGTTCACCGGCTGGTGCTCACCTATTCCATGATGAAGCCCAAGGCTGCGGCCAAGGCTCTGGAAAGCATGGACGAGCGCGTGGCCATCCGCATTCTTTCCGGCATGTCGCCCAAGCAGTCAGGAGAAATCCTCACCTACGTTTCCCCAGCCAAGACAGCCAAGCTTACGGAGCTTATCACCCGCATGAGGATTCCTGATTAATGCGCCTCAAACTTTTGATCGCCTATGTGGGCACCGGATACAGCGGCTGGCAGATACAGGAAAAGCCGAACCCGCCGCCCACAATCCAGGGCGAGATGGAAAAAGCCCTGCGCACCATCACAGGGCAGAACATACGCGCCCACGGCTCGGGCCGCACTGATTCCGGCGTGCATGCCCACGGGCAGGTTGTGCACTGCGATGTGCCCGATGCGCGCGCCAGCATGGATTGGCGGCGTAGCCTCAATGCCGTGCTGCCCCGCGATATTCGTGTACTGGAGGCCAGGCAGGCAGCCCCGGACTTTCACGCCCGCAAGGATGCCCTGCGCAAAACCTACGCCTATCAGTTCTGGCTGGAACAGACCTTTATGCCGCCGCAGCTGACGCCCTTTGTGTGGAAATGTGGCCCCCTGAACGTGGAGTTCATGCGTGCCGCCCTGCCCCACCTGATGGGCCTGCACGACTTTGCCTCGCTGCGCAATGTGGGCACGGATGTGGAAAGCACAGAACGCACGGTGCTGGAAGCCGAGTTGCACGCAATGCCCCCCTGCGAATTTTATCCGTCGCATGCTCCCATGTTGCGCTTTATTGTGACTGCCGATGGCTTTCTCAAGCAGATGGTGCGCAATATGGCTGGTCTGCTGGCTGCCTGCGGCCAGGGCAAGGTGCAGCCAAAGGATATCCCCGCCCTGCTTGCCACACGCGACCGCAAGGATGTGCCCTCCGTTACCGCGCCGCCGCAAGGGCTGGCGCTGGTGAACGTGGTGTACCCCGAGACCTGATAGCCGCACACATTGTTGTGCCCCCGCTGCCGCAAACAAAAAACCCACAAATACGAAAGGCCGTCCATCTCTGAACGGCCTTTTCTTTTTACCAAACAGCGTTGGCTAAGACTGATTTTTCATTTTTTCTATAACCCGCTGGAGCGACTGAGCCTGTTGCGTCAGGTCTGCAACCGCACCGGAAGCCTGCTCCATAGCTTGAGCGGTTTGGGCAGAAATTGTCGCCACCTGCTCAACAGACTGATTGATCTCCTCACTGGCAGCGGACTGCTGCTCGCTGGCGGTGGCAATGGACTGAACCTGATCATTGACCAGATGGACGAACTCAAGAATTTTTTTGAGCGACTCACCGGAACGTACCGACATGTTGGTTGCATTTTCAATAGTAACAGCAACCTGCTCGACATTCTGGATATTCTTGCGGGTGCCAGCCTGGATGCCCGTAATGGCCTGCCCCACTTCTTGCGTGGCGGACATGGTTTTTTCCGCCAGTTTGCGCACTTCATCCGCAACGACGGCAAAACCTCTGCCAGCATCGCCCGCGCGAGCGGCCTCAATGGCGGCGTTCAGCGCCAGCAGGTTGGTCTGGTCGGCAATGTCGGCAATAACCCCCATAATCTGGCCGATGCTCTCCGCCTGTTTGCCCAGAGCATCCATATCTTCCTTGATGGCAATAGACTGCGTGTGGACGGATTCAATGCCCTTAACGGCATCGTCGAGTATCTGCGAGCCTTCCACGGCCTGTTCCCTGGTCTGATGTGAAACATCCGCAGCCTGCTGGGCGTTTTTGGCAACTTCCAGCACGGTGGCGTTCATTTCTTCCATGGCCGTCGCGGTTTCACGCACCCGGCCCGACTGCTCGTCAGCCCCACGGCTGGACTGCGCAATCTGTTCAGAAAGCGCTTCTGACGCGGACGACACGATCTGCACAATCCCTTCAAGCTGCTGCGCCGCCTGGAGCATGCCTTCCGCCTTGGCCCGTTCTGCCCGGCGGGTTGCCTCTTCGGCGAGAGCGGTTGCTTCCTGCGCGGCTTTAGCCTGCTGCTCGGCCTGCTGCGACTTGCTGTCAGCCTCCGCGATCTTGGCTTTAAGATTGCCCACCATCTTTATGAGCACACCGTAAACGCCGCCATCGCCGGCATACGGTTTGAATGCCAGATCAAGCTGCCCAGCGGCTATTTCCGATGCCACGTGATGCAAATAACCGGGATCCTCGCCAAGCTGCTTCGTCACACCCCTGATAATCAAAATGGAAATAGCTGTGGCAGCGAGCATTACCGCAATTATCAACGAGATCGTAAGCAGCTTCCCTTGTTCGTATGAAGTTTCCGCGTCAGCAGCTGAAGCCTTGCTTCCCTTGTTATTAATATCAATGATAACTTTTAGCTGATCAAGGGCCTCACCATACTGCGCTCTGGCCGGGCCAAGCACCAACTTGACAGCTTCTTCGGTATTGTTGCTTTTGGATAGGGCCTCAACCTTCGCGTGATTTTCCGTATAGGCCTTCCATGCCGCAAGAAACTTGGGGAATGCAACTTTTTCCTCAGGCTCAGAGATTAGTTTTTCATATTCTTTAACTTTTTCATTAATACTGCCGGCCAAATTCTGTATCTTGTTTTCATACTGCCGCATCAATGATTCATCTGTTGCAAGAATGTGAACCAGCTCATTGCGCCTGTATTCATTCACCATACTGTTAATTTCACCAGCAACCTTGATTGTTGGAAGCCAGTTTTCAGAAATATCCTTGACGTCTTTATTTATAGAAGACATCCCAACAACAGAAACAAATCCAATAATTATTGAAAATGCCGTCAATAACACTGCAAAGAATACGAGTTTTATCGAAATCCTCATAATATACTCCTATAGGTAGCTGCAAATTTACGTTATTTATCCTCTTAAATGATAAGAGAATATTTTTATATGTGTTTTAAATACATCAGTTACATATCGTCTACCTATACCAATACTTTATATATTTTTAAACTATATTTTTTATCTTTATTTTACAGTATGATAGAATAAGTATATAACGACAATATACACGAAATATACTACAAAATGCATTGCATTTTACCACAAATAGAAACACACATATTAATTAGTGAATTTGAGTAACAGTCAATATTTCATCTGTTACAAATGCCAAGGCCCCCGTTCAATATGAACGGGGGCCTTGGCATATATAATTATCAGCCTGATTAGATGATTTCGCTGAGGCCGGATTGTTCCTGCGCCTTGAATTTTTGTTGCAGCATGAGCGGCAATGATTCCGGGTCGGCAGGGTCATACTCAAACATTACGGCAGTTCCGAAGCAGGAAAAATACTTGCTTCCATCGGGATGAAAGGCCACGTTTTCATTATAACCCACAATAGCCTGTGCGCCCTTGTTCATGGCCCTTGCCGCCATGCCAAAAAAGGCTTCTTCCGAGTCAAAACCCCGGCAACAGACAAGGCCAAGCACCTTGGCAATGCGTCGCCCCTCCACCTGATGTGTTGTCACCACGGGAAAGCGCCCGGCCAGAAAAACCTCACGCACCCTGGCGCTTGCGTCAGAAATGCCCACAGTTCTTTCGGCCTTGCGGCTTTTTTTATCGTGGCCTCCCAGCAAAAAAAACATGCTGAACCTCCAGATCAGATGGATGTTCGGGTAATTGACACCCGTTTGCATTCAATCTGCAAAGGCCTTGCCAAACAACCTTTATCATTAAACTACAGCATGTTACAAAACAATCAACGTAGACAGTCAGAACATTGACTCGTCAGCGCATCTGGTTGGCAACCTTGACAAAATCATTGTAGGCGGCCCGGCTTGCCAGAGCGGCCTTGTTCATTTCAAACCGCACTGGAACGTAAAATTCTTCTTCAAGCCCCTGGTCAAAAAGCTGTGCGTAGTTGCCTGCCTGTTTGAGAAAAGCACGGTACTGGCGCTCCAGTTCCGGTGCGGCCATAAAGGGAGGCCGCCCGCCGTCTGCAATGGCTGCGGCAAGCTCGTCACGCTGGGCCTTCAGCGCATCTCTGTCGGGCTTGCTGGGAGTAAGCAGGGTTGCGGTTTTGCCAAACACGGCGAAAATGCGTTCCGCAGCCTGAATTTGCCGTTTGAGCGGATGGTTGCGCAGCAAGATATCTTCTGCCGGGGCCGCCTCGCCCTCCACAATCGCCATATAGGCATCGCGGGCAACAATAAAGGCCGCATGCTCCTTGAGTATTTCCGCAGCGAGTGCCTTCCCCTTGACGCCGTTATCCTGAATGCTCTCGTCGGCCACGTATTTTTCGAGCAGGCGATAATCTGCCCGCATGTCTACGATGGCCTTATTCATGTCCTGCACGCAGGCGGTCATTTTTTTGGCCTGCTCAGGGGTAAAAAGGCTGACCGGGGGCGTCAGGCGGCGGGCAAGGGCGGCATCCTGATCCGCATTCAGCTCCGGGCGTTTGGCCAGTTGCCACTCAGCCAGATAATACTTGGTGTAGGCCGCCAGCACATCGGCCTGGGCAAAGCGCCCAGTTGCCAGCGCCATTGAGGCAGCGTTGGAAAAAGCCACCAGCCGGTCTGCCCTGTCCAGTTCTTCCGGGCTGGGAGGCGGGGTTGCTTCTTCCACAGCTTGTGCCTGAACCGCAGTTTCCGCCTTTGGCGCGCTGGAGGAGGATTCGGCAACAGGTTTGCCGTTTGCGCCTTCTTCCTTTTTGCCGGAATCGCAGGCGGTCACAAGCAGGGCCACACTCAGGGCCAGCAGCAGAGCAAGAACGAATTTTTTCATCGGCGTATATGAGCGAACGTCCCGCATTGTAAGGCAGGACGTTCAGTAGTGGTTACAAGGAGTTGTAAATCTGCCAGTAGGCAGGATACCTAGGCGCGGGCAGCTATCCAGGTGTTCAGGCCCGTGAGGTCGTCGCCCCAGGGGAACGAGCCGCCCTTGAGTTCTGGCCCCACGCCGTAAAACAGCGTACCCACGGTTTCGGCTGCGTCCCTGTCTGTGGGGGCGTCGCCCACCATGAGCACATCGGCGGGGTCAAGCTTCTGCCTGTTCACAATCTGCGCCAGCAGCACTGCCTTGGCTGGCGGGGAGCCGTGGATGGCGTCAAAGTAGCCATCCAGCTTGCGCTCGCGCAGCACGGCCAGCACTTCTTCGTGCGGCGCGCCGGAGCAGACAAACATGGGCAGCTTGCCGCGCCAGGAATCAAGCGTTTCCTGAATGCCGGGTATCAGCTCGCAACGGCGCAGTTCGTCCAGCACATATTCGGCAAAGCGGTTGCCAAGCGCCTCTGATTCCTCAGGGGTTATGGTCTTGCCCAGCACATCTTCATAAAACCACTCAAACTTCTTGTAACGGCTCACGCCGCCGTGCACCTTGTGGTACATCAAAAAGCGGTCGCGCGCCTCGGGGCCAAACGGTTCCATCAGACGGCCAAAGGCCCGTGTTTTCACGGGCACGCTGTCAAGAATGACGCCATCGCAGTCAAAAACAAGGCATTGCAGTGACATAATATTCCTTGAAAAGCTGTTCGATTCCGGGGCGGCATGGCCCCATCTTGCCAGAGCGCTTCAGCATGAAAGGCTCCCATTAATCCCAGTGCTTCTGACCGCCCTGCCCGCGCATGCCGATAAGCTTGGCCGGAACACCGCCCACGATGCTGAAGGGGGCCACATTGCGCGTGACCACCGCGCCAGCGCCCACCACAGCTCCGCGGCCAATGCGCACATCTGGCGTAATGACGCAGTTGGCGCCGATCCACACGTCTTCTTCAATAATAATCTGACCGGGGACATGCCCCTGGTGCATGATCGGCACATCCTGACGCGCAATGCAGTGGTTGGCCGCGCGGATAACCGTGCCCGGCCCCACGGCGGTTTGCGCGCCGATTTCTATGCGGCCCGCATCTGCCCCCACATGCACATTGGGCGAGAGAGCCACGCAGTCGTGCAGCACCAGTTCGCCGTCAGAGGCGGTAACAAAACAGCCGCGCCCCATGCGCACGCCGTTGCCAATCTGCATATTGCGGCAGCCCGCCAGGCTCAGGCCCGTGCCAAAACGCGCCGAGCCACAGCTTTTAAAAAGCCACCGCCAGGCAAACAGGCGCAAGGCAATACCCAACGGCGTGGGGATCCAGGCAAAGGCGGCCAGCCACAGTTCTTCAAGCGCCGCAGACACGCGGCTGAACAGCCCGGGCCCTGCATGCGGCTTTAGCTGTGCTGCCTTATGTTCGGCCTTGGCTCCTGACTGCGCTTCGGGCTGAGCTTCGGCATGGTCAGACTGTTCTGCCGATACCAAAGTTTCGGCGGCAGCGCCGTGGGCTTGTGCCCCCACGGCGCTTGCGCTTGTTGAACCGTCAGCGGCCTTGTCCCCTTGTGCGGGGGCGGAATTAAGCTCGCCCGCCATTTACTTGCGGTATTCCTTCATAAGATCGTCGCCTTCCATAAGGCGGGCCACGCGGGCCAGATCTTCAGGGGTGTCCACGCTCCACGAGCGGCAGTCGGTGGGCACCATGTGCACCTTTTCGCCGTGCTCGAGAATGCGCATCATGTCCACGGATTCATAAATTTCCAGGGGGCTTTCGGGCATTTCGTTGAAGTGCAGCAGATAGTCGCGGCGGAAGGGAATGATGCAGACCTGCTTGCGCATGGGCACCTTGTCCGAACCCTTTTTGCGCGAAGGAATGGGCTCACGCGAGAAATAGAGCGCATTGTTGCAGTGGTCCACAACGACCTTGACTTCGTTGGGATCTTCAAATTCCTCAAGGGTATCCATATCGGCCATGAGGTTGACCACGTTGATGGAAGGGTCAGCCAGCATGGGGGCCACGGCGGCATCGATCATTTCGGGGCGCACCATGGGTTCATCGCCCTGCACCATGACCACGATGTCGGCCTTCTGACCGGTGGCGGCTTCGATCTTCAGCAGGGCTTCTGCGGTGCGCGTGGAGCAGCGCACGTGATGGTCGCCCGTCATGACGCTCTTGAGCCCGGCGTCCTTGCAGTAATTTTCAATGATCTCGTCGCAGGTGGCCACATAGGTGGCGGAAAGGCACTTGCTCATGGCCGTGCGAAAGGCCACATGCCCCACCATGGGAACGTTGTGGATAAGGGCGAGCGGTTTGCCGGGGTAACGGCTGGAACCCATACGCGCGGGAATGATGGCAATGATGTTCATCTGACGGCTCCTTATGGCCTCGATAATTTGTGTGCGTAAAAAACTGCATCCAATCATGCCGCAAACGGGCGCAGGCCCTTGCGGCAACAGCCGTTCCCAGGTCTAGTCGTCAGTGGATACGAGGTACCCGCCCTCAGACGCCAGCTCGGGGTGCAGCTCCTTGTGTTCCTCTTCCATCACGCGCAGGATGCCCTGCCCCAAATCAACGGTCAGCGGCGGCACCAGCTTGCGGCCCACCTTGGGCATAAATGCATACGGTGTGACCTGATAATGCCCGCTGTTGGGATCATTTTGATAATTGATGGTCAGTTCCTTGCCGAGCATTTCACCGATCATCTTGAACAGATCGCCCACGCGCATGGGCTGGTTGCCCGAAATGATGATGTTCTGGTTTTCAAACTCGGGATCAAGCACGGCCAGGGTGGCTGCCGAGGCATCGTCCACGTGCACGTATTCGCGCAGGGCCGTGGGCGCTCCGTAGTAGGTGATGGTGCCGTTGGCAAGCGCCTCGTAAACAAACCTGTTGATGGCGTTGCGGCGATCGGAACGCGGGCCGTACAGCGAGCCGTAACGCAGGATGGTGTACGGCAGGTTGTGCATGGCCTGATAGTTTTCGATATACAGTTCGCAGGCCTGTTTGCTGCAACGGTAAAAACCGCCGGACTTGCCGTACACGTACAGGGAACTGGCAAAAACATAGCGCTTTACGCCAGCCTTGCGGCAGGCCTCAAGCACCATGACGTTGCCCAGCACGTTGATGCGCGCAGTATCCACCGGGCGGTTATTGGCCTCGCCGATGTCGGCAATGCCAGCGTAGTTGAAGACCATATCCGCACCGGCTACGGCGCGGTTGACGGTTTCTTCATCCAGAATATTGCCTGCAAGCATGGTCTGGTCGGGCCGCAAAAAGGGCGAGGGATGCAGGTCAACAATGGTGACCGCATGCCCGGCTTCAGAAAGCTTGTCGCAGATATGCGAGCCCAGAAAGCCGGACCCGCCAAAGACGGTAATATTCACAGTTATTCTCCCGAATTGGGGCGTTCAGCCGCCCGCCACAAAAAGACCGAATCAATACCATAAGCGATAAAGCGGCTGCCTGCGGCAATCTGCCGCGCAAGCTCCGCAGGGTCAGGCTGCACAATGTGCAGGCCCATGCGGGCGCCTGCCTTGGCGCAACCTTGGGCAATCCGCGCCATCGCAGCTTTGAAGTCCGGGTGGTCAAACTGGCCCGTAAGCCCCATGGAGCCGGAGAGGTCGTAAGGGCCGACCATGATGGCGTCCAGACGGGGATGCGCCAGAATGGCCTCCAGATTTTCCACAGCGCGGATGTGCTCGATCTGGGCCACCAAAAATATCTCGGGCGCGCGGCTGGCGCGGTACTCGTCAAAATTTTTGCCAAACACGTTGGCCCGGCAGTATCCCACGCCGCGGTATTCGGGCGCGGTTTCACCCGCAGCCCGCCAGGTGTCCTGCCCCGGGTACACTGAAAGATCAATGGCCCGGTCAAGCTGCGCGCGGCTTTCAATCATGGGGAAGATCAGCCCCTGAGCCCCGGCTTCCAGCGCGGCCTTGATCTGGGTTTTACTGGCTTCACCAAGACGCGCGAAAGGAGCCGCGCCGCCGCATTCGATGGCGCGAAAAACATCCGGCAGCCCGGTGCGGCCAAAAGAGCCGTGTTCCATATCAACAGCAACCCAGTCATAACCGGCGCGGGCCATAAGCTCGGCCACGTCAGGCGAGGGCAATTGCAGCCATGTGCCAACTGTGGCCTTGTCTGCCGCCAGCCGAGCGCGAATTTCATGTACAGTCATATCAAGCGGCATGCCGCCGCAGGGTTGAAGGTTACGACAAACGTTCTCTACTATACGCCCTGCGTCCACCGTGCGCAATACGGCCAGAGAGCTTGCCGCCAGTGGAAATGCAAACCCTACATGCGCAAAACTCAGCGCCCGTTTAATTCAGTGCAACAGTATCTGCCGCCTGCTGCCCGGCCAAAGCCAGTTTACGCCAGGAACGCGACAGCAACACGGCGATTTTGACAACCAAGCCGTTATAAGAATGGAATTGTTACTTTTTTATCAAAGAAGAAATAGAGAAAAGACAGGGCTTGGCGTTTTAACATGAGCATGCTAATAAAAAAGCCCCCCGTGGGTAACGGAGGGGCTTGGATAGGAACCAGACTGCGGCAGAACAGTCTGGTTCGCAGGAGGAGGCTGGAAAAACCAACAAGAACGTCAACGCCTTATGACGCTGACACTTGTATATGGACACTCCGAAACTGGCACGCCAGACGGGTGTTTGAATCCACTCTCCGCCGGGGCTCCTGGATCGCAAGATTCAGGAGCTTTTTTGTTTTTGCCCACAAAACCCCTGCGGGGCACAGACAAAACAAGCAAAGGGCTTCGGCGCAGGCCCCTTACTCTTCAGCCTACGGGCTCAATGAACTGCGATCAACATAGAATGGAAGAATCCTTAGGTCAAGGAGCTGCGCAATTTTTCACATATTTTTTACGCATTTCTTTTTATCCGCCCAGGTAACTAGCTAAATATAATAGTAAAAAATAACGACTATTTTTCTACAATTTTTTAGCCCTTTGTAATCAGGAACCAAGAGCATTAGCCCACAGAAGACATCTGGCTGATTTGCCGTTTTTCTGGTGACTTCACGCAAACACCCCGCCAACGCATGCCGCGCTGACGGGGTGTGCAGGTATCATCCCGAACGATGGATGAAGCGCCTAGAAGGGCCAGACGTTATCCATAAGCCGTGAGAACCAGCCGGGCTTCTGCTTGTCGGCCAGCACGCCCTTGCCGTAGTATTCAATGCTTGCGTCCGCAATCTGGGTGGAAAGAACGCTGTTGTCGGCGCTGACGTCCTTGGAGCGGATCATGCCGCGCACAACCATATACTCTGTTTCTTCGTTAACGCGGATTTCGCGAGCGCCCTCAATTTCCATCAGGCCGCCCGGCAACACGCGGAGCACACGCGTGGCCAGCGAGGTGGTCACGTAGTTCTCACGCTTGGTCTTGCCCGTGGCCGTCAGACCGCTGGTAGACCCTGTATTCAGGACAGGCAAGCCCACCGCAGGCTGCGGCCCCACGGGAACAAAGGGAATGAAGCCTGCGTGATCCCTATTGAACATTGCGGAAACCTCGTAATCGTTGGAGCCTTTCTTGTTGGCTGTAGTTTCCGCCTTGTTCTGGGCCTTGGTATTTTCCACCAGTTTGACCACAACAATATCACCGACGCGTCGGGCGCGGCTGTCTTCAAAAAGGGTATCTGTTTCGCTGGCGGCAAAAATCGACCCCGGATTGTTGGCCGAATTGGCCTCCTGCCGATATTCCTGTGGCGGCGTTACCGGCGGATGCAGTGCAGGTCGCCGGGTTGGGCTGCCGCCGCAGGCGACGCAAAACAGGTAGCTCAGCGCCAGAACGGGTATTATGTATCGTGCCTGCATATGCTCCTCTCCTTCCACCTTTAAACGCTAGTGGATTTCCACGGTGCTGCCATCTTTGACAATGGCGTATACCTGTTTTTTGGTTTGCAGATTCCGTACCGCAATGGTGGCCCCCGGCTCGCCGTCGGCCAGAGCCTGGGCCTGCGTGGCAATGCGCAGGTTGCCCTTTATATAGATGAGGTTGACCACATCACCGCGCCTTACCATCAACTGGCTCACAAGGTCGCTTTGCAAAATTGGCTCGCCGGTATTCAGCGCGCGGTTCACCTGCCAGGGGCCGCCGCGCCCATCCCACGGCAGATCACGCAACTGGCTGGCGTTGACCTTCATAAAGGTGACGGACTCTGCCGCCAGGGCTTCCCCTTTGTTCATGGGGCGCGATGCCGCAGGAGCCGTTATCCAGAGCGTGAGGTTGACCGTGCCGGAAATGCGCCGGAGCACATTGCCGTCCACTTCCTGCACAGCAAAGCGCAAGGGCACGCGGCCGGGCGACAGTTTGCCCGGTTCAAGCTGCACCCGCTGCTGCGCATGGGCCAAAAAAATGTAATCCGGCAGCCGAAAATCGCTCAGTTCCACCTGCCCCGGCATGGCGGACAATTGCGGTGTCAGACTTTTGACCACGTAGGAGCGCAGGTCTTCCTCATGAAACACCAGCCCCCCGCGCTGAATCACCAGCGAAGATGGCAAAATACACCGCCCGGCAACATCCTTGCCCAAGGCCTGCCGCAAAGCCTGTGAAAGGCGGGAATGACTGATCTGCAGGGGTTTGCCTTCTTCCGGAGGCGCAGGCCAAAGCTGCTGCGCGCGCAGTTGCGCCCAGGTATCCTGCCCCATCTGCCCCAGCGGAACAGCAATATCCCCCAACAAAACCATATCTGAATTGGTGACCGCTGCTGAAAGGATTTTGATCCGCCAGTCGTCAGGGCCAAGCATGTTCAGTTGTCCATCCTGCACCACTGGGGCTTCGCCTGCGGCAAGCTGGTTGCGCGCCTTGGCGGCCCGCTGATCCTGCGCATCATCCGCAAGGGGCATTTGCCCTGCCTGCGCCTGGGGAGTACGCAACTGTGTGACTATCTGATTGGGCGAACGGCGATGGTTGCGGTCATTGTCCTGCCAGGTGGCGCCGGAAACGCCGCCCTGCGGGGCCGCCACAGTGGCCGTAGCCCACAGGCAGCACACCAGAGCCGCAGCCAGAAGCGCGCGCAAAGGCAGCACCTGACCATCCCGCATTGCCCATATGACCTGCAAAAACCGCATGACGCATACCCCTGGAGTATTTTCACGCTCAAACACCTGCCTGACAGCGGAGCAGCATTGCTGCCATTGCCGGCAAGCCTTTCGTGGCGCGGATTTTTTCAAAATCAGCGCAACACAAACATTTTCAACAATAATCAGCCCTAGCTGCGCTTGAGCTGCACAGCGATACCAAGCATGGAGTCTGATGTCTGGATGGACTTTGAGTTCACTTCATAGGCGCGCTGGCCCACAATCATGTTCACCATTTCGTCCACAACTTCCACGTTGGACATTTCCAGAAAACCCTGCGCCAAGGTACCCACATTGTCTGTGCCGGGCACGCCTTCTGTGGCATCACCCGAAGCCTGGGTGGGCGTGTAGAGGTTGCGCCCGCGGGCATCAAGACCCGCCGGATTGATAAAGGTGTAGAGCGGCAATTCGGCCCCGGCCAGTTCCTGCCCCTGCGCATCCAGAGCCGCCATGTGGCCGGAGGATGAAATGGAGATGGTCTTGGTTTGCGCGGGCACGGCAAACTGCGGTTGCAGAATATAGCCGTTGGCGGTGACCACGGTGCCGTCCTGATTGAGCTTGAAGGAACCGGCGCGCGTGTACATGAGCTCGCCGTTCACATCCACCTGGAAAAAGCCGTCGCCTTCAATGGCTACGTCCAGAGTGTTGCCGGTATTCTGAAAATCGCCCTGCGTAAAAAACTTGTGCACAGCCGTGGGGCGAGCGCCCATACCGACCTGAATACCTACAGGCAGGCGGTTGTCACCCTCGGTGATGGCGCCAGCCATACGCATGGTCTGGTACATGAGGTCTTCAAACTCGGCCCTGCTCTTTTTAAAGCCCGTGGTGTTGACGTTGGCCAGGTTGTTTGAAATCACGTCGATATTGAGCTGTTGGGCCACCATGCCAGTGGCGCCTGTCCAAAGCGATCGCATCATGGGAATTTCTCCTTATACATAACCAGCGCGGCTGCCGGTTGCTGCTAAACCATCACCGGTTAACCCTGGCGGCGGCCCACTTTTTCGTTGGCAGCGCGATCCAGCGTGTCTGAGGTCTGCATGACCTTTTGGTAGGCTTCAAACTGGCGCTGCACTTCGATCATGTTGACCATTTCGGACACGACTTCCACATTGGCGGCTTCGGTAAAGCCCTGTTCGACGCGCGCGCCATTGTCGTAGGCATTGCCTTCAGCAATCTGAACACCATCGCGCGGGCGAAAGAGGTTGCCGCCCATTTTTTCAAGATTCTGCGGATTGTTCACGCTGACCAGGGCCAACTGGTCAATAACATTGCCATCGGCAAGTATCTGACCATCGCCGCTGATCTGCAAATGACGCGTACCAGCCGGGACGTTGATAACGCCGCCAGCGCCTTGCACGGTGTAGCCCTGCGGCGTCATAAGGACGCCATCGCCGTTGAGCACAAAAGCCCCGTTGCGCGTGAGATACTGCCCCGTAGGCGTAGTGACCCGGAAAAAGGCGTTGTCGCCGTTAATGGCAACATCAAGATCGTTGCCGGTATATTGCATGGATCCTTGCGAAAAATCTGTGTGCGAAACGGCCAAGCGAACCCTTGCGGCATTCATCGGTTCGGGAAACAGGGGCGTAGACTTGAGGTTCAAAATCGGCTCCCGAATCTCGTCAAAAGCAAAGGTCGGCATGGTATCTTTGAACGCCACTGTCTCACGTTTATAGCCACGCGTGTTCACGTTCGCCAAATTATTGGCGATGAAATTCATGCGGTGTTCCGTGGTCAATGCGGCAAAAAGTCCGCTAAACATGCCTGCTTGCATAAGCAGCTCCTTGTGTTGGCAGCAGCGCTAAAGATGAAGCGCCGCCGTCTACCTCGGGCCTGATGGCCCTTGCCAGAGCTTTTGCAATATGCGGGCCAATATCCGTGCATTGGGAAATATTCCCTGCGTGCTCGCGCAGCCCCGAAAAGGCGCAGGATATACAGACTGCGGCAAACTGAACCATCATCCCATGGATGCAAGCATGGTGCCCAAGCGCTAACCAGACGATTCTGAGGTCGCCTCACATATTATTGATAAAAGAGTCCACCCGAAACGCCCCCGCCACGGCGGCTGAGTTGCCGCGACCACAGGCAGCCCCTGACGGGGATAAAAATGGCATTTGTTCGCGCCATCCCTGACAAGCCAAAAATTCGGCCCCAGGAGCCAACTTTGGAAGAAACTTGAGCCTATCGTACTTGCCGCAATAAACTTTTTTTTGCCGGAATCAAAAAAAATGCTTGCCAGCCACCCCCTGTTGGCGTAAACACATCTTCGCGCCGAAGTGGTGGAATTGGTAGACACGCTAGGTTCAGGGTCTAGTTCTCGCAAGGGAGTGGGAGTTCGAGTCTCCCCTTCGGCACCATCTTTTAAGAGTCGTTACAAGCAACAGCCTGTAACGACTCTTTTTTTTGGCTTGTGCCCAGCATAGGCACCAGACCAAAACCCGCCCTTGGGAGCTTATGGGGTCAAAGCGCGGGGTCAAAGGCACGACAAAATTGGGCGCAAGCCCGTTTTGACGTTGCCAGGAGAAAACCCCATGCCTCACCTTCTTCCTGCCCTTTCCAACCTTGTGCCTGCCGTCGCCAGCAACCAGGATGATGACAAAAAGTCAGCCCCTGCGTATCTTTATTGCAAAAGAAAAATCTACTATTTTCGATATGCCTTCCCCGCCAACCTGCGAAAATCACTTGGGCGGGCCGAGCTGCGCGTGAGCCTGCAAACGTCCTACCTGAGGATTGCGCGATTTCGCGCCCGCATGCTGTCCGCAGAAATTGGCAATATGATTCTTGAGGGGTTTATGCTGGACTATAAGGAAATACGCCGCCGCATGAATATCCTGCTCCAGCGCTTGCTGGAGCAGGACCACGCAGATCTTTCAGAGCGTAAAAACATCTCTGTGGGAAAGCTCAACATCACGTACGACCAGCTCAGGACGTCTCAAATCGAACTACTCTTGCACTGTAATTCACCACAATTGCTTGAGCAGATTGCGCCAGAATGCATTGTTGACTTGCTTCGTTCCGGTGCTTTCACACGAAATGAGCTTGCAGGGGAAAACTATCTGCAAATAGTGAAAGCATACAAAGAGATGCAGATCACCAGGCATCGCATCGACATTGCCCGCACCAAAGGCGATTTTTTGATGGAAGAAGAAGTCATGGGGCGCGATTTTGGCAAGTTACCTTGCGACACCTCATGCACAGCACAGGAGCCACCTGCTTTGCTGGAGGTGCCTACGCACGTTCACCAGCAGCAGACGGGAGGAATCCTTTATTCTGAAGCCATGGAACGGTACATCGGCCAGAAACTTCAGGACGGTGAATGGCGTGAGCACAGCGTGAGGGACCACCGGGGACGCCTGGAAGAATTTCTGACCATTATTGGCGACAAGCCTATCAAGGACATCACCCGTTTGGACATGCGGCATTTTCGCGAAACATTGAGAAAGCTCCCACCTAACCGCTCACGAATTAAAGCATTCAGAGATAAAAGCATCCAGGAGCTGCTCGACCTGAAAGTTCAAGACACGTTGAGTGTCACAACAGTCAACATTCTTGTAGAAGCCGTTGGAAGCATGCTTGCGTGGTATGTGCGCGAGGGGCTATTGGACGCCAACCCGGCAACCCATCTTCAGATCAAGGACAGCCGCCAAGCTATTGAACTGCGTCAGGCGTTCTCCGCCGACGAGCTCACAAAAATCTTTGCGCATCCCAAATTCGCGAGAAAGGAATTCAAATCCCCCTCTTATTACTGGATCCCTCTGATTGCCCTTTTCACTGGCATGCGCCTCGAAGAAATCGCTCAGCTTCACTGTGCCGACATCTATGAAAGCCAGACAAAGGGAATCTGGGTCATTGATATCAACAGCAACGGCCTTGATGAACTTGGCAGGCCAAAACTGCTGAAGAACAAAAATGCACGCAGAATTGTCCCCATCCATTCAGACCTTATACAGATGGGCCTGTTAGACTATCATACTGAAATTGCCAAGAATAAACATATCAGGCTATTCCCTGAGCTGAAGAAATCGGAAGGCGCGGTCAAGTTTGGCAAACAGCCTGGCAAGCAGTTCAAGGCTGTTGTGACAGCAACGTTGGGCGAGGCTTCTGGCAAAACCTTCCATTCGCTTCGCCACACCTTTGCTGATTTTTTCAAGCAACGTGGTTTGCAAAACGACTATTTTCGGCAGGTCTTCGGGCATGAATTGCCCATGCTTGCCGCAAAGCAGTATGGGGAAAAGTTCTCTCCAGCAACCCTCAACTCAGAAGTGATTGAAAAGCTTGTGTACGATGCAAAGATAACCTCTGAATGTGAATATCTTTCACAGAAAATCAGCAACCAGCACAAAGCACAATGAAAATCAATGTTGCATCGTGACTAAAATTTCTTCAGCAAGAGAAGTATATGAAAGGAAATCAGCAGCTTTCCCCTAATGGCCTGAAATATCTCATTAGGAAATGGACCCCTCTTCCGTCACCCAGCAACCCCAAAAACCTCATCCGGTTGGCAGGGAATGATTCATTATCCCCTGCGTTTAATGAGACGCTCGGCAAAATGAACACCACCAACATCTACGGTCTGGACGACAATCTAATCAAGGTGGCTGTTTTCGAGGCTCTTCTTGAGATGGAGGCGTCACACCAATACCTATTAGGTGGCAATAGAGCACTCCTCGCTATCGAAAACATTAATGTTTGTTCTCCACATGAAAAAATCAGTGTTTCTTTTAAACTTACTCATAGTAGCAAGCTACTTTATCGACTTAACTTCGGGGACTACATCGAAGGAACATGGGTGGAGCTTCTCTGTAAAGTCTTTAACCTGCCAAAATTAGACGCGATAGCTACTCTCGCAGATATTCTAAAAATATCTCATGAAAAAATTTTTCAGCTTTCCAGCGAGAGACACTCTGCTGAATTGAATGGGAGATCGCGGCCAACCGATGACATACCTAACGTTCTTTATCTGTCTGGACTTCCGGCTGGATCGTCTTGCGCTGAGTTGGTAGAGAAAAGGTACGTCTACGGCAATGCTAATCAGAGAATCGGAGCCATTCTGCGTTATCGGTTGAATGGGAATGACTTCTGTCTTCCTGCTACAGTTGGTAATAATGTACTTTGTATGGGAAAATTCAAACCAACAGCTCACTTTCTTAACCAGCACCTTATAGACCAGCACCTATTCGCTCCTGTCATTTTTTTTCAGGACATGCGCACAGCCCTTGCATTCGAGCGCAGACTTGAAAAAATCGTAGGCCATAAGCCCGAAGAGTTCATCGTGACAGCCCATCTCGGGAATGACCTCACAGTGCTCCCTTGGAATTATTTCCACGGGCGTAAGGTTGTATTTATCCCTGCACCGACAAAAGAGTGCATGGCGATGATCAATCCGTATAAAGAGTATATAATGGGCGGGCAGGCTAATGATTTCCAGATCTATCCTGGCTTTCTGCTGCACTCACAGCCATGCGGTGACCTGACAAACCATGCAGGGGACGTTACCGATGCAGAGGCTAAGCTGCTGCGTAGGACTGTGTGGCTTGGCACTGTTAAGGACCCCGATCAGTTCGCGGCACAATTAATCGAGGAAGCCATTCCCTATAAAAAATTCAAGGGGTTGTGGGAGAGGCTGGGTATTTTCAAAGCGCCCAATGAACAGAGCAATTGCAACGAGGACTCTTCGTTCAACTCTTTGTCTCTATTTCAACCCGACACCGGCTTGACGAAGCCACTGAAGACATGCGTCAAGGATGTTACCACCGAGGAAATCTTTTTACCAGGTGGCTTCACCATGCTGCATGGCTTGAAGGATTCCGGGAAAAGCCTCATCTGCCTTTCGGCTGCCAAGGCTATCATCAGCGGTGGAAAGTTGTTTGAGTTTTTCACTACTGGGGAATCCAGAAATATTCTGTATTTGGACAGCGAAACGCCGAAAGATCTTCTTGCAGTACGACTTAGTCAGCTCGGCCTTGTTGCAGAGATTGGCAATAGCCTATTTCTGCTCTCAAAGTTTGACCTCAAGGGCAACGACCTTCCCTTTTCCATTACGGACCAGAAATTCCGCGACAATGTGGAAAAAATCATGCGCGTGCATAACTGCGGCTATCTCGTACTGGACAATCTAACTTCCCTCATGGACGATGGCAGACTCTATAATTCCACCACCGTCAGTAAACTTTTTGCCGACTGGGTTGACAGCCTGACAAGACAAGGCCTCGGGGTGGTCATGGTCAGTCACACTCAAGAAGGCCCCAACGCGGGTACCTCCGCTGCAAAAGCACGAGGCTCTGAAGAGTTTTCAATTCGCGCCCACTCGGAAATCGTGCTGGTGCGGAGTACAGAAATTCTGGAAAAAAAGCTCGGTACGGAAGCAGTTCAGCATATGGCAGCCCAGGACGGCTTGACCGTTGGCGTATGTTTTAAGGTTTGCAAGGAAGCAGCCGTCCTTCAGAAAAAAACCTTCTGGTTGCATCTGCCGCTTAGAGCTCCGCGATGGAAATTTCTGACCGCTACCGGAGCAGATGGGAAAGAAATCGAAGTTGCCCAGGCATGCTCTAGGCCGGAACAAGATCTCACAATTCAGGACAAACCGTTGCTTGATGAACTTGAGATTGAGGATGTAGCGACCTCTAGTAAACTGTCCTCCGACGAAAAAGCGGTATACTACATGACCAAGGGTACAGGAACCGTTAAAACCGCAGATATCGCGCAAAAACTGGTTTGCTGTAAAAGAAAAGCTCGTATCATCACAAAAAGCCTAGAGGAGAAAGGCCTTCTTGAGCCTAATGAGGGCAAAGGCTCTCAGCAAGGTTACCGCTTAAAGGGTTAGCACATCTGCCTTACCCATTTTTATAGCGCGTGACTTTCGAGTCACGCGCTTTTTTTTGTGTCCCTCCCCATAACAGTCTTGCATATTTGCTTGGCCTGACGCGGTGTCATGCCGAAAGCAGCTATGTTCCTGCATCTGCCTGCAAGCACCTTCTGCATTTGGCACGAAGTTTGATACAAAGCTAGCCTCGTTCCTGCATTGGCCCCTGTTTACCGTGAAGAGCTCCTGCATTTTTACCTGCAGTGATCACGAAAGACAGCCTGCATGCAGGAACAAAAAAAGTCATTGTTAAATATTTAAGCATGTTAAACTAGCAACTATTTTCCCATGAGCGGACAAAAAAGGCGTCGCAGCCAGGCGAAGCCTCGTCGATCGATGATGCCGTCTGCCCATGACTCTAATGGAGGGCAGGTACCTTTTCGCGCCCAGTTGCAACGCAGCCAAATGGCAGCGACAAAGGCCATTGCTCCGTTCATGGCCATACAGACCGCTCACTCCGATGATTGCCAAGTATGCCTGCTCAATGCGCCAAGAAAAGCCCCGTGCCCTTCCGGCTGCGAATTTGTGGCTGGCACAAAACATGGTCGAATTTAGATCCCTGAAAGCCTTAAGACCTCGATACTCAGTTCTCACCGCACAGGATGACACTGCGCCGCACAAATGCCCTTGTGCGGAATTTTTACACCCCCCCCTGTGTTCTTCAGGTGTTTTGAGTTTCCGCACAACCGCACAACCGCACAAACCCAAAATGCGCTTTTTAGTTTGTACATACTGGAGAAATCGAAAGCGGATGTTCAAGCTCCTCTACGCCTGTAACAACAACCACAGCGGTGAAGCGTCATCTCCCTCCATCCAACTGCACCGGTTAGCAGCTTCAGAGCTGAAGAATTGGCAAGACTTGAACAGCATTATGCATAAAGTTGGCTATGGTTCCCTATTGCATTCTGATCTGAAGATTACCGCACGCAAGTTACCTTAGAGAGGCCCGGCATAAACTCTACCATGCCGGGCCTTTTCGTTGTCCATATTAGCTGCAACCGTTTTCGCAGCATAGATGAATTCTGCTCTTGGCTAACCCATATTACCATTTTTGCAACATGGTAAAAATCGCTGTGCGGTCTGTGCGTTTGTGCGGAGCCTGAAACCCCAGCAATATACAGTTATCTCAGGCTAGAAACCGCACAAACCCTTCTGTGCGCCGCACAGGTTAAAAATCGTCACCAAAACTCATGTTCACATTTGCTTCAGGGGACAGCGACTTACCCCGCCCGGCTTCACCGTCCCAGGCGGACAGAATAAAGCCGTAACCGCGAACGTTGTGCCCCTTGATCCACTTTGTGGTCACAAGGTTACCTTTGTCATTCATCAGGAGCCAGCCCTGCTGCCTCATGTGGTCTAATAATTCGTGTTTATTAACGCCCTTGGCGAGATCGTTAAACGTAGGGATGTTCATGAAAAACGTCTGTTCCCCCTTGTCCTCCCACCTGTAGCCCGCAAGATCGCGCATACTCTCTCCCAGACTGTCCACCTCAACAAAGCGGCTCCTGCCGTGACGCGCAATGAAATCCTTAAACCGCTCAAGCGCCTTCATGATTTCCAGATTGCCGATGCCACCACGTCCATCAAGCCAGACTTTAAACCATTCTGCCACAGCATCACTTGATTCTTCAGGCGTCCAGGGCAGGATGTCATGTTGGGTGGCAAACATACCTGCAGCGGCTATCAGGCCAAACTTAACTGCAACACGGCGAACCTGGCCACATGAACCGTCAGGGCAGCATTCCTTGGCGAACATTTCAATGTGTTCTTTGATTTCAGCGATATTCGCATCCAGTTCATTACTATTGGCACCGCACAAGGCCCTAAGGAAAGCTCTCAAGGGTGTTCCATAGTAACGTTTGGCTGCTTTTTTAAGATGTTCGCTCAATTCCGCAGCACTTTCAAAATCATGCAAGCTGGAATAGGCGTTCTTGCCCTTTCCACCGTCGATGGGAAGATTGACAACGCGGACGCTCTGCCCAGACATGGCCCGGAGTTTTCCAGTTTCTTCAATCTTTTCATCAATCGTCTGTTCACCCGTAGATAAAAGCTGAATCAGCCAATGATAAGCTTTGCGCGGGGTGGAGTCCGACCGCATGCGTTGCTTGCCTTGACCGTTGAACAGCATGTACATCAACTTGTACAGAGCCTCGGCGGTGGCCTCGCCAGATTCGTCCATCACCAGCAGACCATCATTATGCTGTACCGCCGTATATTCTCCGGCATTCGCCGTAGTGTTCCACTGGCGAATATACCCCTTGTCAGCGTTGCCACCGCAAAGGCTACCAGCCAACAGCGCCAAAGTTGTCTTGCCAGTAGACGATGGGCCGAAGAGATGCAGCCCTCCCCCTTCCACCTCGCAGGAACGCAGAAGTGGACCGGTTAATGCAAATGCCGCAACCAGCATCAACAGAGTATTACCCAAACAATAGCGGCCAACGTGTTCCTGCCACTCTGCAAGATCACCAACGCAATTGAACAGTCCGTTTTCCTGCGTATAGTTGATCTCTTCGTTCCCGCCTTCGCCAAAAATTTCATCTGGAAGAACATACCGGTTGCGATGCCAACCCAGCCGCTCAACGTTGATGAAGACCTTGTCCGTAGCAGCAAGGCGGAGATAATCCATGACAAACTTCCCCATCTTTCCGCCGGTCAGCTCAAGGCCATTATCGCAAAGCAAAGCTAATACATTATCGCACCTTCCAACACAGTCCCTCATGGGAATATTCAGTTTGTTGGCCTTGCCATCAGGTGTCACCAATTCCACCAATCTTGCCCAGCCAGTTCCGTCCGTATTGCGCATCCTGCCGAGAATTTTCATTGGGCTGCACACTTTGAAACCATCGTCTTCCAGCATGCCACGGGAAGAGGAATAGTACAGACCATCTGTTTTCAGGCTAAACGATTCAGCCACAACTACCGCATCGCTCTGACGTTTACGCTCAAGCTCAAGTGGAATACGAACCTTGCAACGAGGGGTACACTGAAAGATTTTCTGAATTTCCTCACAGGTGGCTGGATACCCCTTATTCAAGGCATGCAGGAACTTGTTGCGAGTATTTTGCGCTGAGTATCCTGGGTAATGCCTGCTGTATTCCTGCGCCAGATCAAGCCCTTTTTCACCCAGAGGCGCCAGCACCCTCATCATCATAAACCATTCAGGCTCGCTGAGTGTTGCGGCATTTTCGCGACAGTGGTGCATAAACTGGCATGCTGAAAGCGACTGGAGGTTGTAGCTACGAGGATCCAGCGATTGCCAGTTCATCAGGGCGTAATCAAAAAGAGCTGTCATTCCCGTTGTAGAGGGAGATACCAACGGGATTAAATTTGCCCTTGGTTCCCGCGTAAGATCTAGCAGGTAGTCAACATCCCACTCAAAAAACTCTTCTTCGCTAACCTGCACCTTGTAGCGCCCGTCAGGTCGCCTGACATTGGGAGCGCGAAGTAGATGTCCCTTGCCCATGCAGTACATACTGGTGTCTACGAGGTCGCCGATAGTTTTTCCCTTGAGTGTACCGGGTACAAATTCACCCAGCGCCAGCATTCCGAGCCTCTGGTTATGCGATGTTTGAGAAAAATGCTTTTCAAGCATCTTGAGGTGTAATCTGGGCAGAAAGGGATGGCCATTTTCACCGCCAAACATTTCAGCCGGAATGCGGATATGTACTCCCTTGCTACCGCTCATGAAGTATTCAAGCATGGCAGGGTTAAAGCCATCATAAGCATGGGTACAATCCGTGATCAGCATCCGAGCCGCAATCACTGCTAGAAACGGCGCTTCCTTGCAGTCGATGTCCAGCCACAGGTCACCGAAGCGTAAAGGTTCAGCCTTGCCCTTCTCTGGTTCAAAGTCAAAGCTCATGGTCGTGAACGCCTTGCAGCCTTCATCAAGTGCCTGTGAACGAGACTCTCGAGTGTCCTCGATAAACTGCCAGGGGCCACTACCGGGCCCGGGGATACCAGCGTATACAAATCTGCTCTTGTCCATAGAAAACTTTCCTTTCGGGGTGATACGTGTTGAATAAATCCCAAACGGGAAAACAACTGCCGCATATAATAGAAGAGGGGCACGAATTTCTTCATGCCCCGATTGCTGAATTGCCTCAGGTGCTATGCTGTTTATTGCTGGACGTACTGCCGAAGCCATTGCAGGAAACTTCGACGCTCATAGCATACTTTCTTTCTGATGCGTATTTTGACCCACGGCCCGTTGCCTGCCGCATCAAGATTTGAAAGAGTTTTGGCCCTCATCAGTCCTCCCATCTGCCGGGCCGCTTCTTCACGGGAAAACACCGGTGGGAGATTCTTCTCTAATTGCTCAAAGATTGCAGTTTCAGATGCATGTGTGTCCATGACTTAATATCCTCCAGTAATTTTGCATACTATATCGGCATGGAATAGCCTGATCTGGTAATTAATTACGGAGTCAGAACCACGTTGCGGCGAAGCGAGTAAAGGATATCCGCATGGGATAAAATCCTTGCGGAATCGATAGGCGCTGGTTCGCAGTAAGGATGGATGTTTGACTTTGACAGGGGGAATCATGGCAGAATGACTACCATGAATGTGCATTAAATTGGCGTCAGGGCTTACCAGGAGAGTAATCATAACCCCAGTAACGTTGCCACGGCCCGCCATGCTGCACGCCTGAAATAACAACGCAACTTTCTGGTTGGTTCACTGCCCTGCAGAACCCCTCGCTGATTTCCGGGGGCATAACCGCGTCAGTATTGCTGCTTAAATGCCTCTGGGGCAAGTGCTGCAGCGATGGAGCCACCGCCATAGGGTTCAAAGATTCTGCAAGCTGGCTCACACCCTGCAGGTCTGCCCAAGTTTCAGTATCAAGATTGCCCGCAACCGTGCCCAGAAAGGCCACATCCCCCCTCGTGGCAGCAAGTAGTGCCGCAGCCCCGCCACCGCCAGAAAACCCGACCAGAATAATCTGCTCTGCCCCGCATGCAGCCTTGGCTTGGGTAATGGCCGCATCAAGGCTGTTAATTACCTCCGGCCCAAGCCGCGCTGACGTCCAGTAGCGCTTTGAACACTGCCGCCTATCCTCGCCCTGAACATATTGGCATGGTCGCGCCAGATAAAGCACGGGATCCGCCCCCGGATCAGCCATAGCCAGGCGCAGGGCAACAGGATTGCGCGGCGTGGGGTCTGCAGATGGCCGGGTGCGAGACTCCCAGGCGTGTCCGTCGCCTTCAATATACACGCGCAAAATTTTTGAGTCAGACGATAAGCCGGGACGAAGCAAGCCGCACAAAGTAAACAGCTTCGTTGAGAAGAGGCGCTCGGAAAATCCCTGCTCTTGCGCAAGAGCACTGGCTTTTTGCCGAGGCGAGGAAGCGCAGGCAGATAAAAGGCACAGAGTAACGCCCAGAGCACAGCACAGCCACGTACCTGCGTATTTTCTGCTGGTTTTACTTGTGCATCCTTTTGTGTCTGCCATGTCCTGCCACTAGCACAGGAACATCCAGTTGACCATATCTCCGCGGCCCGCCGCAATTACTCCTTGGGGAGCGCGGCTGAGGCATGATGCAGCTGATCAAAAAACTCGCGGATATCCACACCCGTTGCCGCCACTAGGGCAAGAGCAGACATCACGCCAGGCTCTTGCTGCCCTTTTTCCACCGCATTGACATTGCGCAGGTTATAACCCGCGCTTTTTGCCATGGCGGTCTGCGACATGCCGACGGCCAGCCGTGCCTGAGCCAGTAACGGACCAAATATGCTCTTCAGCCCCTCAACTGCCCCCAGTGGCTGGTAATTCACGCTCACCCTCTGGGCTGGCGATAAGACCCCATCGCCAGCTTCGCCGACGGCTTCTTCAAAAAGAGTTTCAAAAAAATCCCCCGGGGCCGCATCAACTGCGACCACCATGCGTAGCGCGAGCAGCACACCAGGCTGGCGCGAGCCATCCTCAATGCGTTGAATGTTACGCGTGTGGTACTGCAGACGCATGGATACCGTCCACTGCGATATTCCTCGTTGCTGACGCTCCAGCCTAAAAGCCGGTCCGAATGGGCATGATTTTTCTTGCATGATGCAAGATTTGAATGAAATGCGGCACATTCGCTAGTAGGGTATTGACCGACGGCTAATTTTACATAATCCTCACAACGGGAAGAACAAAGTTGCTCCAGCTTCCGCGAAGGAAGCCGGTTGGACACAACCAGACAATTTCTGAGGAGGATTGCATGCGATTTACACAAGGTGCCCTGGGTATGCTCATGCAGCGCTACAGGGGAATTCTGAAAAAATGTCACATGCTCAATGTGCTTGGCGGAGTGGCAATTAGCGCATTTTTGATGGGAAGTGCTGGCATGGCAGTTGCCGCTGCGCCCATCGCCATCAGCGACACGCATCAGGTAGCGGACGGTGCGGCAGAGACCTACACCACAATTGACGTGAACAATGGCGGCATACTGGCCATCGCGCGCAACGCCAAGGTGAGCGGGTCAGACGTAACCGTTAACACCGGCGGCACACTGACTTCTGCGAAGAATCTGCACTTCGGCTCTTTCAGCCCAGAGCCGGGCACGGGTCTGCTTGGTAGTAGCCTCACCCTGGACGGTGGCACTGTTAGCGCCCAGCACATGGGGCTGGCCCCCAGCGGAACGGCAACCCTGAAAAAAGGCATGCTCACGCTGAATTCGCTGGACATGCGCAATGGCACATTTGCCTTTAATGTTGCAGGCGGCGACAGCGCCACTCTCACACTGCTTGGCACCACCGATGGCACGGACTTTCTTCAGGGAACAAGCCTCAGCGTTGGTACGGGCAACAACGTTTTTCTGGGGGCAGATTCCGGCCCCGGCGGCAACCAGACATCCACCACATCTCTGGCTGTAAGCGGCGGTTCGCTACAGGTTGGGCACGGCAACTGGCAAACTGGCGACCTGACCCAGACCGGCGGGCAGGCCAAGATCAGCGGCAACGCGGTGCTGACAGTGAACAACCTCGACCAGACCGGCGGCCTGCTGACTGTGGGCGGCACCACCAATTCCGGCAAACTTGTGGTCAATGGCAGTGTGGCCAATGCAGCCTATGCTGCCGGTTCCACGGGCGTGGCAGTGACGGGTACGGGCACCTTGCAGGTGAAGTATGATGAACTGGTCAACGCCACGGGCGATGACTTCAAAGACTCTGCCACCCAGCACGCCGTGAATGTTGCCAATGGTGGCACCCTGCTGCTGAATGGCTATGTCGGTTCAGGCATGACGCTGGCTGAATTCAAAACTTTGTCAGACAAGCTCTTGGCTGCTGGCAGCACGGGTACAGTACAGGGCATCACGGTGAGCACTTCCGGCGCATCATTGCAGGATGTGGGCGATGCCCGTCTTGCCACGCCCACTGCCGTCATAAACGGCAGCGGAGGACTCACTTCCGGGGCCGCAACGGTTGGCGGCATCACTGGCGCAACCACTGTCAGCGGCAACGCAGCTTTGACCCTTACTGGGCAGGCTTCAGGTAATGTTCTGGCAGACAGCGGCGTCACGCTCAACGGCGGTATACTGACGTTGGGCAATCCTGCGGGCGGCTCAACCGGCGGCACACTACAGGGCGGTATTGATGCCTCCACAGGCACCAATACTATCAATGTGATCAACGGCACGCATACCGTTGCCGGTGGCCTCACTGGCAACGCAACCACTACGGTTGCCGTGGGCAGCAGCTCCGGCAGCGGCACCCTTGTTGCCACCGGCGTCAGCATGAATGGTGGCCAGCTCAACTTTGACCCGCCTTTCGCTGCCGCTGGTGACACTTCAAACGCCTCCATGGGCGGTTTGACCTTCACCGCCAATACCCTGGATGCCCTGATGACCGTGGGCCAGAACAGCATGGTGTCTCTGGGCAGCACAGATGCCGAATGGCTGCGCACAGAAGTGCTGCGTTATCAGAGTGACGGAAAGGGCCTGTGGGGGCAGGACATAACGGCGGCGCTCGCCTTGCGCACGCCGCAGACGCTGAGCACCGCAGGCGGCATCAATGTGGATGGAACATGGGTCACGGGCGGCGCGGCCGCCACTGCCAACACCGCTCATTTTGCCGATAAATCTCTGCTTGTGGTGGACGCTACGGGCATCGGCAGCGGCGTGGCCCTTTCAGGTGAAGCCGGGGGCA
Source organism: Desulfovibrio sp. (assembly GCF_019422935.1). Taxonomy (NCBI): domain Bacteria; kingdom Pseudomonadati; phylum Thermodesulfobacteriota; class Desulfovibrionia; order Desulfovibrionales; family Desulfovibrionaceae; genus Desulfovibrio; species Desulfovibrio sp. The sequence goes on along the minus strand of NZ_JAHZCJ010000001.1, from coordinate 40,481 downwards.
CCAGCACCCTTACTGTGGATTCCGGTGCAAAATTGCACATCGTGGGCGGTCAGGACGGAGAAACGCTGAACGTCACTGGCGGCTTTGGCGCTTCCACAAAGGATGCTGCCAGCTGGACAGGCAGCAACCTGACCACAAGCACCGCTCTGCTTTCCGCCACGGGCGGCACGTTTGATACGGCCAATGGCGCATACAGCGTGTCCCTTAAGGCCAATGCGGCGTCTTCGTCCTTCCCCATGTTGTCGAACAGCATGGGGGCACTGGTAGATCGCATGGTGGTTCAGACCGGGGTAAATCCGAATTCGCCCAACGCGGGCGTGCGCTTCATCTCCCGCGCCATGAGCGATAATTACATCGGCACGACAGACCGCGACAAGGCCGCCGCAACTGTTGAAGGTGCGGCCCAGATGGCTGCTGTAGGTGCCGTGCAGGGCAGCACCCTGAGTGCTGCGACTGCGGCCTCCGGTGCGGTGCTCAACCGCACATCAATGACGTCGCCGCGTACAGACATGAGCCAAGCCGTGGCCGTGAGGCAAGATACGGACGGCAGCCTCAGCCTTGATTCCGGGCTCAGTGCCGGTGACGGCCTTAAAAACGGCCTTGGAATTTGGATCATGCCGCTCTACCAGTCCAACAATGTTTGGGGCATGAAGGCGGAGAACTTCAAAACCGGCTACAACAGCAGTCTTGGCGGCATTGCCCTGGGTGCGGATTACACCATCAACGACATGTTCCGCTTCGGTGCCGCGTTCAACGTCGGTGCCGGGTACGCAAAATCCAACGGCGATTTCAACAGCACGGACAATCGCTTCAACTTCTGGGGCGTGAGCCTTTACGGCGGCTGGGTGTACAACAACTTCGGTCTTTCTGCCGATGTGGGCTATACCGGCAACTACAGTAAGGTGGAGCAGGATATGCCCGCCTCCATGCAGATGAGCGACCTCAAGGCCGACGTCACCAGCCATGCCTGGAATACGGGCCTTAAGGCGGAATACAAATTCAACGCCGGTGCGCTGGATATTATTCCGCATGTGGGGGTGCGCTATCTGGGCCTTGTGACCGATGGCTATGACGTGAAGAGCGGCGGCACCGTCTTTGAGGTGGACGAGAGCACGCAGTCCATTTGGACATTCCCCGTAGGCGTGAGCTTTGCCAAAACCTTTGAAACCGAGAGCGGCTGGCAGATCAAGCCGCAGCTTGATCTGGGCGTTATCCCGGCGGCGGGAGACGTAAAGGCCAGGAGCAAGGCCCGCGTTCCCGGTGTGGACAGCCAGGCCGAAATGAAAATGCAGGTGGTGGATTACGCCACCTTTGACGGCGGCTTGGGCTTTGAGCTTGGCAAGGGCGACTTTACCCTTGGGCTGACCTATAATCTGCAGGCATCGGAACTCCGCACTGGGCATGGCGTGTTTGGTTCGCTGCGGTATGAGTTTTAAAGTCGGTTTGGTTGAATAATTGAGGGACTGAGTAGAGAGGGCCGGGGATTTCCCCGGCCCTCTTCATTATGATTGGCTATTTTCTAATGAACGGGGACAAGCCTTCACTGATTGGCAAGCACAATCCAGCGCACGGTGACGCGAAGCCAGCTTGACCGATAGAACCAAATTCAGCACTTATTTGGCAAAAGGAGCGTGAAAATGCAACTCAGCACAGCAGTACGCCCAATTAGTGCGGTCAAGGCGCACCTCAAAGAAATCATTCACACTTTCAACGAAGAAACTGCGTCGCCCGTTGTTATCACCCAGAATGGCGAGGCCAAGGCCGTGCTCATGGGCATTCCTGGATATGAGCGCATGCAAAAAACTTTTGCCATGCTCAAGGCCCTAAGTCTTTCCAGTAAGAGCCTTGAGGCTGGCAAGGGTCGCTCTGCTAGAGAAGTGTTTGCGGGCCTGCGGCAGTAGAGGAACGATGACACTTTCCATTGGGGCGCACACCAGCAAGCCTTGCTCGCCTCAGAGGCGAGCAAGGCTTGTATATCTACACATGTATAGCTGCCAATGCCGGGCAGGAACAAGCTGATACGATTCTAGGCAAGCTTGAGTAGGTACCCTCTCCCTGGAAAGTTTCCCTCTGCGTGGCAATGTCCCCCTAGAACTTGAAATAGTGGGCATCACCCGTTACCGTGAAATACATGACCCTCCATGGCGCAGAATCTACAAAGCGCTTGAAGCGTGGTGCATGTCCATTGGGTGTTCGACTTCCGATGGGGTGTTGCTGGGTGATTTGCGCAAAAAATGCTTCGAGTTAACGTTTTGCTATTGAACTTTAGCGTTTAACAAAGAGTTGCGCCAAGGTACGGAGTCTCCAGTGCCCAATACTTATGATTTTGTGCCAGAATAGTTTCGAAAAAATATGTATTCGTGTAACCTAATGGGGATCTCTGACTTACAAATGGTGAACGCTGTGGGTCAGGTCAAGTCCACCCGCTTTCTTTTTTACTTCTGGCGAGCTATGAACTACTTCCAATCCTCGCGAGAAACTTCAAAACTGCCCGATATGAAAGATACTGTTTGTCAATCGATATTAGTAAATACATCTTGGGACAACGATAACACCAACGTAAACGGATCGATAAGCAAAATACCTGATCATCGCATGGGCCTCTATGAAAATTCAGTAAAGATGAAGTATATAAGTACGTAGATGTAAGTAGCCATGCTGATCACCATATAACACATTATTGATAAAGAATGAACAACGACAGATACAATATGTCATTTACGGCTGGAAGTCTCTTTCACCGTGAATCTGTAAGTCTTGCGAAACTCTATCTTGACTGTCGCGATTGGAATGTGGTTCGAGATGTGGTCATCGCAGACAATTTATTACAAGCCAGAACACTAAATACACTCAAGCGTGTTTGCCGTGAGGTTCTTTCTCGGATACAGACGCTGAGCTATGATACTCTTGAATTTTTTGTTGAAGGTAACAGTCAAGAGCAAGGCTATCTTTTGTGGCTTGCCATTTGTCGTCGTTACAATTTCATCGCTGATTTTGCTGTAGAAGTGCTTCGGGAACGTTACATTAGTCTGAAAACTGATGTAACCTATGATGATTTTGATTCTTTCTTCAACCGGAAGTCCGAATGGCATTGTGAGCTTGATGATCTTACTCAAACAACCCGTGAAAAGCTGCGGCAAATCTTGTTCAAGATGCTTCGGCAGGCCGACCTCTTAGCGGTCAATAATACAATAAATGCAGCCATGCTTAGCCCTAGATTACTAGAATTGATCCTGCAAGGGGATCGCAGAGATCTCTTATATTTTCCGGTAAACGAATCCTATCTGCGGAGGATAGCGCGTTGACAGCAGATATAGCCAGAATGCCTATGCAAGACAGATTTCAACATCTTTTTTCTGTGATATCTGGGCAGCGTTTTCTCAATAAACAAGGCCTCGGTAATGAGATCCCATTCTTTATCTGCCCATTTATACCTGAAGAGTCCAATGAAATGGAACGACTTCGAAACCAACTCATCAATCGCCTAGCGCAAGTAGGGGTCAGAGTCCTTGAGATCAACCTGTATGACCTTTCAATAGGCATACTCAAAGCTGAAGGTGACTTTGAATGGTTGATTCAAAATGAGTCTCGCTTGGAAAAATCCAAGCTTCAGGAAGAACTTCAAGGTATTTTGGATATCGAAACTGTTATGGTGCCCGCCATCGCAGAGAAAATTGCATCCACTGATTTTGACGTGCTTTTTCTTTCTGGAATAGGCGAGGTTTTTCCATATATCCGATCACATAACGTTTTGAATAACTTACAGAGTACGGCGAAAGAGCAACCGACTGTCCTCTTTTTTCCAGGAGCCTATAGTCATTCCCTTGAATCTGGAGCGTCTCTCGATTTATTCGGCAGACTACGTGACGACAAGTACTACCGAGCGTTTAACATCTTTCACTGCGAAGTATAAACGAAGGATGCGTAATGAATCTTGGAAACATTTTTGCGAAGCCAGTTGACCGTCCAATCGAAGGGGTCATCAAAGCTGATGATGAAGCCAGTCTCCGTTTAGAAGTTGAAGAATATGTCCTGACTAATGAGGTTGAAAAGCAACTCGAATCCTTTCTAGGAGCCTATAACCACTACGAAGGTGCTAATGGTGTATGGGTTTCCGGCTTCTTTGGGTCAGGTAAATCACATCTATTGAAAATTTTGGCAATGTTACTTGAAAACCGGCAGATCGACGGAGTCTCTACACTTGACTTGTTTCTTCCCAAGTGCGGTGACAACGAAATTCTGCGTGGTGATCTCAAGAGAACGGCTAACATCCCTTCGAAAAGCATTCTGTTCAATATTGATCAAAAAGCAGATGTGATCAGCAAAGCTCAGCTTGATGCGCTTCTTGCAGTTTTCGTCAAAGTATTCGATGAGATGTGCGGGTACTACGGCAAGCAAGCGTACATCGCACAGTTTGAGCGCTCACTAGACCATGAGGGCCTGCTCGAGGCATTTTGCTTGGAGTTTGAAAAGGAGGCCAAGAATTCGTGGGAATGGGGGCGTAGTCGACCAACCCGCGTAGCAGATCAAATTGACAATGCCTATAATAAGATTACTGGTCAAAATCAAAAAGATGTACTTGATAAGCATCGGCAAGATTATCGCCTTTCTATAGAAGATTTCGCCGAGCAAGTGTATGCCTATATCAAACGGCAATCTCCCAATTTTCGCTTAAACTTCTTTGTTGATGAAGTTGGTCAGTACATTGCTGAAAATGTTAAGCTGATGACCAATCTCCAGACTATCGCCGAGACATTGGCCACAAAATGCCGAGGACGCGCATGGGTCATCGTTACCGCCCAGGAAGACATGGGGACGGTTGTCGGCGAGATGGGCAAACAGCAAGGCAACGACTTCTCCAAGATTCAGGCGCGATTTGCCAACCGCATGAAGCTGACCAGCGCCGACGTGGCGGAAGTTATACAAAAGCGTCTGCTTATGAAAACTGATGAAGGCGTTCGTCTGCTCTCAGACATTTTTCACTCGCAGTCCAACAATTTTAGGACGTTGTTCGACTTTGCCGATGGCTCACAAACCTACAGGAACTATCAGGATCAGGATCACTTCATCCACTGCTATCCGTTTATTCCGTACCAGTTCGCGCTGTTCCAGTCGGCTATTCAGAATCTGTCGCAGCATAATGCCTTTGAGGGCAAACACAGCTCAGTAGGTGAACGCTCCATGCTGGGCGTATTCCAGCAAGTTGCAATTCAGATCGGGGGGCATGAAATTGGTCAGCTGGCGACCTTCGACCTGATGTTCGAGGGCATCCGCACCGCGCTAAAGTCCAACATTCAGCGGGCCATCATCCAAGCTGAAAACCACCTGGATGGCCCCTTTGCGATCCGGCTGTTGAAAACGCTCTTCTTGGTCAAATACGTCAAGGAATTCAAGCCGACCCTTCGCAACCTGTGCGTCCTGATGCTGGACGGATTCAATCAGGATCTACCTGCTCTTCGGAAAAAAGTCGAAGAAGCCCTCAGCCTTCTCGAACAGCAAACCTACGTGCAGCGCAATGGCGAACTGTATGAATACCTGACCGACGAGGAAAAGGACGTCGAACAGGAAATCAAGAATACCGAAGTTGAGTCGTCAGACATTGCCGCCGAACTTGAGAAGATCGTTTTCGACCACGTCATCAAGCATAGGAAGATCCGCTACGACGAGAATGGCCAGGATTACCCATTTTCCAGAAAGCTCGATGACCGACTGCACGGGCGGGAGTACGAGTTGGCCATTCATGTCATCAGTCCGTTCCATGAAAACGCCGAAAACGAGTCCACTCTGCGGATGCAGAGCATGGGGCGTGACGAACTGCTAGTCCTGATGCCAGCAGATGAACGGCTTGTTCGCGACATACTCATGTACAAACGGACGGAGAAATACATCCGGCAGAATATCTCGATCACGCAACAGGAGGCCGTCAAACGCATCCTGACGGACAAGGGCTTCCAGAACCGGGAACGGTATGCCGAACTACAGCAGCGTGCTCAAAGCTTGATGAGCAAGGCCAAGTTGGTGGTGGCAGGAGGTGACATTGAGATCGGTTCCGAAGATGCACAGACCCGTGTGCTACGAGGATTCCATGAGCTCATTTCCCGCACCTATCCGAACCTTAGCATGTTGCGCGGTGTCACCTATGCCGAGAATGACATCGCTAAATTTCTTAAGCATTCTCAGCAGGGGTTGTTCGGCAACGATGCCACTTCACTGGCCGAGTCCGAGCAGGAGCTTCTGGCGTTCATCCATAGCAACGATCGGGGTGGCGTGCGCACCACGCTAAAGAACCTGCTGGAGAAATTCGAGCGCAAACCATACGGCTGGTACTACGGCGCCGTACTTTGCACTTTGGCCAAACTGTGCGCACGCGGCAAGATTGAAGTTCGCACCGACGGCAACCTGCTGGAAGAGGGCGAAATTGAACGGGCACTACGAAACACCCATGGCCACGGCAATGTGGTGCTGGAACCCCAGGTCGAATTTACTGCATCGCAGGTCCGCGCCCTCAAAGAATTCTTTGAGGACTTCTTTGATGCCCCGCCACGCTCCAGTGAAGCGAAGGTACTTGGCAAGGAGACCGGAACCGCACTTCAAGAACTCATCCATCAGCTTAATCCGCTGGAGGCCCAGGCATCCCAGTATCCATTTCTGAAGGCGCTGACGCCGGTGATTGAGAAGCTCAAGGAGCTAACCGGTAAGCCATACGCCTGGTATCTGACCGAACTCACCCGCCAGGAAGATGCACTGCTCAATATGAAGGAAAGCGTCATCGATCCTGTCCGGAAATTTATGAGCGGCCCACAGAAAGGCATTTTCGATAACGCCCGTAAATTCGTTCAAAGCCAGGAGCCCAACTTTGCTTACATCGAGGGCGAAGAATCTGCGCAGATAGTCGCCAGCATGACCGATCCGGAATGCTTCAAGGGCAACCGCATGCCGCAGGTGAAGATGCAAGTCGAAATCCTGCAGGGGAAGGTCACTGCCCAGATCGAGGCCGAGATTGCCAAGGCCAAGGAAAGGGTCGACGCCCTCAAAGGCCGCCTCTGCGGAATGGCCGAATTCAGCGTACTGAACGGTGAGCAGCAGGAGCACGTCACCCGCCCGTTTAACGAATTCAACTCAGGCCTTGAGCGCCAGCAACTGATCGCCGTCATCCGCGACAACCTGCGCCGGTTTGAGGAAAGCGACTACCAGCGGCTGCTTTCGCATATGACCTCTTGGGCGCAACCGGCACTAACACCCGAGCCTGAGCCGCAACCCGGCCAAGCAGCTACGCCGGATGCAGGTACGAAGCCCACGCCACCGGCTAAACCGGAACCACGCATTGAGTACGTGCCGATCCGCTCGGTGAAGGTCTCGTTCGACAAAGCCTGGTTGGCCGACGAGACTGACGTGAAACGCTACCTGGAATCCATGCGCGAGGCGTTGTTGGATGAAATCCGCAAAGGAAAAAGAATTCAAATATGATCACAAATCTAACTCTGAAAAATTTCACAGTCTTCAAAGACTTGTCCATCGATTTTTCCGCCAAGATCAATGTGATCATTGGCGAAAATGGTGCTGGGAAAAGCCATTTACTGAAGGCTGCCTACGCTCTTTGCTCGGCGAATAGTGGCCTGAATGGTCAAGAAGACGTGTCGGATAAAGAGATAAAAGAGGCCTTAACGAATAAGCTGCTCAATGTCTTTCTCCCTCCTGATCGGAAGCTTGGGAAAATGCGCAAAATAGGGGTGGCTGAAGATGCCTGGATGCGCGCCAGTTTCGTTTCCGACAAAGGAATCGCACTGAAATTTCGCTCAAATTCAAAATCAGTCACCGTAGAAGAGAATAGTGATTACGAGCACGATAGCTTGAGCCCTATCTTCATTCCCACGAAGGAACTCATGACATTTCTGAGAGGCTTCGGAAACATCGAGGTAAATGCGAATATTCTCAAACTGATGTTCGATGAAACCTATTTTGATTTGGCAGCCAAACTTCTCAATGACGCTGGCCAGGAGCCACGAGAAAAAGAAGAATGGCTGCTAGAAAACTTGGTGAACAAAATGGAAGGACGATTTTCTCTGGATGCCGGAGAAATGTCATTTCAGCCCGGTACGTACATTGAATATGCCGACGGAAAGGCAAAGGATGGAAAGCTGACCTATTTTTCGCCGCAAAGAAAAGATGTGTTCAGCCCCAATATGATGGCGGAAGGGTTTCGGAAATTCGGTGTACTACAAAGACTATTGCAAAATTGTTCCCTTGTCCCCGGTGTTACAGGCTCGTTGTTCTGGGATGAACCAGAGTCAAATTTAAATCCACAGCTGATGAAACTGCTCGTGCAGACTATGCTGGAGCTGTCACGAAACGGCCAACAGATCATTCTGGCAACTCACGACTATGTGCTGCTCAAGTGGCTTGATCTCCTCGTCGATACGGATGCAGGAGATCACATTAGATTTCATGCGCTAGCAAGGGAAAATGGAGATGTGCAGGTTCAGTCTGCTGATGATTATCGACAGCTGAACAGCAATGCAATCGCCAATACATTCAGCGATCTGTATGATGAAGAGATCAAGCGCTCTTTAGGAGGTGCTTGATGACAATTTTAGCCGAGAATGACTTGGAGTTTGACTTTAGCTCAGCCACGGAGGCGATCATCTTTGATGACGATGCGTTGCACAATCCCAGCACCATAAAGAGGGTGGACTTTATAGCAGAGTACACAGACCGGTTTGTCTTTCTAGAAATCAAAGATCCCGATCAGCCTGGAGCCGCCAATCCAGAGGCATTCAAAACAAAGCTGCTAACCGGAAACCTCATACCTGATTTAGCTGGAAAATACCGGGATAGCTATTGGTTCCGTAGCCACAGTGGAAAAGTAACAAAACCCATCCTCTACGTTGTATTGATCTCGATGGTCAGCCTCGAGCCTGCGTTGTTGCTTGCGAAACAGGATGAACTGAAGAAGTCTCTGCCCATTTCGCATAAAGATTGGTCAGCGCCCTGTGCAGTGGGCTGTGCAATTTTGAATCTAGATCAGTACAAAAAACAGTTCGGCGCAAATTCAGTCCGGCGTCTGAGTGCGGAAGGCTAACGATGGAAACACTAAAATTAAAGCGCTTCGCCCAATATGCTCGACGCTCTCTGCTGGAGCAGGTCTCCGGCAAGTTGAAGCTGGTGTTGACGGCAGAGAGTTCGGCACGCCGTGAGCATGATGCGGCGGTTAAAAAACTGGAAGAAGCAATCCAGAAAACCGATAAGAAACAGGTCATTGAGCGGGTGGCATATATCTGGTTCAACCGCTTCTGCGCCCTGCGCTTCATGGACGTGAACCGCTATAACCGGGTCAATATTGTCTCTCCAGCAGACCCTGGGCAGTTCCAGCCCGAAATTCTGGCCGAAGCTAAGATGGGGCATATCGATGAAGAAATGGTGCCGGACAAGACCCGTCAACAAATCTTCGCACTGCTCGACGGCAAAGCATCCAGCCATGATCCGCAGGGGGAAGCCTACCGGATGCTGGTAGTGGCCGCCTGCAACTTCTGGAATAAGGCCATGCCTTTTCTGTTCCAGCGCATCGACGACTACACCGAACTGCTGATGCCCGACGACCTGCTCTCGGGCAACTCCATCCTCGCCTACACCCGTGAGGCGATGACGCCAGATGCCTGTGAGGATGTCGAGGTGATCGGCTGGCTCTACCAGTTCTACATCTCCGAGAAAAAGGACGAGGTGTTCGACGGCCTGAAGAAAAACAAGAAGATCACGCCGGAGAATATCCCCGCCGCCACCCAGCTCTTCACCCCACACTGGATCGTCCGCTATCTGGTGGAGAACTCCCTCGGCCGCCTATGGCTGCTCAATCGTCCCGGCTCGAAGCTGGTCGAGCAGATGGACTACTACATCAAGCCCGAGCAGGCGGAAACCGACTTCCTGCGCATCACCAAGCCGGAAGAGATCAAGATCTGCGACCCGGCCTGCGGCTCCGGCCACATGCTCACCTATGCCTTTGACCTGCTCTACGCCATCTACGAGGAGGAAGGCTACGAGTCCGCCGAGATTCCGGAAAAGATTCTTACGAATAACCTCTACGGCATCGAGATCGACGAACGCGCCGGGGAACTGGCGGCTTTTGCGCTGACAATGAAAGCACGCATCAAGCAACGTCGGTTCTTCAACAAGGACGTCAAGCCGAACATCTGCGTGCTGGAGAATGTCCACTTCGACGATGGTGAGCTGAAGAGCTACATGGACTTCGTCGGACGCGATCTGTTCACCGTGCCACTGCAAGCCACCCTGCGCCAGTTCGAAGAGGCCGACAACTTCGGTTCCTTGATCCGTCCAGAGGTCACCGATGTTGACGGCATACTCAGCATGCTGGAATCAAAGGATGTCTCTGGTCATTTGTTTCTTAGCCCAACTCACCAGAAAGTGCTAAAAGTTCTGGAGCAAGCCTATTACTTGGGCCCGAAATACCATGTGGTGATTGCCAATCCTCCGTATATGAGCAGCGGGGGAATGGATAGTCGCCTAGGCTCGTGGGCGAAAGATAACTACCCCGAAGGGAAGTCGGATCTTTTTGCGATGTTTATGGAAAGGTTGTTGGGCCTTGCGCTAAAGCAAGGCATGGCGGCGATGATAACTATGCAAGCTTGGATGTTTCTTTCTTCTTTTGAAGCCCTTAGAACAAAGCTCTTATCTCGTGTAACCATTCTCTCAATGGCGCATATTGGTGAACGTGGGTTTGATTCAATTGGTGGTGCTGTTGTTTCAACAACAGCATTTGTTTTCAGCAATTCAGTTATCCCAAACAATGAAGGTGTGTACCTTCGACTTGTAAATGGTAAATCAGAGGCTGAAAAATCGTCGATGGCCTTTGAAGCAATTCACAATCCAAGCTGTGGTTGGTTGTATCGTTCTTCTGCCAATGACTTTTCTAAAATTCCTGGACATCCAATCGCATACTGGACATCAAAATCTATCATTCAAGCATTCGAATCTGGCGTAAGACTTGGCGATAATCTCGATACTGCTCAGGGAATGAAGACTCTGGATAACGAAAGGTTTATTCGAAGATGGCAAGAAGTTGCAGTTTCGAAAATCACTGTCAATTCAGTACCAGATAAGCAATGGGTTCCGATAAATCACGGCGGTGGATTTAGAAAATGGTATGGATTTCAAGAATCTGTTTTGAACTGGTATAACGATGGCGAGGAAATAAAAGAGCTTGCCCAAAAAAAATACAACTCGGTGACTCGTACCGTAACGGGCATGGGACATTACTTTGAGAATGGAATTACTTGGAGTGCAATTTCGTCAGACCATATAAGTGTCAGGAAATTTGGTGAAGGTTTTATATTTACGAATGCAGGTATGTGTGCCTTTGGAAATGAAAAAACTCAAAACACAGCAATGACGCTCCTTAATTCAAAAGTTGGTATCGAAATATTAAAAATACTCGCTCCATCGGTAAATTTCGGGCCTAATCAAGTTAGCGAGGTCAGAATTATAGATTCTGGTGATTGCACACAAACGATCCAGACTAATTCCGGGAAGCTAGTATCGCTTGCACGCCAAGACTGGGACTCCTACGAAACATCGTGGGATTTCATGAGGATGCCACTACTGGCTCCCGAATGCCGCCAGTCAACCCTAAAGGTCACTTATCAGAAACTCCGTGTCCACTGGCAGGAAATGATGCAAACAATGCAACGGCTGGAGCAAGAGAACAACCACATCTTCATCGAGGCCTATGGCCTGCAAAACGAACTGGATGAAAAGGTTGAACCCAGCGAAATTACCCTGACCTGCAACCCGCACTACCGTTACGGCAACGACAAGAACGAGGAAGAGTTGGAGGCGCTGCTGCTGGCCGATACCATGCGCGAGCTTGTCTCCTACGCCGTGGGCTGCATGTTCGGCCGTTACGCGCTGGACAAGCCGGGGCTGATCCTGGCCAATCAGGGCGAGACCATCGAGGATTACCTGAAGTGTGTTCAGGAGCCAAGCTTCCCGGCGGATGACGACAACGTCATCCCCATGTTGGACGGCGACTGGTTCACTGACGACATCGCCGAGCGGTTCCGCAAATTCTTGCGCGTGGCCTTTGGTGAGGAGCATTACGAGGCGAACATCCAATTCGTTGAAAAGGCGCTGGGTAAAAATGGCAAAGCCCGCGACATCCGTGATTACTTCCTCAAGGAGTTTTATGCCGACCATGTGAAACGCTACAAAAAGCGTCCCATCTACTGGCTGTTCTCCAGCCCCAAAGGCAGCTTTAACGCGCTTATCTACATGCACCGCTACCGTCCGGATACAGTCAGCGTGGTGCTCAACGACTACCTGCGCGAATTCCGCACCAAGCTCACCTCGCACAAGAACCACCTAGAGGCGGTCAGCATCAACGCCAGCAGCAGTCAGGGCGAGAAGACCAAGGCCCTGAAGGAGATCGAGAAGATCACCAAGATGATCGCCGAGATGGAAGAGTACGAACGCGAAGTGCTGTACCCACTGGCCATCGAGCAGGTGGAGATCGACCTCGACGACGGCGTGAAGGTCAACTACCCCAAATTCGGAGCGGCCTTGAAGAAGATCGTTGGTCTGGATGCGCAAGAGGATTAAGGAGCACCATTGATGGAAAACCGCATTGCCCAAGCCCTGACCAAGCTCTTCGACCGGCACCGAATTGTCTTTTGGTACGACGCCAAGCAGGAGTTACGCGACGACTTCGAGGCGTTGTCACTGCCTGCCGTAGAGAAGCTGGAGCTGATCAATAACGAGTACGGCATTAAGTATAAGCTGCTGCGCGAGCAACCGGAGCAGAAATTCTTGCTCTACCGTGAAGGCCCTCAGCCCGCCGATCTGGATAACTGGCTGCTGGATGTTCAATTGGCCCACGGCGAGTTCCGCACTGATCAGGTGGCCATCTGGCTGTCCGAACTGGAGCTCGGCCTGGAGTTCACGGATGTGGTTCAGGCCAATGCGGAGTTCTTCAAGGCTGTCAAGCGTAAGGATGCCCTTAAAAATTTGCTGAAAGCAGATGACACCGCCGGACAGATTCGCCTGAAAATGCTGGCGGTATGCACTGGCAGCGAACCGCGCATGGATGCGGTGGTAGAAAACCTGCTGCAGGAGCTTGCCGACGGTCGGGACGAAAAAATCAAGCTGGTTGGACGGTGCAGTTTAGATGATTTTTTCTGGGAACAGATGATCCGCTACTATGGCTACAAGTCCGACGAGCTGGGCATCCGTGACTTCGCCATCGAGTTGTTCAAGTCCTGCTACGCCATGGGCACCAACGGGCAAGTGAAACTGACCGGCGACGCCATGGTGTTTCTTAAGCGCTGGAAAGACAGCCGTCAGTTCGAAGGCAGCTTCGAAACCCTCTCGGGGGAATGCGCCGAGGTTCTTGGCATTGAGCAGGATCTGACCAAGCGGGATTTCCGCGAGTTGATCGATCTGGATTATTTCCGCCTGATCGATCAGAAGATCATCAGCGAACTAGTGCGGGTGGTGTCTACTCGTACCGCCTCCAGCGGAGATGTGGCGATCTGGGTTCGCCAGCGGCGGCAAGGCCACTGGTACCGCGAATACCGGCATCTGTACGAGGCGGTCGATTACGCCGCTCAGTTCACCCATGCCCTGGGCGAAGCCAAACTGGCCATGGACAGCCTAGCCGAGGGCGTCCAGCGTTACAGCCGCTTCTGGTATCTGCTCGACCAACTCTACCGCAAGTTCACCTACCATGTGCGCATGTCGGGACAGGCATCGCTGATGGGCAGCCTGACCGACCAGATCGAAAACCTCTACTCAAATAACTACCTGTTGAAGCTGGGCGATCGTTTCCAGACCTTTGTGGACTCGGCATCCAAGTGGGAAGCCTTCCCGGTACGCAAGCAGAAAGAATTTTTCGAGTATTGGGTGCGGCCATTCCTGCGCAAAGACAACAAGGTCTGCGTAATCATCTCCGATGCGATGCGTTACGAGATCGGCGACGAGTTGATGAGCCTGATCCGCCAGGAGGACCGCTACAGCGCCGAACTAGAACCGGCTCTGTCGATGCTGCCCAGCTACACCCAGATCGGCATGGCGGCCCTGTTGCCCAACAAAACGTTGGCCATTGCCGACAATGAAACCGGCACTGTACTGGTGGATGGGCAAAGTTCCCAGGGGACGGCCAACCGCATCAAGATCCTCGGTCAAGCGATCACGCAACGGGCTACCGCTTGCAAGGCCGATGAATTGATGGCCATGAAGGGAGACGATTGCCGGGCCCTGGTGCGCGATCATGACGTGATTTACATTTACCACAACCGCATCGATGCCACCGGTGATAAGAGGGAATCCGAGGAGCGGGTCTTCGAGGCGGTGGAGGAAACCTTGCAGGAGCTGATTCGCCTGATCAAGAAGCTGACCGGTGCCAACGCCAGCAACTTGCTGGTGACCTCAGATCATGGCTTCATCTACCAGAACCGCACCATCGATGAGAGCGACTTTTCCGGGGTCGACGCCGAGGGCGACAAGATTCTGTTCAGGGATCGCCGCTTTGTGCTCGGCAAGGGGCTTACTGAAGCATCAAGCCTGCGCAAGTTCACCCCCGAGCAGCTTGGACTGGCCGGTGAGGTAGAAGTGCATATCCCCAAGTCTATCAACCGCCTGCGCCTGAAGGGCTCAGGCAGCCGCTTTGTGCATGGCGGCGCGTCGCTGCAGGAGGTGGTAATCCCGGTGCTCAAAATCAACAAGAAACGCCAGAGCGATGTCACCGCCGTCGAGGTGGACATTCTGCGTGGAGCCAGCTCGGTGATTACCTCAGGGCAACTGGCGGTAACCATGTACCAGGCCGGGCCGGTGACGGACAAGATCCAACCGCGAGTGCTACGGGCTGGCATCTACACCGAGGCAGGCGATCTGATCTCCGACAGCCACGACCTGACCTTTGACCTAAGCTCGGACAACCCCCGGGAGCGGGAGCTGCAGGTCCGCTTTGTGCTCACCCGCAAGGCCGACGAGGCCAATGGCCAGGAGGTCATTCTACGGCTGGAGGAAAAACACGGCGGGACGTCGCATTATAAGGAATACAAATCGCTCCGGTACTTGATACGGCGCTCATTTACCAGCGACTTCGACTTTTAAAGGGCGGGTGACCGATGAACGAACTTGACCAGAAAATCAACAAATACTTCCCGGGACTGGTTGTCCGCAAGGATCTCGTCAAGACGGTCAAGGGCAACGCCATCGTCCCATCATACGTTCTGGAATATCTACTGGGCCAGTATTGTGCCACCAGCGATGAGCCGACCATCCAGACCGGTATCGAGACGGTCAAAGAAATCCTTGCCAAGCATTATGTCCACCGTAACGAAGCAGGATTGGTCCGCTCGCACATCAAGGAAAAAGGGCGCTACAAGGTCATCGACAAAATCAGCGTTGACCTGAACGATAAGAAGGATGTCTACGAGGCACAGTTTTCCAACTTAGGGCTGAAGGAGGTCTTGGTTGATTCCGGAACGGTGAAGAAGCACCCCAAGCTTCTGGTCGGTGGCGTGTGGTGCATTGCGGATCTGGAATATGAGTTCACCGAAGACAAAAGCGCCAGCCCCTGGATATTGTCGTCCCTCAAGCCGATCCAGCTCTCCCATTTCGATTTCGACGGTTACGTTGAGGCCCGCAAACAATTCACCATCGATGAGTGGATCGACCTGCTTGTGCAAAGCATCGGCTTTAACCCGGAGATATTCGGCAAACGTAGCAAGCTGACTCAACTGGTCCGCCTGATCCCGTTTTGCGAACGTAACTACAACCTGATCGAACTTGGCCCCAAGGGAACTGGCAAGTCTCACATCTACTCGGAGTTCTCGCCCCACGGCATCCTGATCTCCGGCGGCGAGGTTACGGTTCCCAAGCTGTTCGTGAATAATTCTTCCGGAAAAATTGGTCTGGTCGGTTACTGGGATTGTGTTGCCTTCGACGAATTTGCCGGAAAGCAAAAGCGTGTGGATAAGGCCCTAGTAGACATCATGAAAAACTACATGGCCAACAAGTCCTTCTCTCGAGGCATCGAAACGCTGGGCGCTGAAGCCTCCATGGTGTTCGTGGGTAACACACAGCACACCGTGCCGTACATGCTCAAGCACTCTGACCTGTTCTGCGAACTGCCCAACAAATTCTACGACTCCGCATTTCTTGATCGCATCCATTTCTACATCCCCGGCTGGGAGGTCGACATAATCCGGGGAGAAATGTTCTCCAACGGTTATGGTTTCGTGGTGGACTATCTGGCCGAGATCCTTCGCTCGCTGCGCAATCACGATTACTCGGATCGCTACCAGGAGCACTTCTCCCTCTCATCCGATATCTCAACGCGAGACCGTGATAGTATTCATAAGACGTTCTCAGGCTTGATGAAGATACTCTTTCCACATGGAGGGGCAACTAAGGATGAAGTGGAAGACCTGCTGCAGTTATCGATTGAAGGCAGAAAACGTGTCAAAGACCAATTAATGCGTATCGACTCCACCTACGGCAACGTCCGCTTTACCTATCAAGACACCACAGGCATGAACAAACCAGTCACAACACTCGAAGAGGATGAATATCCCAGCTACTACCACAAAACCATCGCCGAGGGTGAAGACGGGGAAATCTTGGAAGTTGCTCAATCGGACTCGCCCCAAAGTCCGTCCGAGCCCGTGGCTTCGGCCGAGTCTGCCCTCAAAGAAAAGCACCTCACATTTCAGGAGAACCAGAAGGGCCTCTCCTTCGATACTCTGCTCGGACCCTACTTAAAGGGCGCTACCGCGATCACTGTAACCGACCCTTACATCCGCCTGTTCTACCAGGTGCGCAACTTCATGGAATTTTTGGAGACGGTGGTCAAACACAAGGCTCCTGATGAGGAAGTGTCAGTGCATCTGGTGACGACGGAAGACGAGTTCAAAGGCGAACAGCAGAAGGACAGCTTCGAAAAGATGAAGGAGTCCGCAGGCAGCGTGGGGGTGAACTTCACATGGGAGTTCGACGGCACCGGCACGATCCACGCTCGCCACATCGTAACCGACCAAGGCTGGAAGATCTCCTTGGATCGCGGCCTCGACATTTTTCAGCACTACGAGATGAACGATGCCTTCACCTTCGCCAATCGCCTACAGCAATACCGCCCATGCAAGGCGTTCGAGGTGACGTTTATAAAGCGCAATTTGGGTAGAGTTGCAGAGGACTAGAATGTGCGAATATTGTCTTCACAGATTTATGGTTCCAGATGGCGGCATGCGACTACTTCAGCACATAAGATTATTGCGTAGCAACTCCGTAAACTGATAAAACAAGTTCTAACACCTTCACCAGGAGAGATCACTAACCACTTGTCAATTCAAAAATCCTTGAAAAAATGTTCTCCGGGCCTCCTGCATTTTTTTTCATAAAAACATCTTTGTTGCCTATAAAAAAAAGTGCGTGCCTTGCTCTTGAACAAGCCACATTGAGCCGCTTTTTGTCCAGAAGAAAATCTATAGGCCCCTTGCTCCGAACTGTTGAGTAGATGACGATGTCAGCTTCACTTCCTTGAAATTGATCAACTGTGTTTATGTTGACGCTTTTTAAGTTGTTAAATGTCTTGTTTGAACACACTTTCCTTAAAAGCTTTTTTTGTTCTCTATACGGTGTAATTACTGCAACAGACTGAAATTCTTTAATTTTTGACTTCTCATCCAAGAATTCAAGAAATTCTAAAGTTTTTTGGCCTTCAATTTCATTGTAGAGGCTCGTCCCCACCCTTTTATGTGTTCCTTTTACGTCAATCCATCTGACATAACCCGGAGCCTTAATTTCCTGCAATCCATTATAAAGTCTACGCTCACCGTTCTCTGTATAGAAAAGTTCTGCGACTAAATCTCCAATTGCATTGTCCATGCGATACTGTTCCGTAAGTCTGCACCGTGCAGATTCAGGGAGAGAATCAAAAAGCGTTCCGAAGTAGCTGTTATCTAAAAAAGTTTCTTTTAAGAAAGGCAACGCTTCCTGAGCAGATTCGTCACGTAGCAAAGGATTAACTGCGGGAGGAAGTTGACAATGATCACCAATAAGAACCACTTTTTTTGCTAACTTCATCGGAATAAGTAACTCCGGGGGTGTAGCTCGACCCGCTTCATCAATAATGGCCAAGTCAAATCGGCACTGATCCATTGCAGCCGCTTTATTTGCCAGCCCAACACAAGTTGCAGCTACAATTTGACAACCAGCGGTCATACAAAATAACATTTCGTTGTCAATTCCTGATTTACTCAGTTTAGGTTGCAGAAAGTCTCTCAGGCGTTTCCTCAACGTAATATTATCCATCTTATTGAGGTTAGTTCCAGAGCCAGGAGTAGACTTACCCCAATTAGACTGCACCAACGAGAGGTTTGTGGAGGCATCTTCAGCATTCACTGAAAGCATCTCCGTAATTTTTCTTAAGTGCTCATTAAATGTAAACTGCTGCGAAATTAGAGACATTTTTTCTTCATTGCCAATTCGCATTATTGAAATTGAGTTTGCTTCTAAAAAATCTTGCTGATGCTGCACCAGTCGCTCAATTACATTGTCAACAGCGGTATTTTGTTGTGACGAAATGAGCACACGCCCGGTAGGATTATGCGACAAGAATTGGTAAACTATTTCTAGTATGCAGCGCGTTTTTCCTGTTCCTGGCGGACCTTGAACTATAGTTAAGGGGTCAACACTTAAACAAGTTCGGACAACTTCCTTTTGGTTCGCACTTAGCTTGTTAGGTTCAAGCGACCAAATCGCTTCAGCTTCAAGTCGCTCTTTCCAATATTTTGAGATCGCAGGTTTATAAAAAGTTTCATTGGGAAGCAGCAGGGCATCGCGTAGCTCTGAATTAGCAAGCCGATCATCACGCATGGCTTTGAGAGCGTTTTTTTGTCTTTCTAAAGGAACATATTGCATCGTACGGAAGCTTAATTTAAATAAACTGTCCGTTCCTGCTGAAAAGCCTTCCATGACTCTATTACGAAGACGAACAAGGAGTGTACAATTATCAGAAGTTCTACTAATAGATTCTGTCTGCAATCGCTTCCAATATCCATCCCCAGTAGTTTTAGTGATCCAGTAGCTTAATATTGGTTCTTTTTGAGGATTCAAATCACATTCTTGATCAAAAACTTCCCAGAAATTTTCTATATCATCATGTGGATTTTCTGCTAACGATGACAGCGGCAATAAGAATTCGCCGAGATCATTTGCAGCCGGGATTGTTGCTGGAAACTCTAGTTCCTGTTCGCCCTCTTCTTCCTGAAGAAAAGTTAGAACTTGCATCCAGTTATCAAAAAATGAGCTCATCGCTAAGGCACTTTGCTGCCGTTTTTCTAGGCTGCGAAGACGTTCAATGAAACTTTCAAGTAAAATTAACCCATCAGCAGACGGCAAGAGTGCTTTCCTGCGTTCCTTTTCAGCCGGTATAATCAGAATTGGCAGATCAATTCCGGCACCAAAATCTAGGGAGTTGCTTATGATGTCTTCCATCTCAAGCCAGCCCTGAGGATCTACTCTACAAGAAAGGACTAAGCCTCCCTTAGATAACTTAATAGATACACTGTCCCTATCTTCATTTACCGTTGCGTCCAAGAGATAAAAAGGTTCGCTAGCATCGTCTAGAATTTTGCAGACACTTTCCTCATACTTTGAACTTTCTAATAGTAAAAACAATGGATTAAGTTGCGATACTGTGGTCCTGTAACATGGGATTTCGCTCACTATAGGGAGGGTATTTCCCCCTTTTAATTCAAAACGGCCTGTGTAGTTATGCTGAAGCAGCAAGTCAAATTCTTCGGGATAAACGTTTAGGGTATCACCTTCTCGACGGTTAAGCCCTGGAGAAAACATATTGTCGCGAGGCAAAATCGCATGTATTTTTCCTTCAAACATGGAGCCTTGATAATAAGTAGACCCACCTCTACTTATTCGAAAGGTTGTTGGCTCACTGTCAAGAACATGCTTGAGAAAAAATGCTCCCTTTAATGCGCACCCCCAGAATACACAAGGCCTATCTCTATTTTGTCTTTCGATTAATACTGGAGAAGCCTCTTGTCCCGGAGGAGTGAAGTACATCTGCTGTATCTGCCTGGATGGCAAATTATGTAGTAAAATGGAATGCCCAAAATCTGGAAGAGCTTTACCCAGCATATCTATTGGGAGCATTACTAGTTTCCCAGGGTACAACCAAAATTCTGGCAATGTTACTGATGGCAGAGAAAGACTAAACAAATCGCTAGAAGAAGGGGCGAGCGCAAGCTTTGACAGCTTTTCCTCGAACCATTTGATGTACAAAAGATACGCATCCAGCTTACGCTTCGCATCATCAAATCGGAGCAACTCTCTTTTGAGCATATTGCGACGAAAAGTGTCCGTAGTTGGTTCCTTAGCCTCCGCAAGGACTAAAGGAAGAATTCTGTTTAACTCATTTTCTATTGGTGCCACTTTTTGGGCAAGCTGAGCCAATTCTACTTTAAGAAGCTCAATCCAACCTTGCGAATAAATTAATGCTTGGCAAGGAACGCCATCTTTTTGCTCACTATAGCGAGCGAATTCCTCTTGCAACTTACCAAATTCTTTTTTCAAATTACGCTGGCGCTCTTGCTCGCGTTCCGTTTCTTGCTCATAAAGCCACGCAAGTGCCGTCGCGCTAATAGTAACCGTACCAAGGATGGCCAGAAGAGGAAATATCACCTATGACTCTCCGAGAATTTGCCCACGAATAGAGTCCAGCCAATTTGCCGTTGTTCTAGATAATTTTTCATCGCCAAGTGACATAATTGCAGTTTGCAATTTAGCTATTTCGTCTAGGCACTTTGTCTTAATTTTTTTGTCTACTTCTTGGGTAATAATATCTCTATATGTCTTTACGCACTCAATCATGGCGTCAATATGCATTCCTCTGCATTTTTCTTCATGACCTGTGAGAATTTTTATCATTTCCGCATAATTACGCTCATACTCCCGCTGGCTATCCAACTTTGCCTTTTCAAGTTCATTATTGCTGGCATGGATGACCGATTTAGCCTTTTCTCTCTCTTGCTCTGTACGTTCCTTTTCCTTAGTGAGTTCGGCCACATTTCCCATCGCTTTAATAAAATCACTGCCGAGTTTTGATACGTCCGCAATAGAAATTGAAAACCCATCTGTTTTTTTCCCAGAGTTGCTCTGTTTCCCCATATTCAAATCCTCCAGAGTTACACCACAGATTCAACGACCTGTAGGTAGAGTAAATTGGTGTCAAAAAATTGTTTACCTAGCCTTCTGTGCGTCTCTCTGCTTCCAATCCCCTGTAATCGAAAATCTCGCAGATTAGCACTAACTTCATGCAATAAGCTTCCTATGCGCTTAAGCGCCTCTACAGCTTGCACCATTTGTCCGATTCGAGCCCTTGCTTCCAGGCCATGCCTGTTTAATGCAGCGACCTCTTCAACTTCTAACACCCTTTTAATATTAGCTATCTCCTTGCGAAGAGCATCGTTCCGCATCTCTAATTGTTTTGTTCTTTCTCTAGCCTGCTGATACTTGCAGTATGACGAAACCAGGTCAATCAGGCTTTCTGCTGCATCCACAAAGGCAAGAGCTGGATTGGCGCTAGATGATGTTTTGCGAAGAAGCCCGTACATACGAGAACCCGTCCTGTAGACGCGTTCAACACGGTCATAATTTTCAGAAGAAATGAAAACCGAAAGCACCTTAAATCCAATAAGACGAGTTGAGTCAAGAGACATCTTCATCTCCATCATTTATATAGTCAGGAGTCCACGATTTTCTATTAGAGAAATTGTAAGCAAAGGCACTTAATACAGAAGCTGACGAAATGTTACGACTCCGCAAATGTGTATGCATGGAAACAGTTCTCGAAAAAATCGAATATGAAGCAGCTTCTTGCAGGAGAAACTGTGATATTTCCTTTTTCCAGGCTGATTTCGGCCATCCAAGAGCAGGGTAAGAATCTTGTACAGGATTACTATCACTGTCACACACTCTCTCTCCTGTCAGCAAACAAATTTCCGTCTGGACAGCAGGTGGCGGTATAATTTCGGATGGGAAATATACGTCCCCTACTGGCTGCTGATAGACTGTCTTGATCACCAGACTGGGTAAAAACAAAGGAATAATAGAACCAGTTTTGTGGGAAATATCCACGCCCTCCGGGAGGGCAAATACACAGTATTTTTCTTCTGGATCATAGTTATCATCAAGCTCGTTTCTATCTGTTTGCACAAAAGAAGCATATACTTGCCAAGTATCCGCACTTTTTTCAGCTTGACTTGCCGTTGTATACTCTGGAACTAAAAATCCCAGCAAGCGATATATATGTTCTTGGCGCGAGAAGGCAAAGGGGCGTTGCCGATTGTCATAGGCATTTATTTTCAAGGAGTCGTCTAGACATGAGGACTCGTCAGTAAGTATCTGTGTTTCCATAGGTAAAATGATTTTTAACGATCGGCCCCAATGAGCCCACACCTCAAAGTCTTTACCATGAATTGCCTTGAGGCAAAAAGCGTAATGTTTCCCGAGCTCGGTAAGGTGTCCCTCATGGATAAGCGAAAACAGGCGTAGACGCTCAATTATTGCTGTAATATCAAATGGAAAGACCTCAACAACATGACTCAATACGCTTCCAGCATGAAGCTCCAAAAGAACAAATTGCGAGACAATTCCCAAATGCCCATGCATGAATTCGTCGAACAAGCGATGCGTGAACCGCAACGTTAGCCTACGAAAATTTAATGCGAGAGAAAGTTCTTTTGGAAGGGTGCTGCCTAGGTTCATAATTAATCTCCCCACTTCCAGCATGCCATAGTAACGTCACTCATTTCCTTTTGATAGACTATAGAAACTTTGAAGGCACTTTGTCATTTGGGGCTTGCAAAATGAGCTCGCCGAGAAGGAACTGATAAGTATGGATTAGTCACGATGTTCAATTTGCCACCCTATTCCTGAATAAGAATGAAAAGAACCTGCATTTTCCCCTCCAAAACAATTCCATCTGCAAAAAAGAATCGCCCAGAGTGGGGTGGAATTTGCATGAACATGACTAGCACCATTTTTACCAATATAAAATTCGTTGTAAACACGTTGGGTTCCGGTGCTTCCGCACATAAAGTCGGCAGCTTAGGAGGCCCACGCCTATTTCTGGAAAAGATAAAAAACCTCAAGACGCATGAAGTCTGTCGGTAAGGAAACGATATCCCTTCGACTTTTATCGCACTAGTGTTAATTGTCTACAAATAAAGCACCGATCATAGTACCACAAACATCTCGCCGCCTAGCAGCTTGTTCCGAATGCCCCTCCCCCTGAAAAGTATGCCATTGAAAAGTTATTGTTCCTGAAATGGGAATCAAATAAATGGAACCTGGATCAATGTTTGTCACCAATTTTTAAGAATATATTATTGTTACAAGAACACCAGGATAATGTTTCAAATCAACCTGAACGCTCTATCCGGATCAAGCCGGATGGGGCGTTGCCATTTTCAAGGGACAAACATGCACGAATACCAATCAGAAAACATTACCGATTTGGCTAAGGCCCTACTCATTGTTCAGCGAACCATGCAACCCATCGTTAAGGACGCAGAAAATCCCTTCACCAAAAGCTGGTACGCCAGCCTCAACAGTGTCATGGACGCCTGTCGTGATGCGCTTATCGAAAACGGCATCTGGATGTGCCAGTACCCTGTGCCAGTGGAGCAGACCAACTCATTAGGGCTGGTTACCAAGCTGACGCATACTGAGTCTGGCCAGTGGCAAAGCTCCCTTGCTGTTGTTCCTATGCCGAAGGCAGATCCGCAAGGGATGGGGTCGGCAATGACATACGCCCGTCGTTATGCTCTAACCGCCATGTTGGGCATGGTAACTGAAGATGACGATGGTGAAGGTGCAAAAAACGGCAAAAAATCGCCCACACGTCCAAAACTGCCCGTAAACGCCCCCGAATCACAAAAAGAACGACAACGCAACCCATCTACCACAAATAATATTTCAGGCCCCTCAAATCGACCGCCAGCAAGCCTTGAAAATCTCCCGCCGCTGGAAGGCGTCACCTACCAGCAAGTTACAGCCCAGGACGGACGTCCTTGCATCATTGCCACCGGCAACACGCAGGCCAAAGAGGAATTACTGACGGGCTCAGGCTTCCGCTGGAACCCGCAGAGAAAATTGTGGTGGAAGTATGTTGACGCTGCATAGCAAAAATAAAAATGTCGAGTGAGAGGGCTGCCTGATGGCGGCCCTTTCGCTTTTATGGAGATAACCCATGGAACAGAAAGACCGCACAGAAGGATTACGGGCGTTGATCAGACAGGGTCTGCAAGCCGTTGCCCACAAAGACACACTTGCCCATCTGGGTGACCGCTCCTGCTATGTGGGAATGAGCGACATCGGCCAGCACTGGGAATGCCCACGGGCTGCACTGGCCAGAAAAGTGCTGCCCACCACAAACAGCCTGGAGCGTCTGCTTACGCTGCAGCGCGGGCACTGGTTCGAAGCTGGGGTTGGGCAAGCTCTGGTATCACTTGGCCTCCATGTACTGCCCCAACTTGAGATCAACTGGCAGCATCAAGGCGTGCCTATCAAGGCTCATCTTGATTTTGTGTTGGTCTGGGGTGCGCCCGTCAATGCCATACGAATTCTGGAAGTAAAAAGCACCGACAAGCTTCCCGGCACCCCACACGATTCCCATCTGCTGCAACTGCACGGGCAAATCGGCCTTTTGGTAAAAGCATGGAACAAGCCCGTCTTCAGCCTCCGTGCTGAGGACGGTACGCTTCTGCATGAGAAGATGACCTTCCCTCAACTTTGCCGTGCCCAGCTTGGTCTTGAGATGCCTTCAACTGCTGCCAAGACAAGCATAGAAGCATGGTTGCTGTGCCTTTCCATGAAAGAGGTTAAAGCGTTCGGCCCCTATGGCTTCAATCAGGCCATGCTGGATACTGCCCTTGACCATGCGGCACAACTTTGGGGCGAACTCGCAGATTTCCGCGCCGGCCACATAACCCTGGCACAGGTTGATTGCGCTCACGGCTTTTACCCGTTGTGCTCGTACTGCGAACACAACGGTGACTGCCCCAAATTCCCGCAGGGCGTGCAAATGCCCCAATGGGAACCAGCTCTTGAAAAGCTGGCGGCACTCAAGGAGCAGCGCACCGCTTTAGATAGCGAAATAAAAGAGATGGAAACTGTGCTCAAGCTTGTTCACCGCCAGGCTGGCACACGGGATTGGGTAGACACGGGAAATTACCGATTCCGTATGTCAGTGACAGCAGGCCGAACCACGTTGGACAGGGATGCTCTGCGGGAGGAGTTGACCGAAATTTTTCATGCGGAGCATCTGGGCGACATCGACGTGGACACCTTGCTGGCCCGCTGTGAGCGTACGGGCTCACCTTTCGAAAAATTGAGCATTTCGCCCATAAACTGACCTTCGGGAGATCTACATGGGATATTATTCTGACGTGGCCCTGTGCCTGACAAAAAATGGCATGGATCAGTTAAAAACAGCTCTTGCAGAGGCAGAAAAGAACAATCCCGACAACTTTGCAGCAATCAAAATGCTCATCGGTGGCGAACCCAGCAAAATCGATGAAAGCACCGGGGCTGTTGTCTTTCTGTGGAAGGGGGAAAAGTGGTACGAGGAATTTGCTGAAATGGCTTTTGTAGCAAAACTAATGGACAGCTTGCCCAGCGAAGACTTCCTGTTCATCCGTCTTGGCGAAGATTATGACGACATTGAAACTCGCGGTAGTTATCGGTGCAATCCGCAGCTGGTGCGAATTACCCGGGAAATTGCAGCGGATTGAGGTTCATTGACTGATGTTAAATTTGATGTCATAAAAGATATCGAATTTATCCAACTTGGAGGATTTCATGGATTCCATACACTCCAATATTACCGTTAGCGTCACGGAACTCAAACGGAATTTTGCGAATGTCCTGGCAACTGCCAAGGATGCGCCGGTGGCAGTTTTGAACCATAATAAGCCAGAGGCATACCTATTGTCCGCAAAGCATTACGAAGAAATCCTCGGAATTCTCGAAGATCTTGAAGACAGAAAGATTGTTGAAAAGCGCGAAAATGGCCCTTTTGTCAAGGTAACGCTTGATGAGCTATAGTCTGCAGTTTCATGAGCTGGCACTGAAAGAATGGAAAAAGCTGGATGCCTGCATCAGAGAGCAGTTTAAAAAGAAACTGGCAGAACGGTTACAGCAGCCGAAAGTTCCTTCATCTGCCCTGTCTGGCATGCGTGATTGCTACAAGATCAAATTGCGCTCCATTGGGTATCGTCTTGTGTACAAGGTCAATGATGACATTCTCTTTGTAACGGTCATCTCCATTGGCAAGCGTGAACGCCTAGAGGCATATCGACAAGCCTTACGACGTATGCCCTCTGAAGAATAGTACCATAAGGAGAACACTGCTTCCTGATAGGCAATTGTCAGCAGTGCAACGGAGACATTATGCCACTTAGCCTTGAAGAGCTGGTTGCACTGCCATTGAAAATCAGCCTGTTATTCTTGAATTTGAGCTTAAAAAAGGCATTCCGTTGAACTACCTGAATGAACAAGGGCACCCTGCGTTACCCTGATGGTCATACGGAGGCCGTCTCGCTGCCTCAGGCCGCAGAAGTTCTCCAGTCGGACAATTCCGTATAGTTCACAAAAAACTATCCTAGCTAGACTGATACCATATTTCGAAGAGCCCGGTTCCCTTAAAAGGAGCCGGGCTTTTTCTGCATCTAAGGAGCAGCAATTATGAACACAAATTTGATCGAAGAACTTAGTAACCTGCAACTCGCCGACCTCAATGCAGGACAAGTCTTCAGCGGCAAGTCCTCCGGCACCACGGTCAGGGGCTACGCCGTTCCTTCGGCCTACACCCCGGCTATTGACCACGACTATATTTTCCATGAGTCCAGCCGCGATGTTGTGGTTTGGTTTCTCAACCCCCAGGAACCACTGTACGTCTTCGGCCCCACAGGCTGTGGTAAAACGACATGCATCAAGCAGCTGGCAGCCCGCCTAAACTATCCAGTTTTTGAGGTTACTGGGCACGGGCGGCTGGAGTTTGCCGACCTGGTTGGTCACCTGACAGTAAAAAATGGCAGCATGACCTTTGAATACGGCCCACTTGCGCTTGCCATGCGCTACGGGGCGATAATTTTGTTGAACGAAATCGACCTGACCTCGCCAGAGATAGCAGCAGGCCTGAACAGCGTACTTGACGGCTCCCCCCTGTGCATAGGGGAAAATGGCGGCGAACTGATTGTGCCACATCCCATGTTCCGTCTGGTTGCCACGGCCAATACCAATGGCGGTGGCGATGACACCGGCCTCTACCAGGGCACCCAACGGCAGAACCTTGCATGGCTGGACCGCTTCACAATCTGCGAAGTTGGCTACCCCTCTACCGATGTGGAAAAACGCCTGCTCGCACGGCGCTTCCCATCGCTGCCCGAATCGTTGTGCGCCACCATGGTGGACTACGCCAATGAGGTTCGCAAGCTGTTCATGGGCGAGGCTTCCACCAGCAATCTGACTAACGCCATTGAAGTTACATTCTCCACTCGCAGTTTGCTGCGATGGGGTGGTCTGACCGTTCGCTTTCAGCCGCTAGCTCATCAGGGCGTACAGCCTGTCACCTACGCCCTCGACCGGGCTCTGGGCTTCCGAGCCAGCCGTGAAACCCGCGCCATGCTGCACGAACTGGCTCAGCGCATGTTCCCTCAACAGGTGGAAGTTGAGTCCCCCCAAACCTTAACGGCAGAAACAGAAGTCCTGCAAGGTGAGCAAGCCCTACTCTTCATGCGCTGCCATCTGCATCACACACCCACGGTGGCCAAGCCCCGCGTTCATCTTCAGGTAGTCCACAACCTTTCTGGCAAAAAACAGGACGGCAAATACTGGATCGGCGAAGCCAGCCCTGTTGGGCTCACGCTGGAGTGGGGCAAACCGGACACTGTCGGGCAACAACACTTCATCTCCGCTGAAAATTGTGCTGGCAACAATTCCGTGCTGGAACTTGAAGCTCGCGCGACAAAAAAGATCACGCAAGGCTACACTCTCAATCCTGCAAAAAGCTCTTTCTAGGAGAAAACCATGACAAAACTTGTTTCAGACATCCGCATTTTGGACAATTTGTTAGCTCTCAACCTTAACGTCAGCTTGTGGTCTGCCCGTCGCAAAATGAGTCAGGAAGACCTAGGTGGTGCGGAGCTACCCCCTGAAGATCTGGCTTCTCTGGGCTCAAAGCGCATTGCCGACCCGGAAAACCTCAAGGTGTTCGGCACGCTCAAGGCACGCGCCTTCAACTACCTTGACCGGCACGGGGTACGGTTCATGTCTGGCTGGGCTATCCCCGAAGAAAAAGCCGGCGAAATCGTGCAGGAACTGCTTAACATCCGCACCGAATTCCAGAAAGAAAAGGAAGCGTTTCTGGCTGACTATGATCAAAATGTGCAGGCATGGATTGAGAAGCACCATCAGTGGGGCGAAATTATCCGCAACTCCCTTGTGGGGCCTGATTATGTGCGCGCCCGCATGGATTTTTGCTGGCAGTTGTACAAGGTGGCCCCGCTGGAGCAGCACCCGGACAACACCGCTGTGTTGGAAGCCGGTCTGGCGGAAGAGGTGCAGGGCCTCGGCGGCACCCTATTTGATGAGGTGGCCAAGTCGGCTGACGATATATGGCGCAGGGTTTACCATGGCAAGACGGAGGTGACCCACAAGGCGCTCTCACCGTTGCGCACCCTGCATACCAAGCTCACGGGCTTGTCATTTGTAGAGCCGCATGTGGCCCCGGTGGCTGACATCGTGCAGGCTGCACTGCTGCGCATGCCCAAGAAGGGCAACATCACCGGCACAGATCTGCTGCTGTTGCAAGGGCTGGTATGCCTACTCAAGGACAGTACGGCTCTAGTGGGCCACGCCCAAAAAGTTATTGAGGGCTATGGCCCGGCCTTTGTGCTGGATGCCCTGTTGGCTGGTCCGGACGTTATCCACGAGTCGGGCGGCCTTGCTGGACAGATGGATGGCACCGTGGATGGGGGTATGGACGATGAGCCCATTTTGCCTGATATTTCCGTGGCAGATAGTGCTTTGCCGCATCCTGCCATACCCAGCCTGGGTCTGTGGTAATATCAAAAATTCATTGAATAAGGCTAACGCTATGGCTAGCCTCAAGGAAAGGGAGCCCCATGCAACAAGTATCCACCAGACGGACAAGGTTCGCCAGCCAGATGGATGCGGACCTCTATGAATGCCTCAAAACAATCGCTCGACAGGAAGGCCGTCCAATTAGGGCAGTACTGGAAGATGCTGCACGTGCATTCATTGAAAATCGCAAGGAAAATATTGCACAGAAGAGCGTACTTGAGGCTCTTGATAAAAGCATGCTTGAACACGACACGCTTTATAAAAAGTTGGCAAAATGAATCCAGCTTACCTCCCGCCCGCAGGGCGACACACTACGCTGGCAAACGATCCGCCATGCTTTGTAGCGTTGCCTAACAAACCCAAACAGTAGCCCGGCAGAAATGTCGGGCTTTCTTATTGTGGGGTACCATGATTCGAACAAAAGATGTTCTCAACTGTCTGCCCCTGCTGGCGTCCATCCTTGGCGACCGCTATGGGGTGCAGGTGCGTATTGGCGGCAAGGAAGCCTGCACCAACGGTAAGGTTATCCACTTGCCATCGTTGCCCATGGATTGTGAGCCGGAATTATTGGCGCTGGCCAAAGGGTTCACAGACCATGAGGCTGCCCATATACGGCATACGAATTTTAGCGTGCTGCAAGCCGCCAACCTTGACCCTGTGACCTTCAACTTGTTCAATTGCCTTGAGGATTGGCGTGTTGAAAAAATGCTGTCAGGCATTTTCCCTGGCTGCCGAAGAAACTTGAACTGGCTGATAAGACGATTCTTTGTAGAGCAAGCACAGCCAAGGGCCGGGGACGATTCCCCGGCCCTTGCTGTTTTGGACTATGTGCTGTTGACGGTGCGGGTCTGGGATGTGGATGAGGTGACCCCGGCACGCCAAAACGCGGCGAGCATCATGGAGCATCACTTCCCCGGATTGAAAGAGGCCCTGGATGCCATATTGGTCAAGGTCTACATCCATTGCCCGGATACGACGGCAGCAGTTGAATACGCGAAACAGATCGCCCTGTGCATCCGGCAGTGGGAACCGCCTCAGCCAATGGCAACCAACAAGTATACGGACAAAAACGATCAAGGCGACATGCCACAGTCGACAAGGGAGGCCAATGATTCTACTTCACAAATAGACCAACAATCTTGGCCTGTTCAACCGTCGAGTGCTTTGAGTGATTTACCGCTCAAAGCTCTTTTTCATGCGGAGGCGCAGGATCTACCCCAGCAACTCGGCGAAATCTTGGCGATTGAACTTACCAATAATAGTATCGAGGCTGCCGGTGACGCTCTTAACGTCGCGGTAGAAGGCACACGACCAGCAACACCCTTGCCAGCTAATCAGAAACTGCAAGCGTTACAGGCCAGCATTGCGCTGCGTATACGCCTTCAGGGCTTTCTGCAGGCGCAAACGCAAAGACGTTGCAGCATCGGGCGCAGAGGGATTCTGCACGCTAATTCGCTTTATCGTCTGCAGGTTGGCAATGCTCATATTTTCCAAAAAAAGTCTGTGCAACTGGGCCTCAATACGGCTGTCCATGTCCTGCTGGACGTAAGCGGCAGCATGGCTGGCGCACCGATTAATCTTGCCAATCGGGCCTGCTATGCCGTGGCAACAGCGCTAAGCCATATCCGTGGCGTGAATCCAGCGGTTACGGCTTTCCCTGCTACGACGGTCACAAACTCTGTATTCCCCATCATGAGGCATGGGCAGTTAGTGCCAGACTTGTTCGACATTCGGGCTTCTGGCGGCACACCCTTGGCTGGGGCCTTGTGGTGGGTTTTGCAAACCATGCTGCCCCTCAAAGAACAACGCAAGATGATCTTGGTTATCACTGACGGCATGCCGGACAACACGCTGGCCGCAAACAATGCCATCGGGGTGGCCCAAAAACTCGGCTTTGAAGTTTATGGCCTAGGCATACGGGATGAGCACATAACACGCCTGCTGCCGCATACCAGCAAGATGGTCAACGACTTGCCTGATCTGGTGCCTGCCATGTTTGCCATGCTTCAGGTCGCCTTGCTCAATGGTGGTGCGGCATGATGGTCCCCCTTGATTTCAACCCTTGGTACCGAGCGGGAATATTCCGTTTCTTTACTCTCAACAAAAAGCGGCGCATCCCGCGCTGCTAAAAATGAAGGAGGACATATGAACCCACTGGCTTGGATACCAGTAGCCATCGCCGTATTGCAGGTCATCAAGGATAACTGGGACGACTAGCCCTATAAGGCTGGCATGCAGAAGGCGGGAATTCCCCCACCTTCTATCATTTCGCAATAACAAGGGGAGCAAGAATATGAGCAAGACTTGGGTATTTATTGGCGGTATGGTGACCGGAATAGCAGGTGTATTTGCTGCGGCGTTTGCGGCTGAAGAGTTTGACGCTCGCAAACAGCCCGGAAAGGACAGCACAATTGAAACCGAAAACATACTTGCCCTGCCAGAGGCAAAGAAGCCATAACAAAAAATGAAGTAGCCATGCATCCGGCATCTGTTCACGAACCGGATGCATGGCAAAGAACTCCACAGCTAAGAGATTGCTCAATTCAAGATAAATGTGGAGGCAATGGACTATAACACTATATTTTCTGCGCCCCCCCAATTAATCAGCAGCGCACTACCCCATTTTTCACACACCGATTTATGCTTCCAGATGTTGCGGAAAGGTGACCATGGAACAACCTTGAGAAACCGTCTGCGCTCATTACATCAATCACCAGCGGCACAAAGACATACGAGGACGTGCAAATAGTACAAAAACGGAATCTACCTAAACCTCACAATCTGGCTTCGGCACTACTAGGGCCCATAAAAAACCTAACCTTGCCTGTTGGCAAAGGGCAAATTCCCATAAATATTTTTAAACCTCTTCAGCAAACAGCCTTCACACCCCTTTGGATCTTCAGGGGCGACGCGCCATGCAACAAGGCACTCGTCAATATTTTCCAACTGCCAGATTGATCTTCCACCACGGTGCGCTGCCTTTATACCATTTCCATACCGCATATACGCCTGCAAACGCGCCTTAAGAGTTGTTTTGTATTTCGGGCCGCCAGCCTTGCCAATATATAATATTCTTGTTCCCTGCACCCAGCGTTGCTGTAATTTTTCTTCGCTCTGCGGCGTGACCTTGTTGGCGCGGGCCCCCCTGCCGGGAACGCAAAAAATGGGCTGCTCTGTTTCGCCGGGGAGCAGGATCATGTAGACGCCTGCCTCTTTGGGAACATTGGCGCAGGCACTGCCCAAATCGCCAATTTTTTCAAACCCTGTAAAGCCTTGCGGGTTAGCATCAGAAAACGTTTTAATATCAAATATTTCAGCCCATTCCATGCTCATTCTGCCTCCAAAAATCAGCAATTTTTTTGCCCTAGCGTGCAGACGGTAGCGGGCACATTACATGGATTTTTACTTACGGCAATTATTGGGCACGTCAAGTAGCGCACCTGTTTATGGTGCTATCGTTGGTTGTTGGCTAGCAATTCACTATTGGCCGTGCGTTGTCCTGGCGGTAAAGTCAAATAAACTGAAAACAACCGTCAAAATCTGAAACGATAAATGTGCATGGTACCTGCAAACAAGGAATCCCAACATGCGCAAATCGTTTCAAATTTCATGTCCATCCTCAGACACTTTGATTTCACCAGAAGTAGCATTGGGCAAGGCCCTAGCAAGCAAATGGCTTATGAGGCTCCTTGACCTACCTATTCCATTGAACAACTATTTCTTTTCTTGTCTACGCTGGTGCGCAGACGACCTAAGGGATTTTGTCGTTATGCTCCAAGACCAGATGGTCGCTTATTCTGGTCGCAGCCATAACAATACAAAGCTTCGCCACGCCATTAAAGAAATGCAAACAAAGCCAGTAAAACGTCTGGACGATGCCCTGGAAGAACTCGCAGAAGATCATGCGTGGTTTCAGCCTCACCTCAGACAATGCGCACAAACATTTTTATCCTCCATCTATCCCCATGAACAAATATGCAAACCCTACACCAAATCACAGAAAAAAATTCAAACTTTTTTTGGCTTGAGCAATGAAGCAATGAGTTTGTGTATCCTCGCTTTTTTGACAGGAAATTTTCGTTTTGTAGAAATTTATTTTGAAGACACCCTGCGTATTCAGTCTGTTGAATCCAGACTGACGCTCAGCTACATGCTGAATATCCCCAGCACTGTTTGCAAGGAAACAATTGCACAATTGCAAGATATGGGCATTCTTTATGCTGGGGGATCAGGCATCAGGCTTTGCGAAAAATTTGAAACAATCTGGCAACGTTGCGATACAGCCTCATTGCACAAAATTTTTTGCACTCCCTTGCGAGGCAAGTCTCTGCCTCTAAACGAATTTAACATTGCAGAAGAGAGTAAAAAACACGTTATGCGCCTGCTGCGTCGCCAAAGCAGCAGACCTGTTCATATTTTGCTATACGGCGCACCAGGCACAGGAAAATCCAGCTTTGCCCACGCCCTTGCCAATGAGCTAAACGTTAAGGCTTGGGCTGTTCCTTGCAAAGAGGATGACTTAACCCAGGACAGGCGCATTGCGCTCACGGCATGCCTACGAATGGCTGCTCCCCATAAAAATAGCTTTGTTCTAGTGGATGAGGCAGAGCGCCTTTTGGACACCTCTGTAACCATGTACAGAAGTTCATCCACCAAAGCGTGGCTAAACGAATTTATGGAACACCCAAACCAGCATGTCATATGGATAACCAACGATGTTAACCAGATTGATCAGGCAGTTCGCAGGCGTTTTAGCTTCAGCATCCATTTTGAGGCACTGGATAAAATAGAACGTCGACGCATCTGGCTCAGAACAATGCAACGATTGCAGGTCGAAAAGCATATCGCACCTGAAGTTGTAGAACAGTTTTCTGACCAATACCCCACGCAGGTAGCTGTCATAGAACATGCCTTACGCGAAGCCAAAACATTAGCCACGCGCAACGGCTTTGCCGCCTGCGTAGAGCGTATTTTGCTGGCACATGCGACCCTGGCGGAAAACGGAATTAAGCCCAAAAGAAAGCCCACCAGTGACACCTGCAACGCTTACAGCCTGGACGGTGTGTGCACAGTTCAACCATTTGGCGTGCAGCTTGATCAACTTCATCGTTTGAACAAGCACCTGAACACCAACAAAACTGGCTGTCAGGGCATGGGCACAATTCTTTTTTATGGGCCACCTGGAACTGGCAAAACAGCACTGGCAAAACATCTTGCACATCTGTTAGGGAGGAATTTAACCATCAGGAAAGCTAGCGACCTGTTAGATCCCTATGTTGGCATGACAGAAAAAAATATTGCCGCCGCATTTTCTGAGGCGCAACACAATGACACCATGCTGGTTATCGACGAAGCAGACAGTTTTTTGAATAATCGCGACAGTGTGAGCCAAGGATGGGAAAAAACTCAAATAAACGAGTTCTTAACTGCTCTTGAATCCTTTACAGGGCTTTGCATTTGCACCACCAATCATAGAAATGGGATGGATCCTGCGGCAATGCGACGTTTCAGTTTTAAAATTGAATTTACATATGCCGGGCCAACGCAGCTGGAAGCCCTCTATACCAAAGTGCTTGCCCCAGTTGTGGGCACACCACTATCACTTGAGCTTAAAAATAAACTATGCTTACAAAAAAAACTTACCCCTGGTGACTTTCATGCCGTGCTCATGCAGTTCTGGCTGTGTGAGCAAGGTTCGATTTCTCATGAAGTGTTGCTGTCAGCCTTGCTCCACGAGCAGTCATTAAAGCTCGAAGATGTTGCACAACGTATCGGTTTTGCCTAATAATTAACGAATTAGTTCATTAAGGAGACCGTAATGGGCAAAAAGTGGAATGACGCAAAACCAGCAGAAAAACTACTTGGCCTTTACACTATGCTGCTGGTGGCGAACCGCCCGTACAGTCTTACGGAACTCTCAGGCATGCTTTGCTGTTCTAAACCGGCCGTAACCAGGTTGATTGAACAGCTTGAAGGATCACGATTTGGCAAAATACAACGCTTTCAGCAGGGGCGCGAGGTTCTATATCAACTGGAAAAGCCATCACGGCTCCCCACGGTTTGCCTTAATGCCGAGGGGCTGTACCAACTTGCCCTTTGTCGCGAATTGCTGACCAATTTGCTGCCAGAAACAATGCACAAAGAAATGGAAATAAGCCTGCGGCAAGCTGTGGCTTTTTTGCCGCAAGGTTCACAGGAGCTGCCTGATCACATTGGTACAAGCATATCCAAAGGGCGAATCGACTATAAGCCTTTTCAAAAAATGCTTGGCACTCTTTTGGAAACTATTCGCAAGCACAAAGTCTGCGAAATTACATATAAAGGTGCGACAACTACAAAAGAAAAATCTTTTGATTTTGCCCCAAAGCGCATGATTGGATTCCGAGAAAGTCTCCTGATACAAGGCTATGTTGTAGCAGCAAAAGGCACAGTTGTTCCTGTTTATGAAAACCACACCACGCTCGCCTTACACCGTATCAAGGTCTGCAATGCCACCCGGCGGGCAGCCTGTGTGCCGGAAATTCCCGAGCCAGGCAATAGTACATTTGGGGTAATGCAGGGAGAGCCCTTTACCGCCGTGGTGCGGTTTGCCCCCACCGCCGCCACCTATGTGGCAGAACGCCAGTGGAGCGCGCAACAAACCATAGAATTTCATGATGATGGTTCACTAACGCTGCACGTGCAGGGGCAGAGTGTGCCAGAATTTTTATCGTGGGTGCTGAGCTTTGGCAAAGCCGCAGAAGTTCTTTCGCCAGAATGGTTGCGAGCTAAAGTTGCACAAACAGTTGCAGAGACACACGCACAGTATTTTGAAGTATAACACAATTTAAATTTTTTTGGATGGTTAACAATTTCATACCCTGTGGTATGCTTCTGCAAAAAGGGGAGAAAATGTCGATCGCGCACACAAGCAAAACCTCACCACTGAAAATCGCTACACCTGAAGGTTTTCCAGGCCTTGGCATGTCAATTTGCCCTGGAAAGGTTGACCCTTGTGCCATGAGTGGTTCATGCAACAGAGACCTTGCAACTGATATTGCCCGCATACAGCAATGGGGGGCACGAATTGTAGTAACTCTCATGGAAGATTCAGAACTTTCTGCGCTCCATGTAAAAAATCTGGGCCACGCAGTTAAAAAGGCTGGGATGACATGGTGGCATTTCACGGTTGTTGATGGGTCTGCCCTCAAGATGCGACAAAGCCACGACAATTGTCATACATGGGATCTTCCCTGCGCCTTGCTCAGGCTACTGATCTCCCTTGGAGGCAAAATTTTCATCCACTGTCGAGGGGGCTTAGGTCGCACCGGTACGCTGGCAGCTCGAATTCTCATTGAAGAAGGGTGTGAACCAGAAAAAGCCATTTCCCTGATTCGTAAGGCTCGTCCTGGTGCTATCGAAACAATAGAGCAGGAGGTCTATCTTCTGAACCTGCCTCCAATTCTTGAGGCTAACAAAAAAAGAAATATTGTTCGTGCGGGCATGATCGGCGGAGCTATTGGCGATGCAATCGAACATTCAATCACAACATCAAAAAAAATATACACATCTGCATCAGACTGCATTAATCACATAGCTAGTTTAGACACGTTGCAAATAACACAAAGCACGCTCCTTTCACTTTTTACTACTGAAGCGTTGATTCGATCATACACATCCCCAGCAGCAGCCTGCCCTCGCTTGCGCCCCCTCCATGCAAAAATGGACAACCTGCTAAAGAAACTAGGCAATACAAAAAATATAGAAGCAAACAAGCTTCGAATCTTGAACGAACATGCACGCGAGGCCATGGGCACAGCCACCCAAAGGTTAAAATACCTCTACCCAGAACTATGCATGCAATATATTGCAATACGCGACTGGCACACTCTACAATCAAACATATCCACCTTAGTTCAATCTAAAGGAAACGGCTCACTTTTTCTGGCCTACCCCAATGGGGCGGCAGGGCTACAGAATGGCTATATCAATAAATCCTTTCCCGATTCAAAAACATTTTTCCCAACCAACAGCAATAAGGGTTGCCTTAGCATCGCACGCCTCACACCAATCGGCCTCATAAGTGCACAATACAATTTTTTTCCTATTGGCGATAAGCAGCACATTATCCGCACAGATGACAGTAATGATGCACAAAATATTTACCAGGGAGATTTTAGGCTTGGATTTAGCTCCTCACGATTGACGCATAGCGACCCCATTACGTCGCTAGTGGCTGGGGTCTGGGTAAGGCTTGTTAGCTTGTTTGCCTTTGACAACGCGCCTACAGGGGAGCGCCTTGAAAAGCTGCTCAAAGACATATCTCGCTATACTAATATTATATCAATAGAGAATTCGCTTCATGAATTGATATATGCTGCTTTTACTTTTGGGCGAAAAAAATATCTCAGCAAAAATACCAGCGCTGAAATTCCAAGCCAATTAGGAACCGGCAGCACAGCAGATGAGGCTCTTGCCATAGCCCTATATTGCACCATCGCCCATAGGCGTTATGAAGATGCAGTCTTTGCAGCGGCAAAAAACAGCAAAAATTATGGTGGGATACAGATATTGATAAGTCAGCTTTGGGGGCTCCTTCACGGACAAAAGGGCTTTCCTACAGCCCTGATATCCAAGCTGAAATATCGATCTTCCATAATCGCAATGGCTGATACTCTGTCTGCAATATCATATTCACAGCACGAAACTCGGATGATAGCTGGGGAATTATGGCCTAATGCAGATTTTTCTTCTTTATTAAACCCAGAAGTTAATGCACCACACCACAGCGACACATTGGAAGGACATGCTGCAAAAGAAGAGACCGCATTCATTAAACTTCCCAATGGTATGTCAAAAAAATTAATGAAACGGTACAAACATCCAAGTCGTAATTGTGAGCAAAAAATAACACTGCCTGAACGACCTTGATATTGTGCTTAAGTCTGTTTTAAATCTGAATTATAACGACGACCAATGGAGATGTAATGAATAGCAATATTGATACAGTTTTACATAAATTTATACATGAATTTTATGGTTATGGTAATTATCATGGAAAAATATGGTTTATTGGCATGGAAGAAGGCGGAGGCAATACAAAAGAAGAAATCATGGCGCGTATTAATGCATGGACAAAACATTGCAGCGAATTGGTAGATGTAGCCTCCTACCACAAAGCCATTGGTATAGACAAATTCTTTGCAGACCCCCCCGTATTACAAACTACGTGGAGCAAATTAATACGCATCGCGTTATGCTTTCAGAATATTGCCCCATCGATAGATCGGATACGCCAATATCAGGCAAAACGCCTGGGCCGGTGGAATGACGATACCTGCCTTCTTGAATTGCTACCGCTGCCATCCCCATCAACCAGTAAATGGCACTACAACTCCATTTCTACGCTGCCATATCTCAGCTCAAGAAAAAACTATTCTGAGGAGCTTCTTGCTCTCCGAATAAAATCAATTCAACAAAAAATCATTCAATATTCACCTAATGTTGTCATTTTTTACAGCAAAAAATATGCAAAATACTGGGAAGAAATTGCTGACGTTCCATTTATGGAAGCAGCAGACAACATAAGCACAGGGCATAACGGAACCACAACTTTTGCAATTGTTACCCACCCTGCGACTCATGGAGTTACAAATGAATACTTTTGCAAGGCTGGCAATATCATCCGCACACTCCATCAAGAAAAAAACTCCACTTAACGGAAGTAAAAATTTTCTTGGCCGTTTCAAGAACCAGTTTTATGCAGCATCGTCACTGATATGAGCCATTTTTAGAAAAACAACTCAACGTAGCAGCTAGCTCAACAATTCTTGCTGGTTGCAAATTTCTTGCTTACAAGCTGAGATATATGTTGAGATAAAGTGCAGCAAAATTCGACCCATTGAAACCCATAGATAGAAAAAGCAATCAAATTTAATTCATACACAAAAGGAGAGCATCTTGAGTAAATGTAAGTATTGCGGCTCTAGCAGCTACGGTTCAGGCTGCCCCAACAGCCCCACAAAAAAACACGAACACGTTGACGATGAAAAAAATTGTGTATTCTGTGGTTCCACCAACTACGGCTCAGGCTGTCCCCACAGCCCGACAAAAAAGCACAAACATGGCTCCGATCCCAAAAAATGCATCTGGTGCGGCTCTGCCAGCTTTGGTTCTGGTTGTCCGCATAGCCCAACACAAAAGCATGAGCACAATGACAACGAAAAAAGATGCGCTTACTGTGGCTCCACCAACTACGGCTCAGGCTGTCCCAATAGCCCAACCAAAAAGCATGAGCACAATGACGATGAAAAAAAATGTGTATTCTGTGGTTCCACCAACTACGGCTCAGGCTGTCCGCACAGCCCGACAAAAAAGCACAAGCACGGCACAGGAGCCAACAAATGCACATGGTGCGGTAGCACAAACACGGGCGCAGGTTGTCCACACAGCCCCACCGGCAAACACGAAAAATAACACTGCACATTAAAGAACCCAAGGGGAGCCGAGCTGCCCCCCTTGGGTCTGACCATGCCTACAGGCAGAGTTTAATGCATGGCTTGAGAGAAATGCAGAGGCTCGAGGCTGCCAATAAGTGCCTAGCCTAGCTTTTTCCAATCTAGCCAGCCTTGCTGATTTGCCCAAATTGATTGCGCCGTTTTGGGTGCGCAAGCCAGTAGTCAAGGGAAACCGTGCATCACATTCAGGCTGCGCATGGCTACTCAGAGCGGCGGGCTTGCCGAGTGATTCAGTTTAATCGGTGCTCAGCCAGACGGCCACCATCTGAGGACCGTGATCTTCTTTTGCGGACTCGGATGCTGGAACTGGCAAATGATCGGCGGCGTTTCGGTTCTCCGCGCTGGCATGAGTTATTGCGCCGGGAAGGGCTGGTGCAGAATCACAAGCGGACAGAAAGGATTTACCAGGAAGAAAACCTTTCACTGCGCACCCTCAAGCGGGTGAAGCGTTCAAGCCATGCCCGTATTCTCTGGCTGGCCCTGCTGGCCCGGATGAGCAATGGGCGATGGACTTTGTAAGCGACTCCCTTACGGGTGGACGACGCATCCGGATTTTGACAATTGCCGATCTATGGGATCGTTCAAGCTCCGCGCTCGAAGTGGACATGTCGTTGCCTGGAATTCGAGTTGTGCGTGTTCTTGAAAGGCTACGCCTTCAAGGAAGGTTACTGGAGCGTATCAAGGTTGATACTGGGCCGGAATTTATCAGTAAGGCCCTGGACACATGGGCTTTTGAGCATGGAGTGCAGATAGAGTTTACTCGTCCGGGGAAGCCCACGGATAATGGGCACATTGAAAGCTTTAACGGAAAAT